>JABITN010000003.1 GCA_018700525.1 Opitutales bacterium
GACCTGACGGGTATTGTCGATATTGTTAGATGCAATGCTAGCGCGTTTGATCTGGAAAAAACGACGGATGTAATCGTGAGCGAGTGGCTGGGGCATATGGCCTTTGCGGAGGCGATGTTGGATGATTTGATCGTGGCGAGGGATAAGAATCTAAAACCAGGCGGCGTGATGATTCCTTCGGAGGTCGACGTTCTGTTAGCGCCGATTGCTTGTCCTGAACTTTACGACGGACAAGGTCCTGGATTTTGGCGCGAACCGGTTCACGGAATCGATTATTCGATTCTCGAGGAAATGGAGCAAAACCAAGAAATTTCGTCTCAGATAGAAGTACCTGGCGAATCGAAACTCGCCGAAGGTCAGCCGATGGTCTCGCTCGATCTCGCGACTGCTTCGCCCGAAGATCCTTGGAGGCGCGGAGAGCTTGAGTTTACGATGGATCGAACGGCTCGGTTTGATGGATTTGTAGGCTGGTTCTCAATACAGCTTTCGCCATCGGTTCGACTCGATACGGGACCGGATGCTCCTTTGACTCATTGGCGACAGATTCATTTCCCATTCAAACCGATCGATGTTGTGGAAGGAGAGACGTTGAAAGTAACCTATGAGCTCAATCGCGATGAAGTAGATCCACGAGCGATCACGCTTGGGTTGACGGTAAACGATGTGTACTACTGCTACCGAATTGGATAGTCAGTATTCAAAATATTGTGACGATTTGTGTGTTTGGAGGATGCACGCTACAGCACCTTCGAAAAAAGAAGGATAAGACGATTGTCACGGACGTAGATTTCGGGCTTGAAGAGCTCGATTTAAAAGGAGGCGTTTGGTGCAAAATGCGTCTCGAAGTGTTCGATGGGAAATTGAGAACCACCGTTGCGGGCAAAACGATGCCCTAGTTTTCGCTGAGTTCCTTTAGAGGAGCACTGACGTTCTTTTTCTCTTCTGGAGATGGGAAATACTCAAGTAGGTCACCCATCATTTCTTGTAGGGGTTTGCGGATTACGTCGAGAAAAGCCTTATCCATTTGGTAGCGGCTCGAACCAGCCGGAGCTACGGTACATTGACTGTAAGTTTCTAGCGTATTCAATTCTCAATATTTAGATAATTTGACCTTGATAGTGGTAACGAGATCGCCAGATCGTTCCTGCTCGAAGCGAAGTGCATCTATTTCTAAAACAGGACCGTTGCCCGGTTCTTCCCGTTCTTCCAAGAGGTGAACGTCGATGGGAAGTGCGTGAAGCTGAATCAGCTCCTGCATCACGTTTACAAGATCGTGCGGGCATTAGGATGAAATATGGGGGATTAATTATGAAAGTGGCTGTCATCAATGAAAATGGCGATGAATCAGCCTGCTAGACACTGATTAAACTCTAGAATTGGTTGGCGGCAATGATTTCCTTGAGGCGATGTTTTAGGTTTTCACCGGTGTCGTAGATCATCTGCTCGTTTGAGGGAAAAGACACAAGAGCCTTGCCCAATAGTCCCCTGTAGTGATCGTCTAGGGCTCGCCTGTCGCCATTATGCGTGCAATAGTGATGGAAGAAATTGTATTCGCCGACAATAGGAATCGACGTAATGACCTGCTTGTTTTGATAAGAACGGTATTCAGCTTCCGCTACGATTCTTGTTGATTTCGATTGCGTGAATTCTTGGATTTTCGACCGGATGGTTATGTACTTGTCGGACTTAATGTCATTTCCGGCGCTGTCCTTTTTCACATTGCCAGTTTGGTCCAGTTCGTAAGTGAACCCGGCTTTGATCTTCTTGGTTTTTATTATCTCTTTTTCGTAGATCTGTTCTGGACTGATCTGGATATCCCGGAACGTGACAATCAATTCGTAATCGTAGTCGGTATTCTCGACCTGTGTGTTGTGATAAACAGTCCACAGCTTATTCATTTTGTAAGTATCGATCTGCAGGAGGTCGCTTTCCAATTCCTTGGGAATGATATGGTCCGTATGGTTGTCCATGTGGATGAAGACGAAATCAGTACCTCTATAATGCGCGTCGCTCATGAGAGCGCTGCTGTCTTTGTAATTTGGATTAATATTTTCCAAATAGTTGAAGTTTTCGTACGCTATGCGTGCATCCATTTTGTCGCCATTCCTAAGAAGAGAGGCCGCATGCTTGTAAAGGTGTTCTGACAAATTGCTTTTCGAATCGAAAAGCGCTTCATCGTAGTCGACCATCGCGAATTGAGCTTCTCTTCCGGTATCAGGTTCATGGAGAGGTAAAAGGGGGCGGATGTATTCCTGCCGGTTATTGAGCCCTTGGTAAGTGTTGTAGGTTTCTTCGAGAGCTTCTCCGCTGCTTTCCCTTTTCAATCGCTCGATGGTTCTCGTATCGCGCTCAACCGCCTTGGCATAAGAGTCCTCAAGTATCAGAATGTATTCGATCGACTTCTTTTTGGTCCTGCTTTTTCTCAGGTTCTCTACCGAGGTTCGAATGGCGTATTCATAGTTGCCCGATGCGAGATTCAACCGTGTTTCCTTAAGCGTATTGCATCCAACAAGAAAGGCGAGCGATGATAAGAGGGCTAATGTTATAGTCTTCATAGGATCAAAAAGGTCCGTTTCAGTATAGGGCGCGAAAGGTATCGGCGGGCATGAAATGGCGTATTAAAAAGTTCTCTATCGGCTGAATGGCCCTTTGACGAACGAGAAGTTCGATTTATTCAGCTAGAAAAGATTGAAAAAGGCTAAACCTGAATATTCGGTTGAAAGACTAGGTAAAAGCAATCTCTACATACAAGCCGGGCCTGAAGTCACGGGACTCTCTTCGAGAATTGATTAAAGCTGATCAGCTTTTTGTTGTCCTCGTCCCACAAATGGTAGCTCAAGCAGCGTATGCTATCGTGAAATTCATCGCTTTGACTTGCTGAATTTACCGAGGGGCGAGCATGCAATTTGGACAAGAGACGAATGTCATGACATCTCGGGGTAATTAAGTCGAGTCCTCCAGTAACGGCCCCGCCTCCCTCAATCTCCCTTTAGGGGGTACGAATCCCCGCCTTTTAGCTTTTCTCTATCCAATCGGAGCCCCATGATTATATTAGTTTTTTAGGAGCTTATCGATGTATAATCATATCCTCTAGCTTCATTGACAAGACCCCCGCCCCCCGTCCTAGTATTTGAACGATACCCCTCGTTTCGGTAAATATAATCACCTGCCAGTTTCATGTCATATTCTCTGCTGCTTAGTGGATGCAAGCACCACTTACTGCAACGAGTTTAAGGCGTAAGTCATTGCCCCCTAGAGGAAAAAGCGAATTAGCGAACCGCCCTACAGTTAATTAAAACAATTTATCTGTGTATGCCTGAGCAATTTGTGGGCAAAAACAAATTGAATTAAAATGAAATTACCGGCTTAGTCTAAGGAATATATTATGATTAAAATTGCTATTATTGGCGCTGGTGGGCGCGGAACTGGATTTTCAAATATTATCGGAGACAATCCTCAATTGGCGACGGTGGTTGCGGTTGCGGAACCGCGCGAAGCCTACCGTAAGGCGATTCAAGAAAAGCATGGAATTTCCGACGCCAATTGCTTCACTAGCTGGGAAGCGTTTGTAGCAGTAGACAAACTTTGCGATGCGGTCATTGTCGCTACGATGGATCAGGATCATGTCGGACCTGCGGTGGCCTGCATGGACAAAGGATACCATATGCTCCTAGAAAAACCGATGGCGGTCAGGCTCGAGGATTGTCAGGAGATCGCTGCAGCCCAAGCTCGCAATGGAGTCATCACCAGCGTGTGTCATTCGCTACGTTATCACAAAGGCTTTGCCATGGTGAAAGCGATTCTCGATAGCGGTCGAATCGGCGCGATTCAGACGATTGATCATTTGGAGCAAGTAGCCTTTTGGCACCATGCGCACAGCTACGTTCGCGGAAACTGGGGCAATGAGGAGAAGTCGTCTTTTATGCTGATGGCGAAGAGCTGTCATGACATCGATTATCTCACTCATTTGATTGGCAAGAATTGTCTTAGAGTGAGTTCCTTTGGAGGTTTGGGGCATTTTCGCAAAGAGAATGCTCCCGACGGAGCCACGGCCCGCTGCACAGATGGTTGTCCTGTCGAACAGACCTGCGCGTATTCGGCGATCAAGAGATATGTTCACGCGGATCGAGATGTGTGGCCTGCGAATGTGTGTAGCCATGATCATAGCGCGGAGGCTCACCTTGAAGCAATCAAGACCGGGCCGTATGGACGATGCGTGTATTTGTGCGACAATGACGTAGTGGATCACCAAGTCGTCGCTATGGAGTATGAAGACGGTATTTCCGTCACCTTCACTATGACGGCCTTTACGGCGGGCGAGGGTCGCAGGTTACGTGTTCATGGCAGTGCGGGCGAACTCTTCTTCGATGAATCTACCATTACGATCCAGGACTTTGCCACGGGCAATAAAGAGACCATCGAGATAGGAGCGGAAACCGGCGGACACGGTGGAGGAGACAGTCGTCTCGCTCTTAACTGGCTTGCTGCTTTGGCGGTCAATAGCGACGAGGGTATCAAGACGGATGTCCATCAATCCCTGCGCACGCATAGCATTGTATTCGCCGCCGAAGCCTCTCGCAAAGAGCAGCGAATGATAGACGTTTCTGAATTTTCGAAGACCTGAGTGGAGGAAATTGGCTGGGTCTGAGATCTGTTCTTCTGAGAGAAAGAAAAGCGGTGAGTTTCAACAGGATACCCTTCCGTCTTAACTCCGTTACCTTGAGACATGTCGCTACACAATACCTCCTTCTCGGCTTCGATCACGAGCGATTGACCTATCGCTTCCAGGGCCGGGACTTTCGCCTCACCGATGTGCACGGGCATGTCGTGAAGGATCTGTTCAACTAGGTTGGGCCCCTCGTTTTATTGCAGGGCTTTGCCTGAAAGGTCTGTCCCATTGCAATTGAAGAACTGTCGAATAGGAAAGTCAGCAGAATGGAAACGATTTTTCTAGTGGGCAGAGGGAAAGATTCAAAAGACTAACGCTGCTGTGTGGGACTCATTCAAGCCTTCCTGCGCGTTTTACTTGGCTTCCAGCAGTCGGCGCATCACGTTCATCAATACGGCTTCGGATTCCGGTCCGACGTTTGTGGCTCGTTCGCTTGTTTCGTAGCCGCCCTCGGAATAGGAAATTTTAGTACCGATGTAGGCAGTGCCATAGTCGCCGTAGGCTGCCATGGCGATTTGCAGGTCGGGTCGCATCGCTTTGGCTGCCAATTGATATTCCACGAAGAGCTCGCCAGGCATGTGGATGACGCGGGTATCGCCGATATTCAGGCTGGAAATGTCTATTTTGTGCCCAGATTTCACGCGTTGGAGATAGGCAAGCTGAGTTATGGCTTCGAAGCCATCCGAAGACTTTGTATCGATTTTCTCCAACAGGGATTTCTTATTCAAGTGCTCGGCCAGAGGAAGGGCGACTGGTTCGAATTGCCAATCGACCTCTGCAGGGGAAAGAGGAGATTTTTGCGTGCCTTCCCATGCAGCGAGCATCCCATCGGCCAACCGTTGGGCTAGCAGGATGCGATTTTCCGTATTACCGTCATTGTACTTACCGGCACCGATGTTACCGCCGGCTCCATTGAAATGGACATGCAAGGCCTTCGGTTGGCCCTGCCCTCTGAGGAAACGGGCAATACCCGGGAAATCTGGGCTTGGAATACCTGTTCGGTAGTAGCTTTGCGGATGCGTAGCGAAGTAACTGAGGACGGCAACGGGCGTTTCTTCGTTCCAGAAGGAGATCAATGAGATTTCGGGATCGACAACGCCAATCGGTTCGGCTCGAACTAGAGGATTCCTCTCGGTAGTGAATCTCATGATCCGCACTTTACCGTCTTGACCGAGTATCCGACGGTTGGATACGACGCCCTCAACGTTGGCGGACCCCCAGCCATAGTGAGTGACCAGTCTGGCTTCGCTTAGCGCGCTTTTGAGAGCTTGTGCAGCTCGGCGGATGACGTCTCTTTGGTAAAAGCTATCGAATAGGCCGTGATTTCGGATGCCCATCTCTTGGACAATTGCCTCAGAGCTAAAATCCGATCTAGGGGCGTCGTGTTGGTGCAGTGCATGAACGGCCACCCGTTCTCTGCTTGTCATGGCCGCTTCAGCTAATGCCTCGCGAAAGAAATCATGCGACGCGTTGGCAACTCCGATCCAGTCGATCGCACACAAGACGATGGGCTCTCCGGATCCGAGAATTGCGATTCCTCGGCAACGTATACTTATCTCGCCATGTTTTATAACCGGATCATAGGCTAGTTCTGAACCGATTGGCGGAGTCGCGTCGATGTCGAATGTCGCAATACTGACTTGGGCAGTCGAAATGGATGCAACCAGTCCAGCGATGATACATGAAATCTGTAGTTGAATTGGGCTTCTCATGTGCGGTTATAATTCAAAGGGAAAAATTTCTTAGGTTCGATCGCAATTCAGGCTCGATAGTCGGGAGCTCTAGATAAGCCAGGTCGATTCGACGGCGATTTGAATGCGAACAATGGGATTGAATCAGCTACTCCTTCGTGAAACGGACGAGATCAATGTCGCCGATTGCACCGTTCTCGCCGTTTTTGTCCATTACGAGTTTCATTGCTTGTCGCCCCTTTTTCAGTTTGATGCTTTTTAATTCGAGGGTCTGCAGCTTGTCCCAGCCGCCCGTATCTGGAATGGTGATGGGACCAGTGACGTCTTTTCCGTCGAATTCGATGTGAAACGTGCCCCCCGAATGCTTCGAAGCCACTGGAATGTCTAAAGCATAGTTCCCTGCCGTGGTAACGATCACGGTGTAGACGAGCCATTCGCTGGCCCGAACCCAGCCAATTCCATGGCCATTTGAAGCATCCGGTCGCTCCTCGATGTCGACCTGCGTGTTATCCCGATAGGGTGCGCCTCTATTGATCTCGTCCACATCCGAATATGCGACGCCAGCCGGCCCTTCGTCGTAGTGCTCCGTCTCAACCACGCCGGGTAGTCTGTGGACGTTTCCTTGAAATGGCTTGTGCTTCGGGGTAGCTGCATAAGCGGAATGCGCGGTAAAAAATATGCTGAGAAGGCAAAGTATCGACAGGCTAGGAGGCACAGTAACAACCTCGTAATTAGTTCGGAAAACGCAAGTCCTAAGCATGTAAGGTTAATCGTTTTTGGAGAGCTCAGAAGAGCATTGAACGGGAGGGTAACAATGGTATGCAAATCGATGGAATCAATACTGAAGGCTAATTCCTAATTTTCCAGTGGTGCGGGTTTGTAGGCTTTAAACCCCTCGAGGAGGGTTTTCTGGACGAGGCCTTGGTGCTTTCGGAGGATTCCGATCCGCTGGTTCGCCAGGCCTGGCTCGAATGGCTTTGGAAAGCGAACCCTGCGGCTGCCGGACGTTTTCGGTATCGGAGACTCGCTCGCGAACGAAGCCAATCGGCACCATGCCGGACATGAAGCTGATCCTGACCAAGCGAGAACTTAGAGACCTTGTCGCGTATTTGACAACTCTGTGAGGCATCGGTCCATGAAGAAGACAAATCATTCAGAGCATTGCGTCGCTATCTTCGTAGTGAAGGGTCAACAGTTGACTCTGGAATGTCTCGAAAGGAGGGGAGTACATGGAAATGGTCTCAATGATCAACAATTGCTAATTAATAGAAGATGAATCATGAAACTTAATATAAGTCTTTTCGCACGGCGCTATATCGTATTTGGATTCCTCATATCTCTGCCGTTCAGCAATCTCTTTGGGAATTCGGGTTGGCATGAAGAAGCGTTTCCGACCACCATTTCATATGCCTCCATGACGGATCAAGAACGTGCGGAGGCCGGGTTTGTTGCTGCGGTGGATTCTGGAAAAGTCTTCGGCGAGAAGAGCTGGAGTTATGAGCTTAAACAGGGAGGAGACTATCAGATGGGGACAGGCTGGATTGAAGCGCTGTCCGAGGGTGAGGTTGAGGTCATTATCACCGTCAACGGGGAAAAGGTAAAAAGCGTTACGGCATCAAAAGATTTGTCCCAATCCAAGGGTCGCTCATCCAACGATTTCGGTCTTTTCAGGTTGGAAAGCCGTTTTGAAGGGTTGTCGCCTGATTCCCTTATCGAAATAAAAACCGTACCGGCGGGCGATGTCTCTTACCGGCTTTCCTTTCACTTAGTTTCCACGACACCTACCTTTACGGGCCTCAAGGTTTTGAATGTCGTCGACTTCGGCGCTCTGGGCGACGGTGTCCATGATGACATGCCTGCGATTCATGACGCGGTGGCGGCGGCGCGATCTGCGGGAGGCGGGATTATCCGCTTCGAAAAAGAGAAAACCTACCGAGTTATCGGGCGGGATGATTTGGAATACGAAGCGGTTTTCGAATTGGTAGGAGCGGCTAATATTAAAATCGAGGGGCAGGGTTCGACTGTGGTTCTGCAGGCGCCTGACGGCCTGGCGAATATCCGTCAGGCCCGGAATATCCAGATCGACGGTCTTTTGGTAGACTACGATCCTCTTCCTTATTACCAGGGGGCGATTACCGACATTAACGTCGATGAGATGACGATTGATATTGTGGTACCTGATCGTTACCCCGTGCCTCTAACCGGCATATGCGAAAGCGAAAATCCATTTTTCGGCCGCTCCTTTATACCCGATTATCCGGGGGCGCGGACCGGTTCGGGAGAGAATATTTATGTCGAATCCGTAACGGCTTTAGAAGATAATCGTCACCTCCGACTGCAGGTTCCTAAAACCGCCATAGGGAGTGATACGCCGAACGCCGGTATGATAAAGCGTTTAGTGGATGCCAAACAGCGAGGCGCTACCGAATTCGTAGTCCCCCATAAGGAGTATGGTCACCTGGGGGGATGGACCAATATTCTCCAGAGCGCCCGGGTGAAATTCTCAAATGTTCGTTATTATCTGGTGCCCTATTTTTGGTTGAGAGTTAAGGGCAACACAGGTCCCGTGACTTTCCACAACGTGGATCTCCAGATGAAGCATCCGGAAACCGAACTTTATGCCTCATGGCGTGACGGTTTTCATATTAAAAACGCCCGCTTTGGCACATTGATTGATGGTTGTGACATGGACGGGGCGGCTCAGTATGATGATACCTTTGCTATTTACACTCGTATCCACAATGTGACGACTATTGATGCAAAAAACAAAAAACTGACGTTGGATGCTGCATTCAGGGATCATAAAGACCTGTACTCATGGCTCAAAGGCGATTGGGTAAGCGTCTGGAATAAAGATCAGACCCGACTGCGCGGAATGGCCCGGCTGATTGAGCTGGAGGATGTGCCTGAGAGTGAAAAACGATTTCACCTCACGTTTGAGCAGCTGCCTTCCGGTATCCAGCTCGGAGATGTTGTGATTAACGACGAGGTCCTTAATCGAGGAACCTTGATCAGAAACTGCAGCACCTCTTCCATCGGTACTGAAAATGCAAGCAACCGTTTCCGTGCGAGCGGTATCTGCTTTGAGGATAATCGCTTTGAAGATTTTAGTTTCCTTGTTGAGTTCAATCCATTCTGGGGGACTCCGCGTTCCCGGGACGTCCTGGTAAAAGAGTGTTATATCGGTGGCGGACAGAGCTCTGTACGACTCAACTGGCCCGTCGGGATGGTCTTTGAAAAATGCCGTTTTGATGAGCTGACCTTTAGTGGAACACGCAATGCAGAAAATATCCTGCTCAAAGATACATCCTGGTCCAATGCGGGTGGTGGTGAGATTATACAAGCAGGGGTCGGTTCAACTATGTATCTTGAAGGAGATATAAAAGTTAACGGAAAACATGTCCACCAGCTGGATTCTGACATAGAAAAACGTATCTCTGTCGCCGAAGGGGCTGCTGTCCATTTGCCTGATGGTAGCGTTTTAGAGACCAAGCTCGCCCCCAAAGGGGAGTAAAAATAAGGACAGGTCATTTGTTAGATTCTTTTGCAGCGTTGTTAGAATAAGGAGTTTATCAAAGGAATTAGGCTCGCTTCAAGGGTCGCCCTATTTCTTGCTGGAGCGGTGAATACCATTAATAGAATATTTAGCATCCTTAGCCTATTCACACTGGTACTACTGGTAGCTGAATCCTTTGCGGACGATAAGGACAGGCCGAACATCGTCTTCATTCTAGCTGATGACCTCGGCTATGGAGATCTGGCCTGTTACGGGCATCCGTACTCAAAAACGCCCTACATCGACAGTCTCGCCAAAGAGGGGACGCGGTTCACCCGCTACTACGCCACCGGCGTGACTTGTCAGCCGAGCCGGGTCGGCTTCATGACCAGTCGACATCCGCGCAGCTTCGAGCGCCGGGTAGGGGACTACGGTTTTGACGGTCGCCCGACCATTACCGAACTGCTCAACAACAACGACTATGCCACCGGGCATTTCGGGAAGTGGCATATCGGTCCTGCAGCCAATGGGAAAAATGCAACGGAAGGTCATCCGCCCGCCCATGACTATGGCATCGATGAGATTAAGGTCCTCGAGTCCGTGAAGGACCGAACTCAGGGGCGCGACGACAACACCTTCGAGGCAGCTATCGACTTCATCGAACGCCACAAGGATCGACCGTTTTATGTCAATGTGTGGGCCCACATCACCCATTTCAGAGTTCCGTCGGATACCGTGTTTGCTGAGGAATTCACGGATCTGAAAGTCGATGAGTCCTTCTTCGGCCCCTATATGAAGACCAACAAGTTCGACATCTGTCGGGACGAATGGGGCAGGAGTGTGCATGACTGCATGAGGAACTACCTCGCCGACGTCTGGAGCCTGGACCTGGCGATCGGCCGGCTGCTGAAAAAGCTGGATGAACTGGGGCTTTCGGAGAACACCATCGTTGTCTTCACCAGCGACCAGGGGCCCGCCAGAAACACGCTCAATAAGAACGCACCCGACCAGGTCGGCGACAAGATCCGTGCCAACATGATGGGGTGGACCAAAGGGCTTCGAGGCGGGAAGCACGAGATGTATGAGGGTGGGGTGCGCATTCCTTTCATCGTCCGTTGGCCGGGCAAGGTGCCTGTCGATACGGTCAATGAGACCAGTATCCTCTCTGGCCTGGATTTTCTGCCCACCCTGTGTCACCTCACCGGCACGCCTTACGACAAGGACCAGATCGAGGGACTGAATGTTGCCGATGTCTGGCTGGGAGAGGAGCGGAACCCGGAGCGTTACCTCTACTGGAAGAAGCAGTATC
>JABITN010000138.1 GCA_018700525.1 Opitutales bacterium
CTTTCTCAAGATTAGCGATTGGCCATTGGCCACAAGTTTAGCAGACCAAAGGACCTCCTAAGAACTCGGACGATTCGAGTTCTTAGGAGGTCTTTTTGCGTCAACATCCAGACTCAGCAGGGTAATTACCGGTGAAAGAAAATACGTATTCCCACTAAAATCAACTGCTTGAATATCGAAGCCATTGAGGACTCCAAATATTCCCAATTCCATTCGATTCTCCCATTTTCAATCTCTCGTTAAACCAAGAGCGGCAGCCCAAATCACCAAAATTCACCTCCACGGCAAAATCAATCGCTCACGCCAAAGAACGATGAACATGAATTATCTTATCATGTTTATATTCAATAGCTTAAAATCCATGCATCACCCATGGAATCGGCTCTCTTACGTACAAACAGAGACTTTCTGTCAGGGTTTCCCTGACGTGCCCATGGGCAATTCAAACCCAGACCGTTACTCGTAATGCCGATTGAACATTAAGCGCGTGAATTGGGGTTGAAACCACGAAGAATACTCAGCCTAACTAGGTTATTCTTCATGGAAATGAGCGCAAAAACTACTTACCCAACCATTCTAATGCCGAGCTCCACTCCGCATACTTCGGATAAGCGCTTCAATCCATCAGCTAAAACGTGCTCTCTGAACCTCGGAAAGGACGGGCACGGATGAATTGGTTCTGCGTCCACACCAAACCGGGCAAGGAATTGCTAGTAGAACACTATTTGCGAGATGAGCTTAAACTCGAGCCCTACTTTCCTCGCCTTCAACGTAAGAAGACTATCCGACGCGTAAAACGCATCGTTACTGAACCGCTTTTCCAGCGCTATCTGTTTTGCCGATTCGACCTTGCGACAAGCTATAGAGCCGTTCGCTACGGGCAGGATGTCATCGGGATCGTCAGCCGCGGCGACCAACCGACAGTCGTTAGCGAAGCAACCATCCAACAACTCAAAGACTGGGCTGGCGAGAAGTATGACATCCTCGTCCTCGAGCCCGACTCAATCGCAGCCGGCTCAACGGTCAAAATAACCGCCGGCCCCATGCAAGGTCTCGAGGCGCTTTTCCTCGAGGAAACCAGTCAAGGCGAGCGCGTCACCATCCTGCTCAACCTGATGAACACGGAAACCCGCACCGAAATCGATCGATCCCAAATCGAGCCCGTCAGCCAGTAAACCTCTCAAAACTTCATCTCCATGCAAGTCAACAGCGCCACTCGAATTCCACACATGCAAGCCGACACAACGGGATCCAATTACCACCGCCCAGTATGGGAACGAACACTCGACTACTCGATAAGCGTTCTCACTCTCTTGCTGCTTCTACCGCTCATCCTTGCGGTCATCATTCTCGTCAAAATTGTTTCGCCAGGTCCTGCCATTTTCAAGCAACGCAGAATCGGCCTAAACGGAAAAGTATTCATGATCTACAAGCTTCGTACCATGCATCTCAACGTATGCACCAAGGATCACGAACATCACTTTCTAAACCTCATCCACTCTAATCGTCCAATGGTAAAAATGGACGCGACCGGTGACGCTCGCCTCATTACATTCGGCCGTTTCCTGAGAACTTCCGGCATCGACGAACTTCCTCAACTCATCAACGTCCTGAAAGGTCAAATGAGCATCGTCGGCCCAAGACCATGCGTTCTTTCGGAATGCGAAGCTTTCACTGGCGGCGCCAAACTACGCTTCAATGCCCTACCTGGACTCACCGGCCTTTGGCAAGTGTCTGGAAAAAACGATCTAACATTCGACCAAATGATCGACTGCGACATTCAGTACACACTCCGCAAAAACCTAGCGATGTACCTCGGTATAGTGATCAAAACCCCTTCCGTATTGCTCAAACAAACTTGGAGAGCCCGCCGCAATTCTCCTGTCGAGAGCATGCCTACCCCACAATCTCTCTCACAATCTCAATTCGCAGAGAAAGTAGCTAGTTAAGCGAGATCGCTTCAGATGCTTAGTCTCTCGTCGAACTAGAAGAGACGAATGAAAAAAACCTTAAATGTCGGTGTTGTTGGACTGGGTTATTGGGGGCCGAATCTCGCACGTAACTTCCATTCCCTGGGCGATTGTCGCCTAAAGTCCGTTTGCGATCTGAGAGAAGAGCGTCTCAAGCACATCACGTCTCTCTATCCTACAGTATCCGGAGAAAGCGACTTCGAAAAGCTCCTGCAAGATCCCGAGCTTGACGCCATAGTCATTGCGACCGCCGTCCATACCCACTTTAAACTCGCCAAATCCAGCCTACTCGCAGGCAAGCACACCCTGATTGAAAAGCCGCTCGCCAGCAGTTCCGAACAATGCGAGGAACTCGTGAGCATTGCGCGAGAAAAAGGCGTCGTCCTTATGGTGAGCCATACCTTTCTTTATTCGCCGGCAATCCGAAAGATCAAAGAAATCGTCGATTCCGGTGACATCGGCGACATTCGCTATATTTGTTCGCGGCGCCTCAATTTAGGAATCTTTCAAAGCGACATCAACGTTGCCTGGGACCTCGCACCTCACGACATCTCAATCATACTCCATATTCTTGGCGAGCGACCGCAATCCGTAAACTGCCAGGGAAGCGCCCACATCACCCCAGGAATCGAAGACGTAACTACCATGTCTCTCCAGTTCTCAAAGCAACGCTCGGCAATCATCCACAGCAGCTGGCTCGACCCGCGCAAAGTACGCGAAATGACCATCGTTGGCAGCAAACGAATGATCCAATACGATGACGTGGCTCTTCAAGAAAAAATCAAGATCTTCAACGCACGCGTCGAAACACCTCCCCACTACGACACATTCGCCGAATTCCACTACGCCTATCATCACGGCGACATACACGTCCCTTTCATAAAACAAGAAGAGCCTCTCAAAAACGAGTGCCAACACTTCATCGACAGCATTAGAGACAATCGCGACCCGCTTACCAGCGGCTCCAAAGGAGCTGAAGTCGTGCGCATCCTCGAAGCCTCCTCCGAATCGCTAAAGCAAAACGGAGCGTCCGTCGCCATCCAACCCAATTCGCAAGCTCAGGAAGCCGCTCATTCTTCCATTGCTCCATTCATCAATTCCAAAAGGCCGCCAGAAAAACTAACGGCCAACGGATAAGCGATAAAATGAGCCGAAACCGCCTAGCACCGCTTTCCCTCTAAAACGCCTGCGAGAACCCGCAAATAGGCAATCAAACAACACCCCGTTTTCAAACGCTACGCGACAGCGATGCCGATTGATAAATTTCTTTTAAAGAATACGCCAACTTCACCTTTACTCTGTTCTCAGCTAACCGATTAGGTAACGTATCGGGGAAACACTTCAACACTACGTATGAGCCCGCCTAAAGCAGGCTTCGTAAATCGATTCCGAAGAAGCGTTTCACCGATAACCACAGTATTATCGTACCATCGGTTCTTCTTTGCAAAAAACAGCAATGAGGCACCGACATGGCGGCAGCGTGCTATGAGCCGAGCCTACGGAGCTGATTGCTAATCACTGATCACGAATCCTTACACATCCGACCTCCGTCCTCAGACCTCCGACTTCAGAACCCCAGTGATCAGCGATCAGCAATCAGCAATCAGCTCCGCGGGAGCCTTCAACCCGCTCGATTGCCCAAACTGGGACGAACAAATCGCCCACTTTCCGCAAACAACGTTCTTTCATACATCCGCTTGGCTCAAAGTCCTCCACGACACCTACAAATACGAGCCCCTAGCCGTTAGCTTATCCGAAGGAAACAAACCGTGCGCCCTCCTGCCGTTAATGGAAATCGACAGTTGGCTAACCGGAAGACGGGGGATCTCCCTTCCATTCACCGACTACTGCCCACCGCTCCTCCTCGACGAAAACGATCTCCCTAAGCTACTCGACCAAGCCTACGCTCTAGGGGCAAAGCGGAACTGGCGATCGCTCGAAACCCGCTCGCCCGCAGGACTGGAAGAAAACGGCATTCCTTCCCTCCTCCATTATACCCACAGACTTTCACTCGAACAAGACACCGACCGCCTCTTCTCGCAATGTAGCAGCTCTACCCGCCGAGCTACTCGAAAAGCAGAAACCGCTGGATTATCAATCGATCAAGCGCCCAGCTTGGCGAACCTAAAATCCTTCTACGAATTGCTCTGCCTCACCCGCAAACGCCACGGCCTACCTCCGCAGCCCTGGAAATTCTTTCGAGCCATTCACGACCGGATTCTATCTCAAGGACTCGGTTCCCTATTTCTGGCGACCCATAAATCCACCCCAATTGCCGGGGCGCTCTTCTTGCATTACAACCAAAACGCCATCTACAAATTCGGGGCCTCCGACGAATCGTTCCAAGCCAAGCGTCCCAATAATTTCGTTATGTGGAGCGCCATCAGATCATTCGCCCAAAACGGCTGCCAAGAACTTGATTTCGGACGAACTTCCCTTGATAATAGCGGTCTCAGACGTTTCAAGCTCGGCTGGGGAGCTGCCGAGCAAACGCTCCCCTATATTCATCGTAACATCCAAACCCGAACCATCGAAATCCAATCAGACCAGACCCAAGGCTGGCACAACCAAATTTTCAAAATCCTCCCAACTCCGCTTTCCCGTCTAGCTGGTCAACTCCTATACAAACACGTAGCTTAAGCAATGAGCGTTCGTGCTCAATTTTGGATTGCAGATTTCAAATTAACAATTCCCAGCCCTTTCACCAGAACCCTGCATAGCTGGCGAACGACGCAAAGGCAAACCTGCTTATCTCGGTCAGATTCATATTAAACATCAAAACCTAAATTGGCGAAGCCAACCTATGTTTGCGGTGCAAGCCCTGACAAAAAAATTAGTTAAGGAGTCCTAACGGACTCGTAGGCATAGTGATGCGGCATTTA
>JABITN010000223.1 GCA_018700525.1 Opitutales bacterium
ATTAAAGCCTTTGTGACTGCGCCAGCGCCCCCTGCAGTACGCTTCATTAAACGGAACCAAAGAAGCGGGTCCCACCCACTTGTCCCAATCAATGAACGACGGATCCGGCTCCGGTTCGGCCGGCAAGGGTTCCAGGTATTCCTGCAACTGCAGAATGCTTGCATGTACCTCCTGGACCTGCCCTAGTTTCCCATTGCGGGCAAGGTCTACCGCCAGCTTGAAGTTGGGCACACTCCGCCTTTGTGTGCCCGCTTGAAATACGCGCTTATGTTTCTTGATCTCATCGTCCAGTTCTTGGCATTCCTGGATATTCATAGCGCAAGGCTTCTCGCAAAAGATATCCTTGCCAGCACGAGCAGCGAGGATCGATGCCGTCGTATGCCAGCGGTCCCCTGTAGCGATGATCACCGAGTCAATGTCATCTCGTTCCAAGATCGCCGACATATCGTCGTAGGTAACACAATCCGTGTTGCCGTATTGGCGATCCGTCATGCGCTTGATAATTTCGCGTCGCTCTTTTTGAGGATCGGCGATGGCGACGAATTGACAGTCATTGTGCTTATAGAAGCCTGACAGGACCTGTCGACCCCGTGGTCCCAATCCAATTCCTCCCACGACAATCCGGTTGCTGGGAGCCACGCTGCCGTTTTTGCCGAGCGCGCTGGCTGGTATAATCGTCGGCATGCCGATGGTCACAGCGGCGGCGGTTTTTATGAAGTTACGACGGGTAGTTTTAGTAATCATGAAATATTTAATAGATTCGTTTCGAGTTCTGATATCGTGTTTAAATTTAAACTACTCTCTTACTAGCCTACTGAATATTGGCCTGATCTAGATCGATTGAGGCGGGGTACGTGCCCCATTCGTATCTTTAAGATCCGTCACCTCTTCGTACGGACGCGAGTTCCCCGGGATTAAATCGAAGACCCCCACTCTCGCCGGGTATTGCCCCGACAGGATGCTCGCTCCAGTAGCCGAGCAGAACGGCGCCGCATAGGCATTGCGAAACAAGATACCCTCCTTCGCCAGCTGATCGATGTGCGGCGCCTCGTTGAATCGATTGTCATAAACCGGCAAATCCCGCCCTCCCAGATCATCGGCCATGATGAATACGATATTAGGCTTGGCAGAATCCGCCACAGCAGCAGATACCGAAAGCACAGCTAAACTTAACAACGTTAACAATACTATCCTCACCTTATTATTTAGTTAAGAGACATTCCGACAGCGCTCCATTCTATAGATTATTCAAAAAACAGCGCATTGATTCCTGTGCCCAAACCTAGCACTGGGGTGCCAGAGAAGCTCAACCCTATGATCAGTTCCCGCATCCGGGTATCCAACATTGGCTCCCATCGAGGGGATAAAGGGCGCAAGGGCGGCGGCGATTCCTGTGGTTTTGACAAACGATCTGCGAGTGATGGGGTGTTTCATATATCTATTTTTTTAGTACAAATCTGGAATGTTTATTCAGCTTCGGGGCTACTTCTTCTGGATCGCTTCCCTCTGATCCAGAACATGGGTATGGGCTGGCTTCTCAATCCGGCTTCCTACGCTTCATTGTCGGAGAGGGATCCACTACGGTCTCGAGATAGGTCTTTAGGCGCGCATGCAGTTGCTTGGCTTTGTCAGGCTGCGCGCTGGAGCGATCCTTTTCTTCGGCAATGTCCTCAACCACATTGAAGAGTTGGGCCGATAGAATTTCACGCTTCGCATTTATTTCTGCCAGCAGCTTCCACTTTCCGGCCCGAATCGCCGCCATGCCCTGCCGGGGGCGAGAAAAAATCAATCCCTCCATCGGGCGCTTCACAGAATCGATTTCCGGGTTGGAAAACAGAGCCACAAAGCTGCCTCCATCGAGTTCCTTGGAGAGAGGGCCTTTCCCCCCAGCCAACTCATAGAAGGTGGGTAGGAAGTCATAGCCTACCACCGGGATCCGGCAAACCGATCCCGCTTCGATCGACGGGCCTCGAACCATAAAGGGAACACGAATGCCGCCTTCACGCAGGGAATGCTTGGCCCCGGACAAAGGAACATTCGGCGCAGGACTCTTGGGATCGCCTCCAGGAACGGTGCCGCGCCCTCCGTTGTCCGTCGTGAACACCACATAGGTATTGTCGGATATGCCCAGAGCATCCAGCTCGTCTAGGATCCTGCCAATGCCGCTGTCCAATTCTTCAAGCATTCCGGCCCATCCCTGCGAATAGGCCCGATCAGGAGCGCCCTTCTTCTGATACCTCTCCAATGAGCTCTGCAACAATTCCGTTCGCAGGTGCACGGCATAGTAACTGACCTGAGCATAAAACGGCTTGCCCGCTTGGCTTTGCTCTCGGATGAATGCGATCGATCGGTCCGTGACCGAACCCGTCCGTTTCGGATCTTCGACGATATGGGCCGGCTCCATCTTGCCTTCCATGCCGCCCGTGACATTTCCAGTGTGCCCGTCGCTCAGGTCGTAGCCACACTCTTCCGGCGAAGAATTCATCACCTCTCCCCACTTCCCAAAGTGGGCGCATTGGTATTCAGGATTCGCTAGTTTCAGAGCCCGCGGAAGCGTCATATGATCAGCCGGCACCCATTCGCTTCTGAATTCCGTTCCCGAGCGAGCCGCGCTCGTCCCACAGAGGATGCTGCGTCGCGTCGGGGTGCAAAGCGGGGCGGGTGAATAGCCGCCCGTAAAACGCATTCCCTCTTCCGCGATCCGATCCATCGCCGGCGTGTGAAGGTAGTGGGAGCCCGACTCTGGATTCTCCGGATCCATTAAACCTGACCGCTGACTCCAACCCTGGTCATCGGTTAGAATCAAAATGATATTCGGCGAATCAGCCAGGAGGGCTACAGTGAAGCCGAACAGAGAGGCCAACAGGCAAGAGAGTTGTTTGGTATAGGCTTTAGTCATGATTGCTCGTTCCTTTAAGCTATCGGGTACTACTTTTTCTGAAACGCTTCGCTCTGAACCAGAGCATAAATGAATTCACTTACCGAATACGCTCTCTGCTTTGCCGAATTCACAATTTCATTGGCCAGGTGACGACGACTCATTTGGGACTTCGTAGGATTATGGTCAGATTTTTGAAGCAACGGTAGAGCATGGACCTCATTAGGCTTTAGCCAATCCCGACAATGAGCCCGTGCTACTGGCGAACTGCTCCCGTTCGATACCGAGATTTTGAAGCATGCTGATGAAGACATTGCACAGCGGCGTGTTGTTGTGCGGATTGAACGCCAGGTGCTGCCCATGCCGAAACCCACCACCCGCGAGGATGACCGGAAGATTGATATTGTTGTGGATGTTGGCGTCCCCCATGTGGCAGCCATAGAGCACCATGGTGTTATCCAGCAAGCTGCCATCGGTCTCCTCGACGTCTTGGAGATCCCGAAGGAATTCCCCAAACAATTCCATCTGCGCGATCTCGATCTCTTCGAGCTCACCTAACTTCACCTCATCTTTTCCGTGATGGGAAAGGTTGTGGTAACCGCCAACCGAGCGACCATCTTCAAATTTCACGCCCGGGGTGCGCTGACCACCTAAGAACAGCGTAATCACCCGGGTCGAATCCGTCTGGAAGGCGAGCCGGGACATGTCATTCATCATGCGCACCATTTCAAAAAACTCCTTCTTGTCCTCGGGATACTCTGGCATCGCTTCGTCTACCTTGGGCTTGGGCCGGGTTTCCCAGGCTTGCGCCTCGCTGAGTCGCTGCTCCAGGCTGCGGACCGCCGTTTGAAACTGATCGATCCGCTCGCGGTCTGACGCGCTCACGCGTTTGCTCAGATCCGAGCTCTGTCCCATCACGACATCGAGAATGCTGCCCTTTCGCTGCAGCCGCACCAGTTGCGCTTCCATCGCCTTGCGATCGCCTTGGAGAAACATTTTCCGGTAGAGCTCCGCCGCGCTCTTAATGGTAGGAATCTCGACCCCCGCTTGCGTGTAGGACAGACTCCTCGTATCGTTGATTCCGAGGGAAAGCGACCGGAAACGGGTCTCATGTCCCACCTCATTGGCCATTACCTGATCGAGTGAAATACTGTTGCGAAAACTCGCCCGCCCAGGATGCGGCGACGCGGTCAAAAAGGTTTTGTCAGCGCGGTGCCCCCCATCGACACCGGGATGAGAGAGCCCACTGAACACGGTGAAATGCTCCCGGTGCTCTGCTATCTTTTCAAGGTAAGGCGACAGCTGATAGTCGCGCCCTGCCGTCTCCGGAAAGAAGCGCTTGGGAATGAAACCGAGATCCTGGTTGATAGCGATCATGCGCTTCGGAGCAGCCGACGACGAAGAGGCCCCGAAGGATTCGAGCAGGGGAAGGCTCAAGCCGACACCGGCAGCGCGTAGAAAAGTTCGACGGGTGATTTTCATGGGCCTATTTCCTCAAGAACAATGGACTTTGAACAATTTCGTGAATGATCGTCCGCACGCCGAATTCCGACGCGCGACTCTTTTCGAGAATAGCCGAAACGTCATCGCGATCGGCGAATCCAATCGGCGCTCCCGTGGCATACACCAGGAGCTGCTCGGTGACATTGCGGGCAACGGTTTCCTCATCCTCTAATAGGAGCTTCTTGAACTGGAGGATGTCGTCGAAGGGATCACCCTGAGGCGTCACCCCGGAGGCATCGACTTCTTTCCCGATAAAGTGAACAAACTCGTTGCCGCTTCGGCCCAAACCCTCGATGCGCTCCGATCCCTGGGCGAGCGAG
>JABITN010000002.1 GCA_018700525.1 Opitutales bacterium
ACCGGTAATGACTGCAGAGCGAGTGGGGGAGCACACGCCCGAAGGCATGTAGGCCCGATCAAAGCGAACGCCTTCCGAGGCGAGTTGGTCAATGTTGGGTGTCTTGATAACTGTATCGCCGTAGCAGCTCATCCAATCATTGGTATCTTCGATGTAGATCCAAAGGATGTTCGGTTGCGAAGGGCTCTCCTTGGGGTGAGGCATGTGGGAATTGCCTTCGGCAGCCTGAGAGGAGGTTGAGAGGAAAAGAACTAGAATAAAGCTAGCGAGAAAAAGGGATAGGTTTCTGTTCATCATCGATAGAGAAAACAATTGCTTCGATCCAAAAACGCAAAGCGTTTCGGTTGGAGTGAGGCTAGGGGCTAGCCAACATATCATCTTAGAAATTACGCGATACCCATTGAGTGAAAGAGCGATCTGCCAAAAGCTATGCTAATTTCTTTGAACCACTGAGAACACTGATGACTAGGTTTAACTCTATCATATCAGTGTTCATCAGTGGTTATCAATTCCTCAAAGGTCGACGTCTATGAGGCTGGTGGAATCTAGCAAGCGAAGTGCTTCCTGTTTCTTCTAAAAACTTAGTTCGAACTAGCTTTTTGGCTAAAAATGTTCAGGGTTTGTTAATCCTAGGAGCGTTGGCGGTATCTATAATCGAATGCTGGCGCGTATTGAACCGCTATCCCTTTTCTGAGATCATTATGAAATCGATATCCCTTTGTACTACTGGCGCTCGTTTGAGCCTATTGAAATCTGTGTTGGCGTGCTTGATATTGGCGCTTCTGACCTCACAGGTCTCTGCTGCTGAGAAACCGAACATTCTCTTCATTTTCGCCGACGACCAATGCTATGAAACGATTGGGGCGTTTGGCCTTACTGACATCGATACGCCCAATCTCGATAAACTGGCAAATCAGGGAACGGTTTTCACGAACACCTACAATATGGGAGGCTGGCATGGAGCTATCTGTGTAGCGAGTCGGACGATGATCAATACGGGTCGATTTCTTTGGAGAGCCCGAGAATTAGATTCCGATTTATCTCAAGAGGTAAGGGACGGGCGTATGTGGTCTCAGTTGATGCACAATGGCGGTTACGAAACGTTCTTTACGGGAAAGTGGCATGTAAATGCGGATACGGGCGCGATTTTCGATCATGTCTCGAACGTGCGTCCAGGCATGCCAGGGCCGATCTTTTACCCGGAAGCCTACGGTCGTCCGATTGAGGGGCAGCCGGATCCTTGGTCGCCGACCGATCCCAAGTTTGAAGGGTTCTGGGCAGGGGGCGAACATTGGAGCGAGGTGGTGGCCGATAACGCGGAGAACTTCATGCAAGTATCGAGCCGCTCGGATAAGCCGTTCTTCATGTATTTGGCGTTTAATGCGCCGCACGATCCGCGTCAGGCTCCTCAAGAGTATTTGGATCGATATCCTCTAGACCGGATTGAAGTCCCCGAGAATTTTGCGGCTGATTATCCTTATATGGCTGGTACGGGCGCGGCGGAGATTCGCGACGAAGTATTGGCTCCATTCCCGCGAACCGAGTACGCGGTGAAGGTTCACCGTCGCGAGTACTACGCGCTCATCACGCACATGGACGATCAAATCGGCCGGATATTGGATGCTCTCGAAAAGAGCGGCAAGGCAGACAATACGTATATCTTTTTCACGGCCGATCATGGTCTGGCAGTGGGGCATCACGGCTTTATCGGGAAGCAGAACATGTACGAGCACAGCTTGCGTCCTCCGTTGATGGTGATGGGGCCTAAGATTCCAAGCGGCGAGAAAATCGAGACACCCGTTTACCTGCAAGATGTCATGGCGACTTCGCTAGAGCTCGCGAGCATTGCCCAGCCTGACTATGTGGAGTTCAAAAGCCTGATGCCATTGATTGAAGGTAAGCGCGATAAGCAGTATGATTACATCTACGGAGCTTATGAACCGGACAGTCAACGCGCGTTTATTAGCGGCGATTACAAAATGATCTACTATCCAAGGATCGATACTTACCGACTTTATAATCTGAATTCCGATCCAATGGAAATGGACGATCTGGCTAAAAAATCTAAGTATGAAGGTAAGATGGCAGAGTTGAAATCGGCGTTTGTGTGGTTCCAAGGTCGAATGGCAGATCCTTTGAAATAGGGCTTCTGCGTCATCGCGGTTTTTGAAGTTTATCCAAGAAAATCAGAAATCCGTTGATCTTTCTGCCTCGGGTGGCATCTGTTGGGAAATACTACTAAATTTGGTTTAAATTGCTTCACCCAAAATAACATGAAATTGAAATCTCGCTATTCCTTTTCCCGTTTCCTGCTCGCTCTGTCGACTGCTGCAATGCTTCTTTTTTCAACCACTAGCTTTGGCGCCAAGGCCGAGCTAGACCAATATGGCGGTTGGACTGGCATTAAGGGAAAGAAGACCGGCTTTTTTCATCTTGAGAAAATCGATGGTCGTAACTGGTTTATCACTCCTGACGGCAATGTTTTCTACCCAGTTGCGCTCAGTCATATGTTGTCGGGAGAGACGCGAACTGCGGCGAAGAAGCTTTTTGGTAACGACAAGGAAGCTTGGGTATGCGATTCGGTGAAGAAGGCCCGGGATATGGGATTCAATAGCGCGCTTGGCGGCGCGTCTAGCCCGGAGCGCAATTTAAATGGCTATGTCGACTTGCCGCTTTCGGAGAAAGTATTCGAGGAGGAGAAATTTCCGTATGCAGTAGGCGTCATCTTGATGAAGCACCCTTGGGAATTCGTCGAAGGAGAAACGCTTCCTGATATCTTCGATCCTGCGTATACGCGGCTCATTGAAGATCGAGCGGCCGCAGCAGTTCCACCCGTAAAAGACAATCCTTTGGTCCTAGGCTACTATTATGGTTTTGGAGCGTTTAATCACTCTCAAGATTGGATCAATCATCACATGTCACTCGGACCGAACAGTCATGGTCGCGTCGAGATTACCAATCTTCTCAATAAACGCTATAAGGGCGATGTGAAGCGATTTAATGAGGTCTACGGCATGAACCTGAAGAAGATCTCCGATCTCAAATCGAAAGCTGAATTAGTGTACGAGAAAGACTTTGGCCGAGCTAACTATCCATCCGTGGGCAAGCGACTTGATTCGAGCAAGGTCGAGGATTTCAATTCGATCGTTTCGCATATGTGTATCCATCTTTACAAGATGGCTCATACTGCCATTCGTCGCCACGATAAGAATCACTTGATTCTCGGTTCCTTTATTAAGGAGTGGGGGCTTACCGGCGAATCTTGGAAAGCGGCGGCGCCGTATCTCGATCTGATCGCTCCGCAGCACTGGAACGAGGAAATCGATATTAGCGATCTGTCTTATGCGGCAGATCTGCCAATGATCGTATCGGATGAAGATGTCGGCTTTCACTATCCTAATCAAAAAGGAAATCTCTACAAGGGACTCGTAAGCCATGAAGCTCGCGGAGAGATTTATCAGGCAACGATGATGCGTCATTACAAGGATCCTCAGACGATGGGGGCGACCTTTTGTATGTGTCTTTACGACCAGGAACTGGCGGTCGTTCATAAGGACCAGGAAACGGGGATCTATACGATCGACGGAAAGCCGCGTCCCGGGTTGATTTCCCATATTCGAAATATAAACACGCAGGTATACGAGCACGCACCGAAACCAACCAATCGCAAAGGGTTAGAGAAGTTGGATGAAACCTTGAGAGAGCTGTGGGAAAAGCATGACATCAAAGCTCATTTGAAGAAGTAACAAGTGAATTTGAACCACGGAGTTCGCGGAGGTACGGAGACGAAAGTACGAGGATGTTTAATCAAAATTGTAGGAGCGGCTTTACCCTGCCAATCGATTCATTCTCCATTTCTCCTTTCCCTCCAGCGAAGCGGGTGGTTGAAAATAAATCCCCAAGACCATGACTAATCGAAGATCCTTTATTAAATCCACTGTAGCGGCGACTCTATCTGCTGCCGCATTTCCAAACATATTTTCGGCAAATAAGTCGGGATCGTTTTTCACGCTTGGGAAAGTCAAGGGGCGTTGGCTTTTTCAGGATCCTAAAGGAAAACCGTTCTTCTCGGTTGGGTTGAATCATTTCGATTCCGCGACACTACGGTATCCGGAGAATGAACACATTTGGCAGGATAAATATGGCAATGACCAATTTCGTTGGATCAAAGAAGGAGTAAAGCCTCACCTCAAGGATTGGGGCTTCAATTCGGTTGGATGGGTTCAGGAAGTAACGGTTAAGCAAAATGCTCATTCGGCTAACTGGAGCTACGAAGAGTACCAGGCCTTGAATATGCCGTATTTCCATATGCTGCCGTTTATCGAGACGCATTCGTGGAATCCTTGGCACAAGAATGCGGATCTTCTCAGTTCGTCGTTCGAGGATTGGTGCGATTACGTGGCACGTAGCAATTGCACGCGTTTTCGGGACGATCCGAATCTCATTGGCTATTGGTACTCCGATTGCCCTACATGGACTTGGAGTCGCCCGCACAATAAATGGCGAGGTCCAATGTTCGATCCGGATCAGCTGAAGACTAAAGCGGGTCGAAAAGAACTCTTCGATCTCGCGCGGCACTACTATCAGGTGACTCACGATGCGATAAAGCGCTATGATCCGAATCACTTGATTATGGGCGATCGCTATGAAGCCAACATGCCATTGCCAATGGAGATCGTAAATGCTTCCGAAGGTTTAGTGGACGTGGTTTCCTTTCAGGATTTCAAAGACCCAGCGACTCATTTGGCGGATTGGCATCAGAAAACGGGCCGCCCTGTGCTTTGGGCAGACGGCGCTCAAGGAGCGGAGGTCCACGATCATACCGGTCGGTATCCGGCAGGTACTTACAAGGAGAACAATGGAGCATGGTACGCCGAGATGCTTAAAGGCCTGCAGAAAAATCCCGGGGCGGTGGGGGCGCACCTATGCGGCGCATTCTTGCGTAATCGTGCACGTACTCGCGGTTTGCTAGGAGAGCAGGAAGAACCGGATGCTCCAAACAATGATCTCATTCGGGCAGCGAATAAGGACATGTCCAAATGGGTGAAGCAATTTTCCTAGTTTGAATATTCAATCACGAAGCTCACGAGAGTAAGCAATAACTACGATGAATACACGTTTTAAATTCTTCTTCCTAATTATTGCGGTTTCGTTCGCTATCGCTCCCACGTTCGCCAAGGAAAAGGCGACCGGGTTCATACACGTTAAGCAGATTGATGGCGTGTGGTGGTTTATTGGTCCTGATGGCGAGAAATTCGTCAGCAATGGAGTGAACCATATTGAACCGCACCTTTGGTTGGCTCCGTATAATAAAGAGGCGACTTTGAAGAAATACGGATCGGATATGATCGGAGATAATGGTTTTTTCAATACGAATGGAAAAGCCGCCAAGAAATGGATCAATCGCCAGGTAGAAATTTGTGAAGACTTGCACTTCAATACATTCGCGAAGCATACGCACGATCTGATCGATCCGAAGCTTTACAAGGATCAGATCTATTACGTGATTTCGCTCGAGACTGCGCCGCTTTCCGGTTGGCGTGAAGTCAAGGGACAAGGTCCGCGGCCGGATGTTTTTTCAGTGGATTATCGACGGTTTGTGGATTCGCAGCTGCAGAAGATTTGTAGCGAACACAAGGATAGTCGCAATTTGTTAGGATACCTTTACACGGATGTGCCAAGCTGGATCATGGGCCGGGCGGTGCAAAAGGAGCGGGATGATTTTGTGATGATCTACCCTTGGGTGAATGCCATCCTAGGGCTTGGGGATTCTTCTCCAGGCAAGAGACGATGGGTCGAGCATTTGAAGAGTCGCTATGCGAGTTCGATCGAGGCAGCGAAGGTTTGGGGATTCGAGGTTAGCCCGACGTATGGGATTTCTTGGGACTATATGGCTCGACTGACGTCTTGGTTCAAACCGGTTGACGAGTCGAAGGCCAATGAGGATATGCGTTCGTTTTTACCGATCATCGCGGATAAGTATTATGGTCTGCATCGTGAGCTTGTGCGAAAACATGATTCGAATCACTTGGTCTTCGGCGACAAGAACATGGTGATGTGGCATTACGATTTTGTTCTGCCTGCTTTGAAAAAGCACGTCGACGTGATTTCGATTCAAGCATACGGTCGCTGGGGAGATGACAGCAAGCTCGTCGCTGATATCTACAAAGCTACCGGTAAGCCGATCTTCAATGGTGACGGCTGCTACGGTTTTGCCGGTCCTAATCAACAAGAGTGGGGTATCAAAGGTTTCCGTACAGAAGCTAAGAGCGTCGAAGAAGTGGCTATGATGTACAAAGAGACGATGGAAGGAATGATGAGCACGCCTTATGTCGTGGGCTGGCATCACTGCGGTTATTTGGAGCAGTGGGATGCATCGGAACGAGGTGACTCGCCTCGAAACGAAAATGGTTTCATCGATCCTTTCGAGAAGTACCGAACCGCGTGGACGGATGTGATCAAGGAAGTCAATGGGCGCGCGGTTAAGCTTCACGAGGCGGCTACGTTTTGAGTACCTCGGGTATTTGATTATCGTCGCTCTTGGGGGAGTGCGATAATTAGCTCGAACAATTCGGCTCGATCCGCAATACAGGGTGCATGATTAAACTACCCCTATTTCGGACTCTTTTTGGTTTCTGCGGGCTGATGGCTTGCATCCCGACGCTTCAAGCTCGGCAACCGGACGAAGGATTCTTCGACCGATGGGCGCTCACGATTCCAGGCGGCAAAGCTGGTTGGCTGGAAGTCACTAAGGAGGATGGCTACTACGACGCGAGTATTCTCTGGGGCGGCGGCAGTGTGGTGCCGGTCGATAGCGTCGTTTTCTCAGACGACAATACCTTGCTGGTGACACGAACGAGGGATGTGAAGCGAGAAGGCCCCAATGGAAAAGTCGTCCGCACTCAGCGATTCACTGACCTTATCACCGCAAAGATCAATGGTGACGACATGCGACTGACTCTCACGCATCCAAATTTCAATGGCAAAGGCTTGGAGAATAGTGATTTCACCGGAAAGCGGATTCCGCCCATTCCCGCAAAACCCAACCTTAAAAAAGTTAAGTACGGTAAACCGATCGCCTTGTTCAATGGAAAGAACCTTGATCAATGGGAGTTGCTCGATTCGACAAAGCCAAACGGCTGGAGCGTATCCGGTAAAACCCTGTCCAATGATCCCGTTCAGGAAGAGGGCAAGCCGCACCTGCGCTACGGAAACCTCCGCACGAAAGCGACCTTCGAAGACTTCAATCTAAAGCTCGAAGTCAAAGTGCCCAAAGGAGGAAACAGCGGTATCTATTTGCGTGGTATTTATGAAATCCAGGTCGCCGCCACTTATGGCAAGCCGCTTGATTCTCACAACATGGGCGGCATTTACAGTCGAGTCGTTCCTGCTATGGCGGCCGAGAAGCCGGCTGGTCAGTGGCAGACTTACGACATCACCTTGGTCGATCGGCATGTGACAGTGATCCTTAACGGTAAGACGATTCACGACAACGTGCCACTGCAAGGCTGCACCGGCGGCGCACTCTGGTCAGACGAGTCGAAGCCCGGCCCCATTTATCTGCAAGGCGACCATACGCGAGCCAGCTACAAGAACATCGTTTTGACGCCGGTTCGGTAGAAGGTGTAAGCGAAATTCGATATGATGAACTTGATGAATCGGTTGGCGCGAGTGGGGTTGGTTTACTGTGTGGTTGCGTTTGCATTGGAGCTAGTGGCTCAAAACGAGAAGCCTCCGTTTGCTTGGGTTAATCCGCTGACGTCTAAGGAGCTTAAAGCGGCGCCGGGATTGAGTCATCATACGTTCAAAAGCAAAATCATTAAGAAAGAGGTGGGTTATTGCGTGTTTGTTCCGGAAGGATACAACAACTCCCGAAATAAGGATCGTTGGTATCCTGTTATTTATATGGTTCACGGAGGTAGGCCTGGCGATGAGTCCCGGTTTGCTAACAGGGTGCCGTACATTATTGAAGCCATTCGGGATGGAGATTTGATTCCAACTATTGTAGTGTTTAACAATGGGGGCCCGGTAAGTCATTACAATGTACCGGGACGTCCGGATGCGAGAGGCAAGGACTTGTTTGTTGAAGAGTTGATGCCGCTAATCGCGAAGAACTACCGGACCATCGAGACGCGCGAAGGGCGAGCACTGCAAGGGTACTCTCAAGGCGGTCGGGCGACGGCGCGTATCGGATTTGGTCATCCGGAATTGTTTTCTCAACTTGTTATCGGAAGCGCGGGTGCGGCGACGGAAAAACGGATTCAGGAAACCGGTGGAATAGAAAATGAGAACTTAGTATTCGCGCCCGGCGATGACATGTGGACTTATGCCGAAATCTACGCTAAGAATTTCACAAAAAAATTCCCGATGGAAATTTTTCTCCATGTGGGAGATGAGCTGGATTCCAATTATGAAGGAAATATCGCCTACGACCGGTTTTTAACTGAATTGAAACTGGATCATACCTTTGTCGTCATCCCGGATCAAAAGCACGGAGGATCGGCGTATTTAAAAATACACGACAAGATCATTAGATTCCAGAATGACTCATTTTGGAAGAGTCTGGGACGAAAGTGATGGTGCCTTGGAGAATGTTCCCGATTTTGATAGTCGCACGGGCATTCTGCCCGTGAAGAAACAGACAGGAAATCTGTGCGACTTTTATTCCCACCGGGTAAATACCTCGCTACTTGTCCCAGATCCTGAGCCTGTCGAAGGGCTTTGTCGCTACCTTTGAAATACCTCGGGGCTTGCCCTAGGGATGCTTTATTTAGCAGTTTCGAGAAAAATTTAACTGTTCATCAATCGCTGAGCAGCTTCTTCAGATTGTCCGCACCCATGGGGATCGGTGTTCCGTTTTCAACAACATCGATTAGCTCGCCGTTTTGCCACTTGCGTAGTCGATAGAGCGTGCAAAAAGAGAAGTCTGGTGCTGCGCCGCCTTGGCCACCGACCAGTTCGGCTCCGCGTCTGACATTGTCCTGCATCCATGCGGGGAGGAGTAGGTGGTATGGGTTGCGGGCTACCTCTTCGACGTGTAGTGACGTTGCGGCTACAAGTTCGGCTACAGTTGCTACGTCTGATTCGACCGCTATATTCGGATCGTCCATTGCTCCCCAAAACTCGGTTTCGACGGTGGCGCATTTGAAGTCGGAGCCCATTTGCTTCAATGCGTCTATAATGAGGAAGTGAGTCGAAATATGGCGCGAGTTCCAGTCTTTGGCATGAGGAAAGAAAATGATTTCAGGTTGGAATCTTTCTAGAATGCGAACGACGTCCGAAACCTCCAGAGATTGCAGGTCGTCTTTCTCCTGGTGGTTTCCCCAGCCTAGGTAATCACAGGCGTCTTTCAATTCTTTGGCCCGTCCGGCTTGTCGATCAACGTTGCTGCCAAAGGTTACGGGGATATTGATCACTTGCATCTGCAGCTCATGCGTTAGCCGAATCGGCAGAGCGCCTATGATGCATTCGTCATCCGGGTGGGGCGAGAATAGCAAGGCTCTCGAGTCGGATTGTATCGGTTCGGTTTTTCCGGATACCGTTATTTCTCGAGCGGATTCGACTCCTGCCAATACGCTTTCGACGAATTTTAAATAGGGGTTCATGATGTTTAGGTTAAGGAGGGTAGGCTGGCTGCCGCAACGGCTTGCCCGTGGCGTTTGTCTTTTTCGTTGGGCGTGACGATTTCGATCTCTTTCGCCAATTCGGGGAATAGGGCATCGAGCACTTCGCGAGCTTTTTCTATTATGACTGAGCCACCTTGTCCGCTTGTCACGCGACCGAGCAGCAGTATTTTTTTAATCGAATAGAATTTGCTAAAATGAGCGATGCTGTAACCGAGGTAGGTGCCCATCGTTGAGTAGATTTTAGCGGCCCGCTCGTCGCCTTCCGCCATGAGGCGTTGCACTTCGACCAGTTGCTCTGGGAACGGCATGCCTGAGGGAAGCGTTATGCCGGCCAAAGGTGCTAGGCGTGCTACGGCCTGCTGGGTCAAATACTGGGCTCCGCAACCGAGATCTCCTGACCATTCGTCGGCAGGGGCGTCTTCGCGATAATCCACCGGAACGAACGCGAGTTCATTGAGCCAAGGGGTGATGCTGCCTTCGGGAGTGATGTAGCCGGCTGCCAGGCTGGTCCCCATTGAGATTCCGAGCACAGCGTTTTCGCCCATCGACATAGACCCTGCCAGGGCTGTGACTTCGCCGTCGTTTACGACTTCGAAGGGAACGTTCTGCCACTCTTCCTTCAGATCGAAAAATAAGCGACGGACTTTCGCATCGAAATTTTCGGGAGATACGCCTCTGAATAGCGATCCGACGCGAACTTCGTTGTTTACGTAGACGCCTGCGGCGCTTCCGCCGATCGCATCTACTCGAGGGAGGTGAGCGGCGGCTCGTTTCAGCGTATCGTTAATTCCATCGATGTGGTAATTGGGATTGCTTTCGAAGTAGGGGCTCCACTCGACTTCCTCGGAAAATACTACCTCGCCATCGATAACGGCGGCGCATTTTCGGTCGCTTCCGCCGAGATCGAAGCCAATGCGGCAGCCGTCCAGGTTGTATCCCATTCGGATGGATTTTTCGTTAGCCTGAGGCAGGTCTGCCTCCATACACGGAAGGATTTCTAATGCTTGGCCGTAGACTTTTTCGCCAAAAAAATGGTAATCGAAGCTCCGGCCGCCGTTTTCAGAATAAATAGCGGAAAGGTTTGCTACCAGAGATTCGCAACCGCTGATTAGCACTTTGCTAGCCCCGCGCTGCCACAGCAGAAATTTGAGGAGACGCTCGAGGTAGCGAAGCGTCTGCGCCTCGTTTTCTTCCGTTAGCGGTAGTGTTTGAATTCTGTAGAGCGAGCAGGTTTCGTCGGGTCTCACTAAGGCTAATGCAGCTTCGATTGGCTCCGCCGATGCTGCAACCTTTTCTTGATAGGCCTGGTTCCAGATGGCGGACGGAGCGAAATTCGGGTCCAAAATGGGCTTTATAATCGTATCCATATTGTTCGTTGAAGTACCTCGTGAAGGCAACGTCTTCATTGTAGGTCATAAACCATTGCGAAACCTACCCATTTTTAACTTAAAACTTTGCATTTTTGATTTGATTTGGGGTTTGCCCGCTTGAAATGCCGATTCTCTTCGGAAGGAACCGAGCTCTATCTGAGAGAAGGTATTGCCTTTCTTTTGTTGCAATTCTTCAAAATAAAGACCAACAGCGCTATCGAACTGTTGGGCTAAAAAAAAAGACGAATTTTGTATCCCAATATAAAATACTGATTGAATGGCAGGGCCTCATCGCCGAGGGAACCGTTTCGAAATCGGCAGTTTCTGCAAGGTCGAGCTACCTGAGTTCGGCAGTCGATTTAACCATTATCGCAGGGGCGATTACGTCGTATCAATGGGGATTTCAGTCCTTTGGAGCGTTTTCATTTGCTTCGTAGGCGCTAGGACCTATGCGCATGGGGATGGAACAGTATTTCTTCATCTACGGGGGTCTAGGGCTTCAGCGTTACATGGTTTCGGATAAGCCTCGAACGGATGCATTCGCAGCGGCCATCAAGGAAGTCGTCAAGGATGGCGATCAAGTGATAGATGTGGGTACTGGCACGGGGCTTTTGGCGATATTGGCTGCTAAGGCTGGCGCGGAAAAGGTGTATGGTTTGGATAAATCGGATATTGCCGATACTGCGGAAAAGTTGGTGGATGCGAATGACCTGACGGGTATTGTCGATATTGTTAGATGCAATGCTAGCGCGTTTGATCTGGAAAAAACGACGGATGTAATCGTGAGCGAGTGGCTGGGGCATATGGCCTTTGCGGAGGCGATGTTGGATGATTTGATCGTGGCGAGG
>JABITN010000001.1 GCA_018700525.1 Opitutales bacterium
ACGTTTCTCGATATTGCAGGCGTGAAGATTCCTGGCGATATGCAGGGCGAGAGTTTGGTGTCCATTCTCAAGGGAAAAACGCCGAGAAATTGGCGCGATTCGTTCTACTATCACTACTATGAATTTCCTGGAGGACACAGCGTGGCTCGCCATTACGGAGTGACGAATGGCAAATGCAAACTAATCAGTTATTACCAGAGCGGAGAGTGGGAGCTATTCGATCTTGAGAAAGATCCGAACGAGTTGAATAATGTGCATTCGAATCCTGAATACTCGAGTATCGTCAAGAAGCTCGAAAAGGAACTAACTAGCTTGCGCAAACAATACGAAGTCCCCAAGGAAGATCCGGATTTCCAAAAGATGAAAGAGGAAGCGAGAGCGCGGAATCGAGCTGCTAGGAGGTAGTAACGCGGGCAACCTGCCTGTTGCCATTTTAGAGTAACAGGCTGGAAGCCCTTTCACTTTTGGAAGGAGCGAAGCGTTATGGACGGTGACATTGGCCTAAGTCGGATTGTTTTTAATGTATTCTTCGATTTTCCATTGGCGGCTTACGTTTAGGATAATCTGATTGTACGATTCCTGGTGCCAGAGACCGCTCATTTGCATCGGCTGTAACGTTTCGTTTCGGAGCGAAGCAGCGCGTTGGAAAGTTAATTCTGGGAAACAGGGTGATAGCTTGTTCTGCTTTTGTCGTGAAATCGACTTGAAAAATTCAAGGCACTGAGGTGGATTGTCGTTTTCTGCCTCCGTCAATCCCCAATCTCCCTGTTTATGAACGAAGAAATTGAAAATAAAAAACTATTCTATGCCTGTTTTCTCGCCTTGGTTGCGACGTCCTTTTTCTTCGGGTTGCGTACGGTGGTTGTAGGTGAGTTAGTCGCTGAATTCAATTTTTCGCAAACCGAGGTAGGTCGGATTCTTGGAGTCGGGCTTTGGCCATTCGCTTTCAGTATTATTTTCTTTAGTCTCGTAATTGATAAAATTGGATACAAGGCGGCTGCCTATTTTGCTATCGTCGCCCACACTCTGGCGGTTATCGGTACCGTTTTGGCGGTGATGAATAAATCGGCTTCGGGGCTGTATTGGAGCACGTTTTTAGTAGCCATAGCGAACGGAACGGTGGAGGCATTTATCAATCCGATCGTGGCCACTATATATAGCAAAGAGAAATCGAAGTGGTTGAATATTCTACATGCGGGGTGGCCTGCTGGATTGGCATTGGGGGCCGTGGTGGCACTGCTATTAGGGGATGTTGGTTTGACTGTGAAATTCGGCGTTTGCTTGGTTCCGGTCGTGATTTACGCGGCTTTGATAGCGAAGCGTAGTTTTCCGGTACAAGAACGTGTGGCAGCTGGGGTGAGCTTCCGCGAGATGTTGCGAGAGGTCGGGGCATTGGGTTTCTTCATCATTGCATGGCTAACCGTTATGGGACTGGTTCAGGTGGCGAATACGATCCTGAGCGAGCCGATTTCCCTTTCGATGGGCGTGACGATTGGCATTTCGGTGATTGTCGCTATTGGGGCTTATGTGTTCACCGGTTCGCTCGGCAATTGGATGTTCGTGGTTATTTTGATAACAATGCCGTTTCTCGCTACGACTGAGTTGGGTACCGATGGCTGGATGGCGGCTTTGCTAGAAGCGGATTTTCCGAAGTATGCGGGTTGGATATTCGTGATGGTATCGGTTATTATGACGATTCTGCGATTTTATGCGGGACCAATTGTCCATAAGTTTTCGTCCATTGGGTTGCTCGTTCTTAGTGCGGCCCTGGCAATTGTCGGTTTGATCTTTTTGGGATTGGCTCCTTCGGGAATCATGATCGTTGCCGCAATCGTGTATGCTTTTGGAAAAACGTTCCTATGGTCAACGACCTTGGGGGTTGTAGCGGAACAGTTTCCCCGAGGGGGAGCGCTTACGCTAAATGGAGTCTCTGCAGTTGGCGTTTTAGGTATGGGAATTTTGGGCACGCCATTGATGGGGCTGTTCCTTGACAAGGGAATCGATCTCGATTTGCGAGATCAGCAGCCGGCACTGTATCAAGTCGTTGATGGTGGTATTCGCTCAGGCATGTTTGGCGAAGTGCCGAGTTTGAATATGGCGGCAGTTGAGCAATTGGGCGAAGCTGACGCGGCAATATTGCAGACGATCATCAACAAGAACAAGAAGAGCGCCTTCTTTCGTCAGGCGATGCTACCGGGATTTTTGCTTGTTTCGTATTTTGGACTGTTCCTGTACTTCAAGTCGAAGGGTGGGTACAAGCCAGTTGAGTTAGAGTAACGCAGGCATCCTGCCTGTTACCATATGAGAATTACAGGCAGGAAGCCTGCCCACCTTTTTTTGCTTATGAAATCATTCCTCGCCTTTACTCTCCTAGCTGCGCTTCTGAGCTGCCTCAGTCTCGAAGCGGAATCCCTGAAGGGGACGCGTCCGAATATCATCATGGTGATGACTGACGACCAGGGAATGGGAGACTTGAGTTGCCTGGGAAATCCGGTTTTACGGACGCCGAATATCGATCGGTTCTATAAGCTTTCGACGCGTTTCACGGAGTTTCATGTTAGTCCTACA
>JABITN010000203.1 GCA_018700525.1 Opitutales bacterium
ACAAAAAGGGTCCAAGAGCAACCGGACTTGTTCCCAAGAATTGAAACCGAGTGCGACGAGATGATTAATCAAACTCCGGCAAGCGTCCCAGTACTGCCGGCGAACCTCCCAGTCTGCACGCCGAGCCGTTGCAGCAGGGTGACGTAGAGATTCGACAGGGGAAGATCCTCATAGCTTGAGTCCATTTTCCACGGCTCCGGGTCTCCAGGTGCCCAGCCGCCGCGGTAGGCGCCGGCTCCGGAAAAGTTGAGATAATGTCCGTGTTCGAATCCCATCTTCTTACCTCCAACCAGCATCAGCGGATAGTTGCGAGAGAGATGGAAGGCACTCGATGCGGAACCGAAGAAAAGGAGCGTATTATCCAGCATGTTACCGTCTTCCCCCGGTTCCGGAGTCGCTTCCAGCTTTTCTGCAAAGCGACCAAATTCTTCGCTGAGAAAGCGACAGTAGATACCGAAATTCTTCCAGCCGCCTGGATCCTTCGTCTGATGGGATAGATGATGGGCCAGCTTGAACCCAACTGCTCGGGAGAGGTGGTTGCTGATTCCGACGCCGCCTTCACGACCAATCTGGTAGGTCGCCACCCGAGTGGTGTCCGTTCTGAACGCAAGGTATATCAATTCATACATCGTCCGCAGATAATCGCGCGGATCGTCGGGAGTGATTTCGAGTTGGAGGTGATCCACATTCGGCGCGGTAAACGGAGTATCTATCCAATGCTTAGCCTTTTCAACTCTGACCTCCGTATCGCGAACGGACTGCAAGTATTCATCTAGAGTTTCCTGATCGCTCGTGGACAGGCGTTTCTTCAGAGAACGGGCGTCGTCCATGAGAAGATCCAAAGCGCTGTTGCTCATCGCCAATTTCTTCGCCGCGTCTTCGCCGCTTTTCGCAAACAGCAAGTCGAAGATGCGCTTTGGCTTGTGCTCGGCTGGGATGGGGCGACCTTTTCTATTGTACGACATAGTTTGAGCGCCCCGGGGGGCTCCCGTGCCTCCATCGGTAGACATGACGAGCGAGCGCACGCGCGTTTGCTCCCCCACCTGCTCCGCGAACACCTGATCGAGTGAGATGCTGTTTTTATAATCACCGCTACCGCCAGTGTCCGCTCCGGTCAGAAACTGGTCGCCATTCGAATGCCCATGAACGTTCTCCACGGCAGGATGCGACAATCCCGCCAGCACCGTCATTTCATCGCGCAAAGGCTCCAGGGGCTCGAGGCATTTGGTCAGTTGATAGTCCTTGCCCTGTCCATGAGGAAACCAGGACCAATCCTGGAAGGCGGGATCCTCTTTAAGCGGCATTGGCACCCCATCTGGCATGTAAAAACTAGCGAAACGTTTCTTGGCCGGTTTATTGGCGGAGTTAGCTAATCCGGCGAAAGATTCAAAACATGGTAATGCGAGGGCAAATCCGGCTGCTCCTCGAAGAAATCTACGTCGGTCGATGGCGGCAAATTGTGTTTTCATAGCTGAATTCTATTGGGGCCTATTTTGTTAGGAATAGATCGGAGGTTACTATAAACGATATTAGGTCACCTAGTCGATCGCCCTTATTTCTTAGATTGAAAGTGATTTCATCGACGCTAGCGCGGTCGCCGAAGGACAAGGGACGACCCAGAGCGTAGGTAGTGAGCTTATGCACCATGGCGCTGGTGAATTGGTCTTGCCGGTTTGTCAGCAGAAAACGCTTCACCCCATCGATTCCATTCAATTTCTGGTTGTTGAAAAGAGCGCTATTGGCATCGACAGGAACCCCGTTGATTTGATCACGCCAACTTCCCACAGCATCGAAGTTTTCGAAAGCAATGCCCCAAGGGTCGATTTTCGCGTGGCACGAATAGCAAGCGGGATCATTACGGTGATTCTCAATCCGCTCTTTCAGCGTCATTTTTGCAATCTCGGGGTCCGTAAGATCGATTTCCGGGACTGCAGGTGGGGGCGGCGGGGGCGGATCATTCAATAGACGTTCTAGTATCCAGATTCCGCGTTTGAGTGGATGCGAATCTTTGCCATCGGAGTTCATGGCCAGTAAACCCGCTTGGGTCAGTATTCCTCCCCGGTGATCTATCGAATCGAGACCTACCTTTCTAAAGTCGCTTCCGTAGACGTCGGGAATGCCGTAATGCCGCGCAAGGCGCTCATTGACCAAAGCGTAATCCGCATGAAGAAAATCCATCACGCTCCGGTTTTCACGAAGCACTTCCTGGAAAAAAGCGACCGGTTCCTTTTGCATCGCTTCTCTTAAGTTCGTGTCGAACTGAGGATAAAGTTCTTCTTCTACGTCGAGAAATTCCAGAAGTTGCATGCCGAGCCACTGCTGCACGAATTGCTTCGAAAACCGTTCACTTCGCGGGTCCGCCAGCATACGTCTGGTTTGACGCTGCAATACTCTTCGATTCTTCAACTTCTTTTTCGACGCCAGTTTCAGGAGTTCTTCGTCAGGCAAGCTACTCCACAAAAACATGGAGAGTCGCGTCGCCAGTTCATAGTCGGTTAAGTCTTCGACTCCTTTCTGTTGCGGATCCTCCTGTACGATGTATAGAAATTTTGGAGACGCCAAGGCGGTTGCAAGAACTTCGATCATCGCTTCCTGGAAATCGTCGGACATTGGCCTCACCGCGTCGAACATGGCCATGTGTTGACGAATCTCCGCATCCGTCACAGGCTTTCGCCAGGCCCGCGGCAAGAAGGAAGCCAACACTTCCCGTGCGTAGATTTCCTCATTTTCCTGATTCTCACTGTCAATGAAGATGCGCGTGTGCGATTCAGGGGGCCACTGCTCGTAGAAAGGCGTCGTTACTTCCAAGTAGTCGATGTGAATATCGGAAACCGGATCGTCCCCCGTGTTTTGAATCACACTATTGAAAAGCAGGTACTCCGACGGATTGGGAAAGGCGCCCAAGTCCGCTTGCCCGCGATACGGATTGCGGCGGAACTCGCTAAGAGGAATGTTCCACTCATAAAATTGAGGCTGACCAGGAGGAGCCTGGATCGTCACATCCCGCCTGTAGACGCGTTGCGCGCTTTCATAACTGCTGCTCGGCTCAAACCCGAATTCCAATCTTATGGCCGGAAGACTTTTTTCATCGGTCGAGACTCGTGACGCCAGCGCTCGAACTCGAAGCATTCCCGTATCTGGAAGCGTATCCCCAAGATCGAATATATGCTGACTATCCGCCGGAAGAATCAAAGCGTATTCAAAACGCTGGGGAACTTCCGGCAACGTCACGTTTGGCCCATAAGAATATTTCGCGCGATTGAAGCGATAACGGGCTCGAATTTCCTCATCGGTATCCCATTTCTTAAAGTAGGGACTACTTGCGCCGCGGCTTCGACCGAGCTTCCGTTCTTTTTCGGATAGGGCGTTAATCTGCGCCACTGCGTCTTCCATTTTAATTCCATAATAGAGCGTTTGCGGTTGCTCTCCTCGTACCGTGGCTTTTTCCAACGCGGTACGGCCCAGCTCACGGTAGTATTCAAGCTGCATGACAGACATTTGCAGCAACTCAGAATTATTCTCAAAACCATCCTCAGAATGCGTCTCCGGCGGTAAGTCGCCGGCGAAGTCAAAGTTTAATCCTAACAAATCTTGTAGCGCATAGTTGTATTCGTAGCGCGTCATGCGTCGGAACGACGAATGGGCTCCCTCGCTGCGGCGGATTTGCGACGCCAGTTGAATCTCAGACGAAAGCCAATCGATGACTTTGCCGCGATCCTCGCCAGCCATCTCCTCCTCGTCCTCAGGCGGCATCTCCCCAAGCGTCAACACATCAAACACATCGAGCCACCAATCCACATCCTCTCCATGCAGGAAATCGGGATC
>JABITN010000018.1 GCA_018700525.1 Opitutales bacterium
CCACGATGTGGATGGCTATCTACATTTTGATGATGACTTGGGCGATGCGGGCGATTTGCGAAAACCTTGGAACCGCGCAGTATTTGATTGCGTTGCTAGGAGATGACATGCCTGTGTGGACATTGCCCTTGTTTACTTTCGCTGTAGCGGCTGCGATGTCTTTCGCGACGGGTACGAGTTGGGGAGCCATGGGAATCTTGATACCGATTATTCTGCCGCTTTCATTTTCGTTGGGAGCCTACGAAGCCGGGGGAGGAATTCTATTTTTCCTTACTGCAGCAGCGATTTTAGATGGAGCGATATTCGGCGATCATTGTAGCCCGATTAGCGATACGACGGTGCTAACGTCCATCTCGACTGGTTGCGACCATATCGCTCATGTAAAAACGCAGCTTCTGTATGCATTAACCACCATGGCTTTGTCGGGAGTGATTGGATACTTAGCCATAGCCGGGTCGATGCCACTGTGGTTGTTTTACGTTTTATTTCCGCTGGCCTCGTTTGCTATCCTAATGCTGATTGGACGTCGAGTGACTTCGAGCGTCGAGTAAACGGCGCATCCCTTCTTTCATGGATATGCGGGGAGCGTATCCTAGGTCGCGTTTGGCAGCGGAAATGTCGAACCAGTGATCCTTCGCGAGTTCGGAAGCGACGAAACGTGTCATGGGCGGCTCTCCTCTGAGGCGAAAAAGCGACCAGATGTTTTCAAGGAATCGGCCTGCCTTTTGGGCTTTGGCAAGGCTCATGCTTTTGTTGATTTTGTCGATTTCGTGGGATTGGAGCAATTCGTCGATCCAGTTCCAGAGCAGAATAGGTTCGTCGTTGGAAATGAAATACGCTTTGCCTCCTGGGTTGTTCTCTTGCCGATCGAGAGCGGCTTCGGCGCAGAGGTGCGCGTCGACGACATTGTCAATGTAGCTGAGGTCTACTCGATTGTCCCCGTTGCCGACGATTCGGAGTTTTCCTTTGCTGCCGCGATCGAGCACCCGGGGGACGAGGTTCGGATCGCCGGGGCCCCAGATAAGGTGTGGTCGCAGAGCGACGGTTTTGAGGTTTCCAGGCGGCTGCCCATGAGCGGTGAGCACGGCTTTTTCGGCGATGATTTTGCTTGCAGGATAAAGACAGGGAATATCGGTCCCGTAGGGAAGCGATTCATCGGCTCCGGCAATATTATGGTTGTTGAATACGACGCTCGGGGTGCTTGTGTAGACAAGTTTGGCGACAAGAAAATCACGGCAACCATTAATGATGGACTGGGTGCCGATGACGTTTGCGTTGTGAAAATCTTCACGTTTTCCCCAGATACCTACTCTGGCCGCTGTGTGGAAAACGGTATCCATATCAGCACAGGTGTTTCGCACGGCCCTGGCGTCGGCGAGATCGACGTAGCGCATTTCGACTCCGAGCGTTTCGAGTTCTGGCTGGGGGCGACGGCAGAGTCCGGTTACGGAGCAGCCTTGTTCGAGCAACCGTTGAATCAGGTGGCCGCCGAGAAATCCACTCGCTCCGGTAACGAGGACCTTCCGTGGGGAGAGATGGGGAGGGAGAGAATCTGAGTCGGCGGTGGGCATAGTATCCGAGGCTTGCGTGTCGGGAAGGAGTGTCAAGTATCTGCGGCAAGTCTGGGAATAACTTGATGGAATCTTCTGAAAACGGCTCTCCAAAGAATTTGATCGATTGCCTTACGCTGGTTGGTCGGCAGGAAGGAATGGTGAAGCGAATGGATGATTTTGACAAGTCACGGCATACGGTGCCTCGGTTTGCAAGCGATCGGGCTCAACTGTTTTTGGCTAAGCTTGCGGAGACGGAACTTGTGGAGTGGGGAGAAGAATTGTTCGCCGGATTTAGGGAGGCAATGGTTTATCGGCGTAAAGATATATCACTGGCGGTCGACAACGGCGTGGCGCGAATAGAGAGCAAGGATTTCGTTTTGGAGCGACGGTATTCGCTCCAGGAGGACAGTCCGGATTCATATGATATCGAGACGGAGCTGATGAGTGCGAGTGGGGCGGACTTACTTGAACACGAGGCGTTTAATCAGGCGGTTGGAAGTTCGTTCGAACGGATGCGCTGCGTTTTTAGACGAGAAGTGCTGGTGGAGGATTTAGTCGATGGAATAGAGGACGCGGAAGCGGGGGGAGTGACGGTGACGTATCCGTCGACTTGCGAATACTGCGATGCTCGCATTGAGGGCCAAGAAGCAATTTTCCGTTTTGATTCGGCGACTTTGGAGATTCGTTATCCGAGTTTTGGCATGCCGCGGCAATTGATCGCCGCTTATCGGGCGATGGCGGAGGAATTGGGGAAAGTGAGCGCGGTTAAGGATTTGTTGCGTCTTTGATGAGCGGTTAATGAGTATGGCCGCTGTGGGATCGGCCGCTACCATTCTAGTTGTTATGCGGGTTTGTAGACGACGCAAAGGGTGCCGAGGGCTAAGAGGGCTACGCCGCCTATCCGGAGGGGGGTTATGGCGATTTGCTTGAGGTCGAAGAGTCCGTAGTGGTCGAGGATTACGGCCATCGTTAGTTGGCCGGCGATGATGGCTCCGAGTGCAGCGGTCGTGCCGATTTTCGGTACAATGAAAATCCCCATGGAGACGAAGAATACACCGAAAAATCCGCCGAGGTATTGCCACCATGAAGCGTTAGGGAGTTGTTTAAGATCGGCTTTGCCGAATACGAGGGCGAGCGCGATGAGTACAATAGAGCCAACGAGGAAGTTCATGAGCGCTCCGCCGAGTACGCCGACGTGCTGAGCCATACGAGCATTCGTCGAGGGTTGGATGGCGAGCAAGACGCCGCCGAGAACCATGATCAGGATAAGGGGTATTTGTTGCATGATGTCGGTCTTCCGCGGCAGGATTACCAACCTTAGGGTTTCGACCGGGGGTATATTGAAACGGCGAGATATTGCTGGATGGTTCGCTAAACAAGTTTTCTCGAGGCGCCGTTATTTTACGGTCACTGATGTGTCCTGCGGTAGTGCCTGGAGAATGTTGCGTGAGTGATTGGCAATCCGTTCGAAGGTGTTAACGATCTCGATGTAGATAAGCTCAGCGTGGACTTCCGTATTGTTATTGGTCATACGGGCGACTGCTTTCTTGCGGTATTTGCGCCGCTTGTCGTTGATCATGTCTTCGAGATCGACTGCGACTTCCATATCCGAGGCGGATACTTTCGTTTGGAGACGAGCTTGATAGAAGTCGATGAAGCGTTGCACGTTTTCGCCGAACTGCACGATGTCATCTTCGATCTCTTTGGGGATGAAACGATTCTTGCGGTAGCGTTTGGCGGCTCGGTTGGTGAGGCGATGGCAACAGTCGCAGACTTCCTCCAGTTCCGCGATAACGCGGAGATAGCTGGTTGCTTCCTCGCGCGTTTCTTCGCTGACTTGGTCGGAAGAGCAATGGATGAGGAATTCGAATAGTTCTCCGGTAATTTCGTTACTCTCTTTCTCCATTTCGTTGATCTCTTTGACTTTGGGCGAGAGATCGTCTTGCGGATTATTATAAATAAAGAGGAACTGCTTGAACATTCGCCCGCTCAATTCGCCGAGCTTTCCGATGGCGTGTTTGGCTTCCGAAAAATTCATTTCGCCCGATCCCCAAGACATTGTATCGAGGTAACGGAATTGGGCTCCCCTGGCTGCCGAGGGTTTGTCTTTGATCATCCATTCCACGAACTGGGCGATCTTTGGAACGAAAGCGATGAGCATGCCGATGTTCACCAAATTGAAAAGGGTGTGGAACATTGCCATGTGATTGGGCAAGGAGGGTTTTGAACTGACCCCATCCGCGTCGATAATGGTGAACTCCGGATCGCCTGGCATTAGTAAATCGACTAAATTGGTGAATGGAACGAATAGAGCTAACATCCAGATCACACCAATGATATTGAACATGAAATGGGCTCGGGCGGCCCGTTTGGCGGCTGTGTTAGCTGTGATTGATGCGAGATAGGCAGTGATTGTCGTACCGATGTTTTCGCCTAGAATGATGGCTGCGGCTTGCGGGTAGTCGATCCAACCTTTGTAGGCCATCGTGAGGGTGATCGCTCCTGCTACGGAAGACGATTGAACAACCACGGTGAGGACGACGCCTACGAAAATAAAAATAATGATCGAGCCGAAGCCGTAGTTTCCAAGAGACGAGATCCACTCTAGAGCCTCTGGGTTGCTCTTGATATCGGGGACGGCTTTTTTAAGTAGGCTCAGGCCCATGAAGAGCAGGCCGAAACCAGTCATAAAATTCCCGATTTCCTTTAGGCGAGCAGCTTTTAGGAAAGACATGGACACGCCAATTCCGATCACGGGAATAGCGATCGTTGACAAACTGAACTTGAATCCGAGCAATGAGATAACCCAGAAAGTCGTCGTCGTACCGAGATTGGCTCCCATTATGACGCCGATCGCTTGGACCAGGGTCAGCAATCGGGCGTGGACGAAGCTGATCACCATGACCGTGGTGGCCGAGGAGGACTGGACTAGGCAGGTGACGAGAAATCCAGTGGTGACGCCGGCGAATCGATTGCCGGTCATGGAGCTCATGATGGAACGAAGCCGCTCTCCGGAAAATTTTTGAATGGATTCGCTCATGAGGCGCATGCCGAAAAGGAATACGCCCAGACTGCCGAGAACCTGGAAGAAAAGTGCCATTTGCTTTGGAATTGAGGAAGGTGTCTCGACGCGGATTGATCGAGGTTGGAAAAAGGCAAATACGCCATCCACTCGCGAGGCAAACGAAATATTGGAAATTTATTTCCAGGTGGGAGAACCGAGCAGTTTGACCATGCTTTTGCGCGTCGATCGAAGGGGGTGGAGAAGGAAATCTTGCTTTTATTGAATGAATTGCGACTGCTCAATCATCTTTCTAGTAACTTAACTCTTTTGTTTATGAAAATCGCGACATTCCTTACGGCTATACTAGCTCTACTAACCTTCTCTCAATTCGCAATGGCGGGTGACTTGTTTATCGAGGGCGATTTCGCTGCGGCGCGGGAGAAGGCTAGGGAATCGGGTAAATTGGTGATGATCGATTTTGCCGCAGAGTGGTGCGGTCCCTGCAAGATGCTCGATCGGACGACTTGGAAAGACGAAGGCGTTATTTCTGCGGTGACCGAGAAGGCTGTCGCGGTGAGAGTCGATGTGGATGAAAATCGCGAGCTGGCGGCACAGTTCCGTATACGCTCGATTCCAACGATCATTTTCATAGATGGCGAAGGCAAGGAAGTTACGCGCGTGATTGGCTACCGAGATGCTGAGGGATTTCTCGAGGAATTCCAGAAGCTCGGCAAGTCCTAAGGGAAGGCCACAGCGTGCTTAGGCGTATCTGCTAAGGTTCGAGAGTATCGGTGCCGTTTTGTTGCTGAAAGTTCGTTTTTCAATTTTTACCTCGTAAGGGTGACCACGCTGCTTCAAGGGTCCGGTTGGGGGAATTTACAGCCGAATTCGCTCCTTATCGAGTGGGAAAGCGACTGGTTGCGCGACCACGATTTCGCGAAAACGGTGAGGCAAACGCTTGAGATGGAGAAGAACCTCTTGGTTTATTCGAAGGCGGAGGTTGCCGAAAGCGAAGTGTATATGGTCATCGATGTCTGGTGGTCGGCCCGGGCGAACGGATCGATGATGCTGACTTTGGCTTATTTGATGCAAAGCAATCGGTGCTGGTGGGAGGCTAAAATAAGGATATTGCGGATCATCAAAAACGGCGATGGACGCGATGCTGCACTGGAGAGCATGAAGGAATTGCTGGAGGAAGCGCGTATCGACGCGTATCTTGAAGTCGTTGTCTCAACGGAGCCGCCATTGGAGGTTATCGGGACGGAAAGCGAACGATCGGCGGTTACGTTTGTCGGTGTTTCGATTCGTACGCTTGAAGAAGAGGCCGGCCCGGTGTCTAGCTATGCTCCATTGGTGAATCAGGTGAAGGGAAATTTGTTCCTGACCAAGAATTGGCACGATTTGGAGCTGTAGCAGAATCTTGGTTTTTCAATTAGGCTCCGCTGCGGCCTCGGCGATGCCGGCCTAACGCTTTAAAACGTACCTCTTGTGAATCGCCTTGAGCTTTCCGGTCTTGCGTTCCGTTCGGGGCTTTGACTTTTTTCATCTGTATTTTTGAGCATCCGTCCAAGCGGCGACGAGCGAAATTTTTAATTCACTACGAAAATTCTATGAGCGAATCATCCGATCAATCTTCAGCCTACGATAAGAGCAATCCGTTTCCGGCGCCGCTTCTCAAGAAGTATAACTTGAATAGCGATGGCTCTGCCAAAGAGACCTTTCACGCGGAAATCTCTCTGGAAGAATCGGGGCTTACCTACGAAGCGGGCGATGCCTTGGGCGTGATTCCCCAGAATTCTCCTGATTTGATCGAGGCTTTCTTGGCGGCGACCGGTTTGGATGGAAAAGAGGTCGTCGCTATCGACGAGGAAACCTCCCTTCCATTTGAGGCGATTCTTCGGGACAAGGTTGATTTGCGAATCGTGACGAAGGTCGTTTTGACGAAATACGCAAAGGCGGCTGGGCTCGACGAGTTGCTCGAAAAATGCGCGGATCGCGAATGGGTGAAGGAATACACCTGGGGTCGCGATTGGGTGGACGTGGTTAAGGATTATCCTGCGGCCAGTTTTTCCGCCAGTGACTTCGTGTCGTTTTTGCGTCCATTGGCAGGTCGGCTTTATTCGATCGCATCGAGTATTTTGGCTCATCCGAACGAAGTGCATCTCACTGTCGGAACGGTTCGCTATGAAGCGTTTGGTCGTGAGAAGAAGGGCGTTTGCTCGACATTCATTTCGGATATGTGGGACGAAGGCACGACAGCGGGCGTCTACTTCCATCACAACAAGAATTTCAAACTGCCGAAAGACGGATCATTGCCAGTTATCATGATCGGACCGGGTACGGGGATCGCTCCATTCAGAGCGTTCATCGAAGAACGGGCGGCCACGGGAGCGACCGGGAAGAACTGGTTGTTTTTCGGTGACCAGCACGAAGCGAGCGATTTCCTCTACAAGTCGGAATGGGATGCTTATTTGGAGAGCGGCGCCTTGAGCAAGCTCGACTTAGCATTTTCCCGTGACCAAGCGGAGAAAATCTACGTTCAAGATCGCATGCGCGAGAACGCGGCCGAGATCTGGGAATGGATCAGCGCTGGCGGTTATTTCTACGTGTGCGGCGACGCCAGCCGTATGGCCAAGGATGTTAACACGGCCCTGATCGATATCGCTGCTGAACATGGTGGGATGGACGAGAAGGAAGCCGCTGCGTACATCAAGCAGATGCAGAAAGAGAAGCGCTACGGCCGCGACGTGTATTAGAACGGTCTTTTAGAGATTGTTAAATAAATACTGATTTCGCCTGGTCCGTTCGCGCTGGAAGAGCTGGACCGCACTCCCGTGCAATCAGTGGTTAATTACCAGCCCTAGTGGGCTCTCCGATTCCGTTTGCTTCAGTCGAAAAGGCGGTATGGATACGAGATCGCCAAGTAGATCCAGGCTTTCTCTTAAGACAAGCTAATGGTGGGGCAGGGGTCGCTTTATCCAGTGCTTTATCATTTGGATCAGCTAGTGGAGGACTTTCGAGTCCAGTACCAGGTTCGCAAGTTCCCTTTCTTGCGTTTGGTGTAGCTGGAATCCGTTTCCCAGCGAATGACTTCACCGCCGGCTTGATTCACGTAGGATTCGACGTGCTGTTTAGAGATAGGATGGATCTGAACGGGCGGTTTTCCGCGTAATTTTTTGAAGAATGGCCGCAGGGTCTCTCGCCGCCACTTTGCCCACTTGAAGCGGAGGGATTCTTCTTCAAAATGCTTGCAGTTGTGAACGAGAAAAAGGGCGCTTCCTCTGGGTTTTAGAATTCTAATGAAGTCCTTGATGTAGTTTTTCGAGGCGGGGTAGGGGATGTGCTGGATGGTCTTGTTGCTGTAGACGAAATCGAAGGTATCGCTTTCGGTGGTCTGTAAGTTTTCGTTCTTGTTCAGCAGAAAGGTGACGTTCTCATGCCTTTTGATCTCGTTGGCTTTTGCGATCATGGTCGAGGAAATGTCGACTCCAGTAACATTCTCGAAGTGAGGAGCCCAGGCATTTGTTAGCCTCCTGCCGCCGCAGCCGAAGTCTAGGCAGCTTCCTGTGGAGTACTCGATCTTCAGGTCCGCCAATCGCTTGGTTTACAGATCGATCTCGGATTCGCCCGATTCGAAGAATTTATCTATGCTTTCGTCGTTGCGATATTCGGGATAGGTCATCACGGCCCACAGGGCCTGCTCCTCGCCAAGATTTTCGTACAAGGACTCTACGTTTTTAAATGCTTTGGATTTGATAGGACTTGAGGATTTGGTGGATACGATTAATCAGACGGATCTCGTTGCGAGTCCGGATGGAGAGGACAAGCTGGGTCAACCGATGATTAACGTGGTGCGAGTGAGCCGATTTGGGAATTTCGAATTGTTTCTGCTTCCTGGATTTCGCGAGCGAACCTTTCCGGGATCGGATGGTCGCTTGAGAAGTGGAATGTGGGTGGATACGGATAATCCGGTGTACGAATCGGCGGCTCAGGAGGATCATGTAGACGGTGCTTTGCGTTGGTCGAATATCGTGGGAGATTTCGATGTGGGTTTGCATTATTTC
>JABITN010000156.1 GCA_018700525.1 Opitutales bacterium
GCCAATTCATATGTATTCTGACTCGCCCCAATCGATTTTGCCAGAGGATGAAGAAACGGTCCCGCGCTAGCGATATCACCCGCAAGAATAACCAATAGCTCAGCGCTTCGGCCATGGATCGAACTCAAGATCGCATCGGCCATCCAGGGAGTATCGACATACCATCTTGCATAGTCAGCCAATACAGAAAGTCCTTCACGTGAATCGGATTCACCTAAAACCAGAGCGTACTCGATTTATACCCGTGGATTGGATTCATTGACCGCGGCATCCGTATCGCTGAGCAAGCGAACAGACCATAAGCATGAAAATCAAAATGAACTTCAATCTCTTCATTCCAAATACAGCAAAAAACCTACTTCCCCTAAAGGGGTTGAGCTCAACGCAAACAATTTTCATCAATCATGCCTATCACCGAAACACGACAGTACATCCTCTTCAAAATAAGGCTCCTGATTCACCCAAAACATGTATTGAACTTTCAAGAAGTCTTTAGCAAAAGCATGAAGCAGTGGGACGATATTCTTTCGATTCTCCTTAACCTCAAGCGAGACTTCGGGATTCGTACCTGGAAGAAAATCCGCTCCCGTCAAACCAATATAGTTTCCATCCTGAACGGCTACTCCCAAAGGAACATCGAACTCGTTTTCATGCATCATAGCCAAGGCGTGATTCAATTGCCCCTTCCGTTTAACCATTAGATCCGGAGCGCCCAATCCAACGCCAATCTTGTTTCCGTATTCATAAATCGACTTCAAGTATCCTTCATCTTCCCAAGGCAGCCATTCGCCCGGCATGAAATTCGCGTATTGCATTGTAGTCGAAACGTTAAAGGCCGCTTTAAGGGACTGCATATTAGCCTTAATCGATTCCGCATAAACAGCGGGAGAATAAGTCGGGTCTTTTTCCTTACTCAACCCGACAGCGGTTTCTTGTAGATTTATCCCTTCAATCTTTGCGTCAAAAGTCTCGCCAAGAGCTTTTAGAAGCAGAGCGAATCGCACTCGAACGTTCTTATTCCAACGCTTAGCGGTCCACCCCTCTTGAGCACCGTTGTCAGCATACTGCGGAGTCACACCACCACCGAACTCTTCCGTGGCTAGGTATTCAGGAACGCCACGAAATGCAGGATTGAATGTCGCATCTTGTAATTGAACAAACAGTTTCTTCCCGAACTTTTTCAGGTAATCACAGTCTTCTTGGATAATCGAGAAATCATACTCGTCTTGCGACGGTTCCAACAACGACCATGGATACATAATTTGAGCTCCAGAAAATCTTTCGTGTTTCAACAAAGGATGATCGTGAATAGCCTCTCTGTCCCTCGCGAAGTAAACGAAATGCTTGATCTCGCTTGCTTCAATTGGACATTCCGCATCGAAATATTTTTTATATGCATCTGCATACCGGACACTAGGGTTCAATTCCTGGGCGGTACCACTTGAGACAATCAATAGAACTAGCAAGCAGATGAACAGTCTTGTGGCTCCTAGACGAGTAAGGGGCATTTGATTCTCTTCAGCGTTTTGCATGTAATAATCACCTACCTTTCAACGACCGGAACACCAGCTCAAAAATGGCCGCACGCTAACCCCAACAGTTTTAAAACTATAGGAATGAATAACGATCGATCATAGCTTGAACACAAACGCGTCGTCCACCTTCTGATTACAGCTGCCGAAACAACAGAAAGGGCAGGTGACTCCGAATCCTTAGACTGAGAGTACTGCCCGTCTATTGCGGTTCGACCGACGATTCAGCCGCCAGGCATCTATCGCATATGCACTCGTTCGACCGATAACGAAACTCCCGCTCCGGATGCGATTTATCCGTCGCCCCGCATCGAGAACAGGCGTGGAAGGGTTCCGCCATTTGTTTAACCTTCTCGGATTTCAAGTTAGCCAAGCGCTTCTTCGACTTAGCTCTGGTCAGAATATCCTTTCCGAAGAAAATGAAGAAGTTCCCTACGCTCGCAGCAACGAAAACCTTCCCCTGCCAAGGCGATGCCACAAACATCAAACCAGGCATCGCCCACATTATCCACCCCAACCAACGAACCTTAACCGGCAGGATAAAAAATAGACGCAGCTCGAAATCGGGAAAGAGATACGCAAATGCAAAGAAAACCGTCATTCCCCAAACACTGTTGCTAAGCCCCTCACCCGAGAGCGGGAGTCCAGAGAGCAAAAGCCCGCCTGCCATCCCGAGAACAGCACCAACGAACAAATACACATTTAGGCGAAACGCTCCCCACTGGGATTCCAATGCACTCGCCATCATATAAAAAATATACCAGACAAAAATAAGGAAAATCGAATCCGATGCCGGAGGAATCAACGGAAACGCAAACACGCGTAAAACATCGCCCTGAAGCACCTTTTCAGGATCGAAAAGCATTCGCTCAAGAAACGCGTTCGAACGGTCAAGCTCTCTGAAATTCCGCGACAGAAGCCAAATGACAACCTGCCCACCAACAATGTAGGCAGCGATATTCGAAATAGCCCACCCACCGAATTTCCGCTCTAGTTTATCCAATAAAGTCATAAAACACGCACTCGTAGATTAGAGATTCGATTCACTCTGGAATCGGAA
>JABITN010000147.1 GCA_018700525.1 Opitutales bacterium
CGAGCCGTTCGCTTGAGATCCGATGTCACGTCTTGATTGATTTTTCCAAGTATGCGGCGGGCTCGGATATCGAGCGACTGCAGAGTGTGCTGGATTTTGCGGCAAGGTCTCCTGGAGAAAAAGTGAAGGCAGGAGCGAGCGGTTCTTTGAAATCGCTTGTCCAGTTCAATCACGAGAAATCCAGAACGAAGTCTATTCGTTTCGACTTGAACCCGCCTTCGATTATGCGCTCCAAGAGCCGCCTCTCGATGAAAGGCCAAGATGTGGAGCTTGACTACGATCTAGCGTCGTTACCCTTGTATATGGTGGGGCAAATCGATCGATTTTTTTAGGCTCCGGTATTGATGCGTTCGTCGTCAGGGGAAATCAGTTCTTCCAGGTTTTCGCAGGTATTGATTTCTTCGGCTGAAACAATGGGTTGGAGGGTTTCTTGGTCTTCAATGAAAATGGCCGGGAGGGACGTTTGGATTTTCGGGAAAGTGGATCCTACACTGATTTTTTGAAGGCCTCTAACTTGTTAATAGTAGCACAGGCTTCCAGCCTGTTTCTCCACAGGCAAGATGCCTGTGCTACATTTGAACTTCCGCCACGAAGAGGGCTCGTTTGGGGCCGGGGTAGCCTTCGATGGTTTTGCTGGGGTCGGTGGGGTCGAGGAAGGTTTCGAGCGAGTCGAAGGTCATCCACTCGGTGCTGCGTTGTTCGGCGGTCGTGGTGTCGGAAAGATCGGCTAAACGGATCGATTTGAAGCCGCAGCGTTCTAGCCATCGTTCTAGAGTGAGGCAGCTGGGGATGAACCAGGTATTGCGCATTTTGGCGTAACGCCCTCGGGGCAGGAGACAGTGGCCTTCGGGGCCGTCAACGACGAGGGTTTCCAAGACGAGTTCGCCTCCGGGCCTGAGCATTTCGCGAAGTTCGAGTAAATGATCGAGCGGGGAGCGGCGATGGTAAAGCACGCCCATCGAGAAAACGGTGTCGAAGACTGGCAGGCTTGGCGGGAGTTGTTCGATTCCGAATGGAATGACCCAGGCGGGGTGGTTTTGGGGCAGGTATCGTCGGGCGATGAATGATTGCATCACATAGAGCAAGTAGGGATCGGTTCCCAAGGCGAGTTTAGCGCCTTCAGCTGCTATGCGGTAGCTATAATAGCCGTTGCCGCTTCCAATATCCAATATTAGGCGGTCTTTCAGTGGCGAAATTGCCTTTTGGATTCGCTCCCACTTCCAGTCGGAGCGCCATTCGGTGTCGATTTCGGTACCGAAGAAATTCCAGGGCCCTTTGCGCCAGGGATGGAAGGCCATGAGCGTTTCGCGTAGGGTGGCTTGTTGTTCGGCGGAAAGGTCGGCGCTTTGGCCGATCGTGACGGGGCCGTTTTGCAGATCGAAATGGCTGGGTTCAACGTTCGGCAAAGCATTGAGGGCTTCGAGCCATTTTTGCAAATGCCCATTGTTCGCTCCATGGATTGCTTCGTCGATGCGCGTGGGAAGCGTTTCCAGCCACGGTGCTAGGTCGGTTTTTTCAAGGAAATCGAAAAGCAGCTGGTAGGAAATATTGGACATTGTCGAGGCGGCGCGTTCCTAGGCTTTGATGGCGAGCATGGACACGAAATTGAAGCATTGAAGCCAGGTTTCGCAGTGGTCGAAGCCGGCGTCGCTCAGACGGGCTTTGTGATCTTCGATGGTCTCGGCTATGAGAACGTTGTCCAGCGAGCTTCGTTTCTGGCTGATTTCGAGATCGCTGTAGCCGTTGTAACGTTTGAAATCGTGGTGCAGATCGAAGAGTTCCTGTTGGGTTTTGGGATCGGAGAAGCGGACTTTTTCGGAGAGCAGGAGGACGCCACCGGGGTTGAGTCCCGAGGCGATCGATCTGAGGAGTTCCAGCCGTCGTTCGACGGGGATGAACTGGAGGGTGAAGTTTAGGAGGACGACGCTGGCGTTTTCGATAGGCGTGTCCAGGATATCGGCGCATCGAAGCTCCCAGGCCTGCTTGTCGATCGCTTGGGTTAGGTTGGCATTGCAGCGGTCGAGCATGGATTGGGAATTGTCGATGCCGATGAGGGAAGTCGATTCGGGCGAGCCATTTGCGATAGCAACGAGCCCGGCTCCTAGGGAGCAGCCGAGGTCGTAGATACGCGTTTGTTCTTGAGCGTGGCGTTTAGCGATAAAGGGCATTAGCGAAAGGGTCATGGCGTAGCCCGGAACGGATCGGCGAATCATGTCGTCGAAGACAGTTGCGACCGAATCGTCGAAGACGAATCCGTCCATTCGTTCGAGAGGCTGGGCGTAAATGCGGTCTTTGCCTGGATTGGAATCACTCACGATAAGAGCCAAGCAGGAGTGGTGAAACGCGCAAGCGGATTTCCGGCTTGTCGCTGGCGTCTAAATTTGCGGTTTAGTCCCCGATGGGCAAAAAAAATGGAAAATGGGTCGTTGGCGTATTACTGCTAGCGGTGGCGGTCTTGGCGTATTTTGCGGTTTTGTTGAAGAAGGATATCATGAAGCGCGGCGCGGAAGCGGAAGCTGCTGCTGAGCAGGCGTCCGAGTAGGCGAAGGTTCGGTTTGCTTTGGGGCACCGTTGTTCGGGACGGACAACCTTGGGTCCTGCTGCGGCCTCGGCGATGCCGCCCTACTGTTCGTTTCCATCCACTTTAGATAATACCTGACAATCCTACCTTTGCTTCTTGTTTGACCTTAGACCGGGGAGGCGTATGCCGTTTGGATTCCAAATTGTCATGAATCGCGTCTATATTAAAACCTACGGATGTCAGATGAACGAGCGGGACAGCGAGCAAGTCGCCATGTCTTTGCGCGATCGGGGTTACTCTGTGGTGGACAATGAGTTCGATGCGGACGTGGTCTTACTTAATACCTGTAGCGTTAGGGATCAGGCCGAGCAGAAGGCTATCGGCAAGGCGGGCTACTTGGCGAAGCGCAAGCGCTCGGAGCCGGATTTCAAGATTGGCGTGTTAGGCTGCATGGCTCAGAATCGCGGCTCGGAATTGATTGATCGGCTACCGGATTTGGATCTGATCGTGGGTACGCAGAAGTTTCATGCGGTTCCGGATCATTTGGATAATTTGATAAAATCCTTTTCGGGCCAGGGCCCGAAGCCGGCCACGATTATCGACATCGAGGAGGAGAGCGGTTCGCAGAATACGATCAAGGATCACTTGCCGAAGACGAACCAAGTGAGCGCGTTCGTTTCGATCATGCAGGGCTGCAACATGAATTGTGCGTTTTGTATTGTGCCGAAAACACGCGGCCGTGAGCGGGCACGTCCGATCGAGCAAATCGTCGAGGAAGTTTACTCGTTGGCGGAGCAAGGGGTTAAGGAAGTCACTTTATTGGGCCAGATCGTTACGAGTTTTGGTCGCCGCGAATTCCCGGTGATCAATGGCAAGTCGCCCTTCGTCCAGCTAATCGAGAAGATCAACGATATAAACGGTATCGAACGGATCCGTTTCACTTCGCCCCATCCGCGCGGCTTTAAGGAAGACTTGGTCGAAGCTTATCGCGACGTGCCGAAGCTATGCGAATATATC
>JABITN010000174.1 GCA_018700525.1 Opitutales bacterium
TTCTTAAGCGATGAATTGGACAAGATCTTCCGCGAAATCGCTTGGAAGGCGGTAGTGGGGCATCCTTTCTCGGGCGTAACTGACAAGAACGGTAATGGCATCGGCGATTACCTGGAGTAATGAAAAAAGAATACAAGAATTATGAAAAACAACCGCCTCATCCCACTACTGGCAGCCCTGACGCTTTGCCTGACTGCGCCGCTTTATGCCGCCGAGAAACCCCTATTCAATACCGAAGAGATTCTCGATGAAAGTTCGCTAGATATAGAAATTCTGCAAGATTGGCATCCTGTTGGAGACACGCGGCAGAAGCTGATTGAAATCAATGTCGCCGAATGGTGGCCGGGGCAGGACTATCGGATCCCGGTGCGTATGATCGTGCCGCTTGAAGGCAAGGCGAAGGGATTTAGCATTACCGGAGCCAATGGTAACCTTGAGGCGCTGATGAAAGACACGCAGCCAACCGACTTTCAGGCTAAGCTGCTGGAAGGCGGCGTTGGCATCGTTAAGACGCTCGTCAGGGCTTCGAGGCAGCTTGAGGGCAAACGGGGCTTGGATCAAAAAATGGGGCGCCAGTTTATGAAGGACCTGAATCCGCGGTACACAGTTCTCTGGATTTGGTCGATGACCTTGATGCGTGCGACTACTGCGGCGTATGCGGAAACCGACTACTTCGAAAAAGGGGAAGTGGCCGGTTCGGGCAGCTCCAAAAACGGCATGGCACCCGCGGTCGCCTTGATAAATGACGAACGTTTTACCGCGACCTGCTCGAACCACGCGGGTGCGTATTATTCACCGACTCGGAGAGCCGAGAGGCAAGAAATCGCCAAAGCGGAAGGGGCAAACAAAGTCTTCTTTGAGGCCGTCAAGGCTGGCGATATCGATCTGGATCAAAACCGCGAGAGGGTTTTTCGGCGCGTCATGGTGGGATCCGAGGGCGGTATGGGTCAAATGGCGCTGAAAGCGGGGAAATCCATGGACGAAATGCAACACTTTTTGGATCGTTTATGGTCTAGTGCGTGCGTTTCGGAGAATTGGGATCGGTTGAGGGAGCGCGGAGTCGATGTTCTTTTCGAGCCGGGAACGCATGACTACGTCGCCTATGATATTGTCTGGGGAGCGCAAAACCATCCTCAGGTGCCTGTCTATTACCAACCCAATGGCGGGCACTCGCAAACGCCGCATGTCGCTACGGCGAAGGACGAACAGAATAGAGACGCCTTTCTTTGGCATCACTTCTTCGGTGGCGATTCCTTGCTGAGCCCTCCGGCGTCGAGCCATAAAGTCGACAAGAATAAACTTACGGTTAGCGTGAGCTTTGAGGAAGGGCCTCAGCCGACAGACGGGCGCATCTGGTGGATGTATGACCGAGCGCCCGAAGGGTCCGCTCCGTTCTTGCTCGTGCCTATCCCTGAAGACCAATGGGCGGATATGGAGCGGGATCCCAAGACCGGTTCCTGGACCGCCACGATCCCGTTGGAGAAAGGGGCTTCCCGTATCGATTTCTTCAGCAATCACGGTCACATGGCCAACGGTTATCAGCAGTATCTTTCCAGCCCCTACACCCGGGTTGAACTTTCCTCATCCCAGAATTGATGAAGAAAATACCACTGATCGTTTTGATGGCCATGGTTTGCCCACTCGCCGACGCACAGCGCGTTGACGATGAAAGCATCCCCAAGGGCAAAGTCTACGTTTACAAGCAAGTGGATTGCGTGAACCGCGAAATGGAAATCTATTTCCCAGAGGGGCATGATGCTTCGAAAAAGACAGTTCCCGGAATCATCCTATTTCATGGCGGCGGTTGGGGCGGCGGCAATCGTGTGGCGTTTAGCTATCAGTGCGACTATTTTGCGAGTCGGGGAATGGTGGCCGCGACGGTCACCTACCGCTTGCGAACCAAGGAAGATCGAGCGGCAATGACCGATGGGCAATCAAGCAAGCGTGTTTGTATTCCCGATGTGAAGAGCGCCATTCGTTGGTTCAAACAGAATGCCCAAGAACTGGGCGTGGACCCCGATCGCATCGTCGCAGGTGGCGGCTCCGCTGGAGGGCACATCAGCCTGCTGGGCACAAACAACCCGGGTCTCAATGATCCCAATGACCCTGAAGGAATCGACACTTCCGTGGCGGCTTACGTCTTATTCAATCCTGCGCTTTCAAAGAGCGATGCCAATGATCCAGAGGTAGATTTTTTGCAGCATCTGAAAGCCGACTTTGGGCCGGCGATCGTCGTTTTCGGCAGCGAGGATAAGTGGTTGATTAACGGTTGGACGGCCGCAGCGGCCAAGATGAAGTCACTCGGCATCACCTCCGTGGAGATGCGAATTGCCGAAGGACAAACTCACGCTTTTTTCAACAAGCAACCGTGGAAAGATATTACGCTGATTGCCGCGGATGAATTTCTAACGAAACTCGGCTACCTTCAAGGCAAGCCCACGCTTTCGATGCCCAAAACGGGTGAAGCGTTGAGCGTGAAGTCTTAGTAGTTTTCAAAGACATAGCCCTATCAATAATCTTATCGGAAAAATTGTACCTAAATAATTGATACGTTCATACCCTATAATCGTCATGCACTATCTCATCAAAACCTCAATCCTAATGCTTTTTGTGATACTCGCTCTGCTGTCGGCGGCGCCCTTCACGAATGCGCAATCGCAACAGTTTTCCGAAGAGAAACTGGCACAATCTCTCAAGCGTTTTCCCGAAGCGGACCTGAATAAGGACGGCAAACTGACAGTGGAGGAGATCCAGCAATTCCGCCAATCCAGGCAGAGGAATCGGCGCCAGGCCGCTGCGGAACAAGCGACACAGGCTAAGGATGCGAATCTAAATGAGACGCTGGCGGAGATGAACGAGCGGTTTAAGAATGTTGAGGTGGAGCTTCTTGAGTGGCCGAGCGAGTTGTATGAGAAGCTTGGAAAAATGACGAAACTTGCTTTGGTGACGCGGCCTGTGGAGAAGATTGAGGGGAAGTTGCCTTTGCTTATTAATTTGCATGGTGGAGGACAGCGTTGGTTTGATCTTGGTTTTCAACGGCAGCTTGAGGTTGCGGCTGAGATGGGGATGAAGCGGGGATTTGATATAGCGGAGCTTGCGGGGAAGGGGCTGGTTACGCTCGATCCTAACACGTCGGAACGTTGGAGTGCGGATTGGCTCGATACGATGCTTGATTATGTTTTGGAGACCTTTCATGAGATTGATGGGGAGCGTGTGTATGTGATGGGCTATAGCGCGGGGGGCGGGGCTACTTGGAGATGGATCAATCAATCGCCGGATCGTTTTGCCGCGGCTGCACCTTGTGGTTTTACGGGTGGGAGTGCCAATGACGATGCGAAGAAGCTTGCGAAGTTGCCGATTTGGTCGATGGCGGGCAGCGAGGATGGGAAGAATCCAGCTGGAATTAGAAAAATGGTGGAGCGATTGAAGGCGGCGGGGAATGTGAACGTGAAACATACGGAGTTTGAAGGGGCGGATCATCGCGCGGGGGGCAAAGCAGTGTTTAATACGGCGGAGTTGGTGGATTGGATGCTGGGGTTTTCGAAGGGAAAGTAGGGAAGGTTTATATATGAAAAATCACTACCCCATACCACTCTTTGCGATCCTGGCCCTGGCATTGACGGCGCCCTTCTCGAACGCGCAAGCGCAACAGCCCTCCGAAGAGCAGCTGGCGCAAATGCTCAAGCGTTTTCCCGAAGCGGACACGGACAAGGACGGCAAGCTGATCGCGGAGGAGTTCCAACAGTTCCGCCAATCCATGCAGGGGAATGCGCGCCCGACCGCAGCGGCACAACCGCCGATTATTCCCGATCACGTGACCCTTGAGAAAGACATCGTTTATCTGGTTGCGGGCGATTATGAAGTGGCGTTGGATATCGCCGTACCGAAGGGATTAACGAAACCGGTACCGGCTGTGGTGCACATTCATGGCGGGGGGTTTTGGGGCGGGTCGAAAAGCGTGCTTCACGCGGTGCGTTACGCGGAGGCGGGATTTATTGGGGTGTCGATTAACTATCGACTGAGCGGTGTGGCCCCCTTCCCAGCAGCCGTGCAGGATTGCAAAGCGGCGATCCGCTGGCTGCGAGCCAACGCAGAAAAATACCAGATCGACGCAGACCACATCGGTGTTTGGGGCACCTCTACCGGCGGGCATCTGGTGGCGCTTCTGGGGACGTCGGGTGGCGATCCCTACCTCGAAGGCTTTGGCGGCTTGCCAACCCATACTTCACTCCGCAAGTACCGGCAGAAAGAGGTGCTTTTCGAATTTTCGAGTGAGGTGCAGGCGGTGGTCGATCACTTTGGCCCAACCGATTTTTTAAAGTTGGGCGGGAATCATTCAATGCCAACGTCAGCCGAGTCGCGTTTTCTCGGAGGCCAGATCACGGGACTCAAGGAGCAGGTGCTGCGTGCGAATCCGATCACGTATGTAGACAAGGATGATCCGCCAATACTGATTATTCACGGCCGCGAAGACATAGGGGTAAATTTCAATCAATCCGAGTTGCTTTACGCGGCCTTGAAAAAGGCGGGCACCGTGACGAAGCTAGTACCAGTCGCCAACGCGGGACACGGCTATCGCCCAACTCCGGAGGGCGCGGAGATCAACCCGAGTAAAGATGAGATCGACGCGATGGAGTTGGCGTGGTTTCGAGAGCATTTGAGGTAGGCATTTTATTTAGTAAGCAAAATTAGTAGGATTTATATATGAAATACTTCACAAGTTCGTTTATCCTTTTTCTTTTGACCTCAGCCTCTGTTTTGTCAGTGGCTGATCCGATCACCTGGAATCTCTGGCCCGGCGAGGCGCCCGGCGAAATCGTAACGCTCCCGCCGGAATCGTATCGCGTTAACGACGACAGGCTGACCGCCGGCAAGCCGGTGAGACGTCTGCAAAACGTATCCATTCCTACGCTCACGATCTATAAACCCGACCCGAAAATCGATACGGGTTCCTCCATCATGATCGCACCAGGCGGTGGGTTCACGATTCTTGCCTATGACAAGGAAGGAACTGAAGTGGCCGAGTGGGCGAACTCAATTGGAATGACCGCGATTGTGCTGAAATACCGGGTACCTGGAAACGTTCACAATCCGGAGAAGCCTTGGCTCCCTGCCGCTCAGGATGGTCAGCGAGCTATGAGCCTCGTGAGATCTCGATCCGATGAGTTGGGCATTGATCCGGATCGTATCGGCATCATGGGTTTTTCTGCCGGAGGAGCGCCCGTCAACTATACCGCCTTCGCATCCGAACGTTTGTATGAAGCGGTGGATAGGCATGATGATCACAGTTTTCGACCCGCCTTTGCGGCGCCGATTTATTCCGGTGTGTGGATGCCGGAAGGGATGGATCAGTCAGACGCCTTTCCCCCGGTCTTCATTGTGATCACCTACGACGACAAAGACCGCTCCATTGGCCTGGCTGAGGCCTACATCAAACTTAAGAAAGCCAATGTGTCCGCAGAGATGCATATATACAGCGAAGGAGGGCACGGCTACGGACTCCGTCGCACCGAGAAACCCGTGACCTCTTGGCCCGACCGAATGGAAGATTGGCTCAAGCTTAAGGGTTTTTTAGATAGGTAGGCATCTCGGATGCTGCCATTGTTAAATAGGAAATTTTTATAACCTCAAACTAGAATAAAAAAATGAATACATTACCCAAAACACCTGTAAAATACTGGCTCGCATTCGTATGCACGCTGTCACTTTTTTCCGTCTCTTTATTCGGACAAACAAAAACGCCGACTCACGCGCGTGTTTCATACGGGCCGGAGGATCGGCAATGGCTGAATCTCTATTTGCCGTCCGGCAATGAACCGACCCCCGTGTTTTTATACGCCCATCATAATGGATCGACAGCTGATGATGTTCAAAGTAACTGGGCGGATTCGACGGTAGCGGCAGGAATTGCGATCGTTAGTTGGGAATCCATTGCGAAGGTTCAAGGTATGGCCGATTATCAAGTATGCACTGCGGATGCGAAGGTGATGTTCGCATGGGTGAAGGAGAATGCGGCGACCTATAATTTAGATATCAATAAGATCTTTATCGGAGGGCAATCGCGGGGAAGCATTGTGAGCTGGGAGCTTGCGCACAGTCTGGACCCAGGCATTGCAGGGATATATATGGGACAAGCTCTCCCGGGCCAGTCTTTTAGTGAACGGATGCTAGAACCTATCACGAAAAACGCTCCCCCTATCTTCCTTGCCTACCGCAAAGAACCTGGGGCCGAGGGGGATATTCACGACGCTGCGCATGGTCTGAGAGTAGTGGAGAAATATAAGGAAGTGGGCCTTGGAGATAGCGCTGAATTGGTGCATAGCCTTAGCGAAACGAAGAACAGTCAAGTCATGCAATTCCTTCCTAAATTCGTCCGTTCGGTAGTGGAGGCAAATCGATGAGCGGATTGTGCCACAACAATCGCGGCGGTCTTCTGAAAGTTAAGAATTAAATTATAATTATGATTTAACCGCAGAGTTCGCAGAGTTCGCGGAGTACGCAGAGATAGTGAATAGGAAAGTCCTCTGTGACCTCAGCGTACTCTGCGGTTTGGAAATTTTCTGGGTATATTGGGATGTGTGTTCTTTTCGGGGAATTAGAAAGTGAAGTATAACTACAAAAAAGGAGAATCTAAATGAATATCAAAACGTTAATTCTAATGCTGATCGCGGTCCCAGTTTTGTCGATAGGCGCTGATGCCGTTCCAGCCGATGAGATCGACTGGGGATGGAAGATTAAGCCGACCTTTCCCAATGAAGCCTATGGTTCGAGAACCGATGTGAACCCTGAGCTTACCGGGGATAATCACTTGTTCGATGCCTGGGTGCCAGAAGGGGAGGGTCAATACCCCGTCGTAATCTATGCGCATGGAGGAGGCTTCAGTTCTGGGGATAAGATGAAGGCGATTGGCAGTATGCCGAAACTGGCGGGAGATAAGATCGTTTTTATTAGTATCAATTACACCTTAAAGCAGGGTCCCGAAAAAGCGATCCAAGATGGGATTGACGCTGTTGATTATATAATCGCGAACCACGAAAAGTACAAAATCGATCCTGAGAAAATAGTTCTGAGCGGGAACTCCGCCGGAGGGATTATGATGAATCACATCATATTCGATCGGAAGACGCCAGGTGTCATTGGCGCATGGCACGGTTCGTATTACAAAACTCAATTTGCCGATCTGAGTATCGAAAACCTCAAGGAGGTTGGTGTCCCGATTGGAATATCCATGGGCAAGTTGTATCCCGAAAA
>JABITN010000130.1 GCA_018700525.1 Opitutales bacterium
ATTCGCTTCGAATCGCGGTTCAGCGACCCATCCTACAATTTTTCTGATCGAATAGGTTGTTTTTAGTCTGATTATGGAGGTCGTCTAGCTGAGGCTACAACGGTCTACTGACCCGTCCTGCAACTTATTTGCTGGAAGAGATCGAGTTCGATCTTCCATGAATGGGGACGGTTTCCTGGAATTTTTAGTATCGTTGGTTCATGGTTACGAAATTCGATGCAGTTTTGGCTCTTGCATCGCTCAGTATTCGGTTCTCGGCCATTGGCTCGACGCTGAAACGTCTCGTCTTAGATAGAGTTTGATTTTCTCTAGCAGAAAATGTCTCGTTCATTTTTACCTTTTATCGATGATACAATTACAGCAGCCTTTGTTTTAAGCTTATGGGTACTATTTTATCCTTTCTCTTCTTCACCGGACTTGTCGGGTTCATTACGTATCTTCGAACGCGCAATGATAACTTGGATAGTGCCAAGGGTTATTTTCTCGCAGGCAACAGTCTCAATGGCTGGGTCATTGCCGGGTCGCTAATGCTGACGAATCTCAGCGCCGCCAATTTCACCGGAATGACTGCCAATGTCTATGGGAGCAATCTCTCTCCCATTGCGTGGACCGTAACGGTTGTTCCCCCGCTCATATATTTTTGCGCCGTTCTCCTGCCTACTTTCTTGAAGGGTGGATTTACGACTATTCCCGAATTTCTGGAAAATCGGTTTGGCAAATCTACGCGTCGGCTTGTGGCGGTCATGTTTCTATCTGTTTACATCCTCAGTTCGATGCCTGCAGCCCTCTATGGTGGAGCTATTGCGATCAATCTGCTTTTTGACATTTCCGGATCGTTCGGCATGAGTAACGAAGTCGTCATTTGGATCGTAGTCTGGTCCCTAGGGATTATCGGTAGTATTTACGCTTTGTTTGGAGGGTTAAAAGGAGTAGCGGTTTCGGATACGCTCAATGGGATTGGCCTGCTTATCGGTGGGGCCTTTGTGTTCGTGGTTGGCATCTATGAAGTGGGTGACAAAGATTTCTTTACCGGAGTCAGCGCTATACTGACTAAGAATACCCAAATACTCGATGCCGTGGGCGATGTCACCGATGGTGTACCTTTCTCCATCCTCTTCACGGGCATGATTATCCACAATCTGTTTTTCTGGAGTACCAATCAATTCATTGTGCAACGTACGCTGGGAGCCCGCAGCTTAAAAGAAGGCCAAAAGGGTGTGATGCTTACCGCGCTTTTCAAAATACTGAACATATTCTACATCGCGTTCCCCGGGGTCATTGTCTTCCATCTCTATGGCGGCAACTATTTTGAGAACAACGACTGGGCTTATCCCACTCTGATTCGGGATATCATGCCACCTATGTTCGTAGGGTTCTTTGCCGCCGTTATCTTTGGAGCAGTTCTCAGTACCTTCAACTCCGTCTTGAACAGCGCCGTGACAATTTTGGCGCTGGACATTTACAAGCCACTCTTTGGAAAGAATCTCAGCGATCATGAGATTATTCAACGCAGCAAGCGCTTTGGCATTATCATGGCGATAGCCACTATGGTGATCGCGCCGTTTATCATGTACTTTCCTGAAGGCCTTTTCACCTTTATGGTGAAGGTCGACAGCTTGTTTGGAGCACCTATTTTCATGGTCATGCTATTGGCCTACTTTTCCAATCGAGTCTCTCCTTTCGTCGTAAATCTTTGTCTGGCCTTGTTTGTCCTCATGTACGGATCGGTTATGTTCTGGATTAAACCCGAGCTGCACTTTATGCATTGCATGGCCGTGCTCTTTGTTTGTTTCACCGTACTCGCCTTGATTTTGGGTTACTTCTTTCCCCATGCAAAACCAGAACTTCCGACAAGCGGACCTGAAGGTGTTGATATAACTCCCTGGAAGCATTTTAGCTGGATCAGCATTCTGGCCACCATCATTATGGTGGGCACTTATATATTCTTCTCCCCTTTAGGCGTCGCCAAATCCGACAGCGGGAAAACCATCGAATACGGGATTATTCTTACGGGGCTTATCTTTGCCTTCCTCTTTTTTATGGGACCTCTTTTGTGGAGGAAATATAGAGTTCGCGAGAGCGTTTGATAATGTTCTTCTTCGTCTCGAATTTGGGCCTTAGGCTACTGCATGCCGTTCTCTGATAAGGTCCTTTCCGGTGCCGTTCTTTACGTATTTATTTTCTAGTTCTTTACGTACGTCCATGTATTCGGGGTCCCTATACACGTTTCTGGTCTGAGCGGGATCGGCTTGCAGGTCATACAACTCGCCGTAGTCGCGGGTATCGTAGAGTACGAGTTTAAATTGCGACTCGATAAACGTCTGCTGCTTATAGGGTCCCTGAGCGGGCCGGAATTCGACTTGGCAATGATCGCGAATCTCAATTGCCGGATTGGTCCACGCCTGGGTTTGCAGCACTGCCTGACTCCGATCCAATGGATCGAGACCTGCAATATCCAGAAAGGTCGATCCTATATCCACAAGCGATTGAAGTGCCTGGCTCTTTTGCCCCGGGTCTACCACTCTCGGATGAGAAACGATGAAAGGCACGCGCTGTGCGCTTTCGTAGGCTGGTAGGCCCTTGCCCCATAATCCGTGATCTCCTAGATAGTCGCCGTGATCGGATGTAAATACGATTAGTGTCTCCTCAATCGTGCCGTCCGCTTCCAGTCGATCCAGGATACGTCCGATGTGATGATCCATCAGGCTTACCATTCCAAAGTAAACGGCTCTTAGGGAAAGAATATCCGAGGGGCCGAGTTCGGGCCGGATCTTTACATCGCCCCACGCTTTGTTTTGAAGCTGAGGATCGTCGCCATAGAAATCACCGCAAGCCAGACTACGATAAAAATCCGGCAATGAATCGAGCTGAGGCGTTTCGATCGGCTCCGACATGCTTGAGGGGTCGTACATCGATGCCCAGGGTTCCGGAGTGACGTAAGGATTGTGTGGATCTTGAAAACTGGACCAAAGAAAAAAAGGTTTCCCATCTTTCTGGGCTCGATCGATAGCTGCGATCGAACGATCGGCCACCCAGGTTGAAGCATGATACTGTTCCGGAAGTGCCCAAGGTCCAAAATGATCGTAATCGTGAATATCGAAATAGCGGGTCGGATCGATCCCTTGCTTTCGGAGCCAGGCCCCGTAGTGCATTCCCGAGGCATGGGGTTCGGAGGTGTGGCCTATCACCAATTCGGCATGGTCGAATCCGAAGTAGGGACCAAACCAGCTATCAAAGTGGTCCAGCTGATGGACCTTGGGCGCCGATTCGATGCTCGCTGCATCCTTACAAGCCTGAAAGTGGGCCTTGCCAATCAAGCTAGTCGCGTAGCCGGCATCGGAAAAACGGTGGGCGACCGTTGGTCCATATTCCTCAGGAAGAGAAGTGCCTACATGAAAACAACCGTGCTTGGAGGGGTACTCGCTGGTGATGATCGAACACCGGGATGGCGTACATACCGGGTTTACCGTGTAGGCCCGTTCAAAGAGGACTCCACGGTCTGCGAGACGGTCGAGGTTAGGTGTGTGAATCTCCGGGCTCAACCGACCCAAGCAGTTCCACCTCTGTTGGTCGCTCGTAATAAGAAGGATGTTCATAGCTGGAAAGGCTGACTGGTTTTAATCCGATCAACCACTCGAAAATTCATAAAAATGGGCTCTTCTTGGTACCGCTGAAACAGGATGCTATCCAATGGATCTCAATTTAAAGATGGATCGCGAGTTATGGCTATTCAGACACTTCGATGCATTTAGTTCCTAAATGCGATTCGTTTCTTGGTATTTGCATTAAGCATAGAACGCTTTCTCTCCGAGGCTCGGAAGGAGTAACTGCGTCTCGCCTGGCTAGTTCATTTTTATAAAGTGCCCTTGCTTTTCGTAATGGGGGTAGTCGCCACCCTCGTAGCTGTGGCGAGCGGATTGGAGCCAGTTTAGGAGCTCTTGTTTCAGGTCGGCGGCGAGTTCGGGCTTTTGGCGTATTAGATTATTGGATTCGCTAGGATCGTTGTGGATCGAGTAGAGCTCGTCGCCTTTGTCGGAATCGAACCAAAGTAAGAGTTTGTGGTTCTTGTGGACGATTGAGGCTTTGGGGGAGAGCTTCTGCATTTGCGAGGCGAAGGGGATAAATCGATCGCGCTTCCAGGGCTGATTCTCCAATATGGGGACCAGGCTGACACCGTCTATGGGGCGTTGATCTGGCATTTCGTATCCGAGCAGAGCGGACACCGTTGGTAGGTAGTCGAGCGTGCAAGTGGGCTCTTTGATGGTTTGGCCTGCTTGGGTAGATCCTGGCCAGATGGCGATCGCGGGGACCACGACGCCGCCATTGTAAAGGTAGCGCTTGCGGCCTTTGAAGTCGCCGGCCTCGCCGTGGTAGGCTCCGTGGTAGGGATCGTATTCCGAAGGCGGGTTCCCGGGGCCCTCCGGGCCATTGTCAGCGCAAAAGAAGATGAGCGTGTTCTCTGCCACTCCCGCGTCCCGCAAGACTGCCCTCAGGCGTCCGACTTCGCGATCAATGGAGGTGATCGATCCCAGATAATGTTGGCGACCTAGCGGCTGGTCCGGATAGAGGGAACGCAGCTCTTCGCCAGCTCGTGTCGGGGAGTGAGGTCCGTAGAACCAGATCGTCGCGAGGAAAGGCGTATTCTTGGAGACGGATTCCTGGACGAAGTCGATGGCCCGTTCCATGACGATCTTTTCGGAGGA
>JABITN010000106.1 GCA_018700525.1 Opitutales bacterium
ATCCATGGCCAAACCCGAAGTGAGATAAAGAAAACACGGCGCAGAAAGAAATGAGAGAAAATCGGAACATCATCACGACACGCTTCCTGCCCTGATTCCCCCACTTCGTTAATTCATTGCATTCAATAATAATCATATCAGTTTTTGTCAAAACCGGCACCTTATATCTTGCGTCCATCAACCCCGTGCGGATGTATAGCAGGAGACAGTCGAAACCTGAGCGTTCTCCATTCAGAGCGCCTCCGCTGGATCGATTCTTACAACCGATACATCGCACTTCTCTATCATGAAAAACACACCGCTCCGCACATCCGTAATCGGCAGCTACCCATTTCCCGGCTGGTTGGAATTCGCCTCTCAGAACCTCGATCAATTCGGGGTAAACGACATAAGCGAAATGCAAGAGGATGCCGTCGTCGCCGCCATCCACGACCAAGTATCGGCCGGCCTCGACGTCATCACCGACGGCGAACAAACTCGATTCGATTTCAATCTCTCCTTCTACGGCTACATTAAAGGTATCGAACTCGAAAGCGCCTCACCCCGCCGCTTTGGGCCGCCAGCCCACGATCAACGCGGCAAGCACGCGATCACTGCCGAACTAGAAGCTCCCAATGGCCTCGGGGCCGTCGAAGAATTCGAACGCCTGAAACGCCTCGCCCCTGAAGGCCCAAGTCTCAAGGCCAGCATCCCCGGACCCTTCACCATGAGCGGTCGCCTCCTACCCAACGATCGATATCCGGATCGCCTAGCGATCACCGAAGCCCTGCTTCCGTTGGTGCGCAGTGAAATCGAAAGCCTCGTCGAGGCGGGATGCAACGAAATCTGCGTCGATGAACCGTCCATGAGCTGCTACGCCTACAAGGCCGACACGAGCTCCTTCGTTGACCTCTTCAATCGCACCGTCGAACCCGCAGTCGGTAAAGCTCGCATCTGCTCTCACTTATGCTTCGGCAACTATAAAGGACGAGCAGTCGGCAAACGCACCCCGCGCGAAATGTTTCCCGATTTTCTCAATATGCACGTAGACGAAATGCATATTGAAATGTGTACGACCCATTTCGACTATCTCGACCTGATCGAAGAGATCAGCAAACATATGGATGCCGCTATCGGCATCATCGATGTCAAAAGCTACTACATTGAAACGCCCGAGGACGTCGCTGCCATCATACGAAAATGCCTCGAATACGCTCCCGCAGACCGACTCGTTTTCGCGCCTGACTGCGGCCTCTCCCAAACCGCTCGCTGGGCTGCCCGCCAGAAGCTCGCCAATATGGTCGCCGGCGCGAACATCGTCCGAAACGAACTCGGACTTCCCAACGCTAAATGAAACCCGCGTTTCTCAAAGACGACGATCTTATTGCCGACATCGAATCCGCTCGTAAGAATAATACTGACACGCTTCACACGTGGTGGTTGGGGCAAAGCGGGTTCCTCGTCATGTCTGCAGGCAAGACTGTCCTCTTCGATCCCTACCTCTCGGACTCCCTGACGCGAAAATACGCCACTACCGATAAGCCACACACGCGCATCACCGAACAGGTAATCGATCCCAGCAAACTCGAAGGTATCGATATCGTTACTTCCAGTCACAACCACACCGATCACCTAGACAAGGAAACATTGACAGCCCTCTTTCGCGCAAACCCGGAGCTATCATTCATCATCCCCGAGGCCAATCGAGCATTCATAGCCGACCGCCTCGAAAGCGATCCAGCCCAACCGATAGGCCTCAACGACGGATTGAACGCATCGGTCAAAGGGGTACAGTTCCACGGCATTGCATCCGCCCACGACGAACTCAAGACCAACGAGAAAGGCGAACACCACTTCATGGGATTTATTATCGAACTCGGCCCCTGGAAAATCTACCACAGCGGCGATACTCGCCTCTACGGTGGACTCGCCTCCAGCCTCAAACGATTCAATCTCGACTTAGCCTTTCTTCCAATAAACGGATACAAACTCGAACGCCGGGTAGCCGGTAACCTAAGCTCCCAAGAGGCTGCGCAACTGGCCGACGAGTGCTCCATTAAAACAGTGGTCCCCCACCACTACGACTTATTCGAATTCAACACCGCCGACCCCGCCGATTTCGAAAACGCCTGCCAATCCAGAAACGTTTCTTTTCACATCCTGCGAAACGGCCAGCGCCTTTCGGTCGAACGCTAGATACAACCATTTTCATTTCCTCTAAATTATGTCTCTCACACAAACCTATCTCCAGAAGTCACGCGAACTGATCGAAATCGTCTCGGCCCAGGAAGACAATATCGCCAAAGCCGCCGACTTGTTCGCCGAAACGATTCTAGCCGACCGCATGGTCCATGTTTTCGGCTCCGGTCATAGTCGCATGATGACCGAAGAAATGTGGCCTCGCTACGGATCCTTTCCCGGATTCAACCCGATCGTCGAGCTATCGCTCAGCTTCCACAATCTCGTAGTTGGCTGCAATGGACAACGACAAGCGATGTTCCTTGAAAACGCTAGCGGCCTAGCTGAACAAATTCTGCGAAATTTCGAGCTCAGCGAGAAAGACACAGCCCTCGTAATCTCCTCCAGCGGCTGTAATCGCGTGCCCATAGAAATGGCCGAACTCTTCCAAAAACAGGGAATCAAAGTAGTCGCTCTTGTCAGCAAACTCCACTCGAACGCCTCCAAAACCAAAGATACTAGAGGCAAGAAACTCTCCGATTTCGCCGACCTCATCCTCGACACCGGCGCGCCCGTTGGCGATGCGATGATCGACATCCAAGGACTGGATACGCCCGTTTCTCCTGGCTCAACCCTCGGAGGATGCTTGGTCATCAACTCCATTAAAGCGGAAGTCGCCCAACGTCTAACCGACGCCGGCCAGCCCCCAAAAGTACTGACAGCCGGAGCCGTCATCGGAGCCGAACGAGCTACCGAAATTTTCCAGGCGGCTTACGACGAACACGGCCGTCGCCTATCGCGATACTACGCGACCCTCGGCATATAGAAGACATGCCATGAGCCTTCGGATCATCAATCGCTCCATCGTTCCGACCCTAGCCGAAGTAGACATACTCGTTGTCAGGGCCGGTTCCGCCCGCTGCGTCGTAGCCCTCGCAGCGCGAAAGGCGAACATTCACTCGGTAATCCTCCTCGAACGCTATGGCTTTGCAGGCGGCACCAGCACCCAAATACTGGATACTTTCTACGGATTCTTCACGCTAGGCGACCAACCGAGAAAAAACATCGGGGCTCGTAATATCGAATCAACTACACTAAGACCGCTCCTTGAAAAATGGGGTTCTATCATGGAAACGCCGGATAACATAGCTAACACCTCAGAAGCCGGCTGGAAGACGAATCCGCAACGCCTATCCCAATGAATACTCGAGATAAAGACTGGAAAATAGTCGGAATCAATTTCGACCACATGCACATGGGCGATCTCCTTCGCCAAACGCACGAACACCCTTCAGCGACCATCGCCGGTATCTGCGACGCTGATCCGACTCGCATGGAGGAAGCTATCGCCAATTTCTCGATCCCCGAAAACCGCGTTTTCACCGATATCGATGTCTGCATGAAAACAATAGACCCAGACCTCGTCATCATCTGCGCTGCAACCGCGCGGCACGCCGAGTACGTCGAAAAAATTGCCCCTTACGGAAAGCACCTCTTCATAGAAAAACCTTTTGCCGACAGCCTTGCCTCCGCCGACCGTATGGCAGCCGCTATGGTTCCAGGACAGCAATTGATTATCAACTGGCCCCTACGCTGGTACCCTTCCCACGCGACCGCTTACCGTCTCATCAACGAAGGTCTCATTGGAACCGTACGCGAAGTTCACTACTACGACGGAAACCGAGGCCCCCTCGCTCACGGAGCTGACAAAATCGTCAAAGACGTCACTCCTAAACTCAAAGCCGAAAGCTGGTTTTACAAAAAAAGCGAGGGAGGTGGTGCCCTCCTCGATTACCTCGGATACGGAACGACTCTTGGAGCTTGGTTCAACGGAGGCAAATCGCCAGTCGATGTCACTACCGTCATTGGAGGCGATCCTAGCCTTGAAGTCGATGAACACAGCATAACGATCTGCCGATACGCCGACGGCACTCTTTCCAAATTCGAAACCAAATGGGGCACCTTCACCGACCCATGGACCCACCAACCCCAACCCAAATGCGGCTTCAACATCATCGGAAGCGAAGGCACCATCGCATCCTATGACTTGGAGCCAACCATTCGAATCCAAACGCAGGAAAAGCCTGAAGGCGAAACCATTCCCTGCGACGAACTCGTCCATCCCTTTCACGCTCCCATCCCCTACGTCCTCCACCGCATCGAAAACGGTCTCGAAATCGATGGCCCCCTAAGCCCTGAGGTAGCTCGCATTGGACAACAGATCGTCGACGCAGCCGTCCTTAGCGCATCAGAACGAAGTACAGTTTCCCTCTAACACCATGAGCCCAGAAACCAACTACATCCTCCAAAGCGATCAAGAAATCAAACAGCTCGAAGCGCCGAGTCTCGACTACGAACCCCAGCTACCTAAAAGCTATCGTCCCAAAATCGGCTTAATCGGATGCGGTGGAATAACAAACCACCATCTCAACGCCTACAAAGCAGCCGGACTAGAGGTGATCGGCCTGTGCGATTTGAATGAACCCAAAACGCACGAGAGACGAGATTCACACTATCCCGACGCAACCTGTTACCAAGACTACCATCAACTACTCGCTAATCCCGAAATTGATGTAGTAGATATAGCCCTACACCCAGCGCCTCGCGTCGCCGCAATAGAAGCCTCCCTCAATGCAGGCAAACACGTCCTTAGCCAAAAACCATTTGCCCTCGATCTCGACGTAGCCGAACGCCTTTCCGATCTCGCTCAATCCAAAAACCTAAAACTCGCCGTCAATCAAAACGGACGCTGGGCTCCCTATGTCCGCTATATACAGCAGGCAATAAATGCAGGCCTGATAGGCGAAACGAACACGGTAAACATATATCTAAACTGGGACCACACCTGGATCCATGGCACTCCCTTCGAAACGATTCACCACATCATTCTCTACGACTTCGCCGTGCACTGGATTGATATGGCAGTCAATTTCTTCCATTCACAATCAGCCGAACGCGCATTCGGAACCGTCCGCAAAGCAAAGAATCAACTCCTCGAATCCCCACTACTAGGCGGTGCCACGATACAGTTCAGCAACGGTGTAGCGAATCTTGCCTTCGACGGACAATGCACTCAAGGCGCCCAAGAACGCATAGTCATTACCGGCGACAAAGGTGTACTTACAGCCTCAGGTGAAGTTACCAAAATATCCGAAGTCACTCTTGAAACGAACGAGGGCATCGCCACAGCCCAACTCGATGGCTCGTGGTTCGACGACGGATTCAAAGGAGCAATGCTGGAATTACTCTGCTCCATCGAAGAAGATCGCGAACCATTCAATTCAGCTCAAAACAATCTCGCCACTCTAGCCAGCGTCTACGCGATCATAAAGTCAGCCGACAATGGGAATTCAGTCGAAGTTGGAGAAAATCGCCAACTAGGCGAAAACTGCCAACCCCGCGCCTCGGAATAGCTTTTCCAATACGAGCGCCGCGTCCATCCCCAGCATAACTAGCCCCAACAATCCGCCCTCTTTCAATCCGATCATTAGATCCAAAGTCGGATTACCTGCGTCGCCACTCCAGCGAAATGCCGAATCGTATTCTACGCACACACCACTGGAGAGAACATCCTTATGATACCCTAAATCCGGTTTTCGATCCGTGTGCGAAATCACTACATGCCCTAGACTCACCCCTAACCGATTTAGCAAATCCACTTGTTTATCCGCCGCAGTTCCCTGCTCCGTATGAGTCAGAATAGGGGCTCCCGTAATGCAATGCGCTTCCGCCGCCGTAACGAACAATCGAGCTAACTCATCGGAACTCATCCGACCGCCCCAATGGCCATCCGGATAATACTTCGCCAAATGAAGCCCGGTAGGACAAAGGATCTGCACCCCGCTTAACCGAGAAACCTCAGCCAGCTTAACTGCATTACGCCACACAGCGCAGGGCATGGAATCCACCATAGAGCATCCGCCCAGCTTCTTGAATTCCAGCAAATCAGCCGCCGCCTTCGCTACAGAATCAAATCTAAACTCAAGATACCGCGTAGTTGTATAACTACTATCCAATATAATATGCTCGTGAGCATAGCATACTCCAAGATTCCTCGCGGGGAGATCCCCCAGCACGGATCGAACAAACGCTCCCTTCATGACAAGCTTCCGCGTACAACCGGACGCGGCGCCAAAATCCGCGTAATTGCAGTAGACGTGTCTCCCGAAATTCTCTTCTGAGCAACCTCTACAACATTCTTTGCCAACTCGTCCCAAGGTATCGAGATCGTCGTCAAATCCAACTGTTCCGCTACCGGCGCGTCATCGAAACCGATCACCCGCAACCCCGCCGGTCGCCCATCCTCGCCAGCCGCATCCAATAAAGCCTGAGCCAATCGATCATTCGCGCAAAACACCACATCGGGCTTTTTCTCCAACAAGGGTCCAGCCGCCAAAAGTCCGTCGTCATAGAACCAGGAATCCGCGAAATAGATCTCGGCCCGAGGAATCACTTCCTGAAACCCATGGACGCGATCCAAACAACGTTGATCCGCTCTCGGCCCACCGAGAATCATAACGGCTGCATCCCGAGCAACCGCCCTCACCAATTCACCCGCCGCAATACCGCCCGAACGATCGTCCACACTCACCGCATCGCAGTACACCGCCGACAAACCTTTCGGAGGAGCTTGATTGATCAATAAACAATATCTCTCCGCCTGACGGATCAATTCCTGAGCCTCCAAGCACTCCCAAAAAATCGGAAAACTCGATGTCCCAACTCGATTGACAGAACCACCCCATCGAATTCGAGCTTGTATTCCCGCCTTTTCAAATCCGTCTTTCAAGCGAGCCAACAAAAGCGCTCCAAAGCTGTCCTTCACACGGGCCCGTTCATTGAAAATCAATTCCACGCCACGCCACTGGGGCGTCTCCCCGCGAAGGAATGTCCCGCTTCCCGGCTTTCGAGTAAGGTAACCCTCCGCCACCAATTCGCGCACCAACGTGTCCGCGGTCTGATAGCTTATATTAAACCGTAAGCCCAACGCTCTATTTGAAAGGAAACGACTACCCGGCAAATAGTAGCCATACTCGATTCGACGAATAAGCTTCTCCTTGACTTCGATAACTTTTTGCGAACGCGGGCGGGCCATATCGTTCTCATTTATTATCATATCAATTTTAATGTCAACTGATTTGTAATAAGGTTTCCCCTACAATAATACGCTCCACTCCGACCGACGAAAAACAAATCGCACACAGGCTCGACAAAGTAATCTCAAACAGAAGATGAGCCACTTTTTTACAGAGGCGGCGCCTGCGCCCTACCGCGTCTACTCAATTCTAACGGTACGGCACGATTACCGCTCCTACTCTGATGTCTCAAACCACACAATCAAGTATGCCCTACGCCAACCCTTACGCGCCGTATTCTATTGACCCAGCCCGAGAGACGATTACCGAAGAACTTCGCTCTATTTAGGATGCTTAATGCAAGAGCGCAAAATCGATATAATATTGCCTTTCAACTAAGGAAACCATGACCACACCTACTTCGAAGATCATCTACACGATAACGGACGAAGCGCCCGCGCTCGCGACCTACTCTTTCCTCCCCATCGTCGAGGCATTCACAAAGGCCGCAGGGGTAGCCGTGGAAACGAGAGATATCTCCCTCGCCGGACGCATCATCGCCAACTTCCCAGAATCGCTGACCGAAGAACAACGGCAACCAGACGCCCTATCCGAACTGGGCGAACTCGCCAAGACCCCAGACGCTAATATCATCAAACTCCCCAACATCAGCGCTTCGATCCCCCAGCTAAGCGCCGCTATCAAAGAACTTCAATCGCACGGCTACCCTCTACCTGACTACCCCGAAAATCCTCAGAGCGATGACGAGCGCACACTCAGAAGCCGCTACGCCAAAATCCTAGGCAGCGCAGTTAACCCCGTCCTGCGCGAAGGCAACTCAGACCGCCGAGCACCCGGAGCCGTCAAACAATACGCCCGATCGAACCCGCACTCGATGGGTGCCTGGAGCTCGGATTCGCAATCTCACGTCGCCAGTATGAGCAACCACGATTTCTACGGCAGTGAAAAATCCACCACCATAGGCGAAGCGACCGACGCCCGCATCGAATTTGCCGACTCCAACGGAGCCGTCTCCGAGCTCAAAGGAAAAACTCCGCTACTCGCCGGCGAAATCATCGACGCAGCCGTACTGAGCAAGCACGCCCTTCACTCTTTCCTATCCGAGCAAGTCGAAGACGCTAAAACGCAAGGCGTCCTCTTTTCGCTTCACATGAAAGCGACCATGATGAAGGTTTCCGACCCAATCATTTTCGGTCACGCCGTCTCGGTTTTCTACAAAGACGTTTTCGAAAAACACGCCGCCACCTTCGAGACGATTGGTGTCGATACCAGCAATGGATTAGGCGACGTTTACGCGAAGATCAAATCCCTCTCGCAAGCCAAGCAAGCCGAGATCGAAGCGGAGATCGAAGCCCTCTACCAAGACCGCCCCGCTCTCGCTATGGTCAATTCTGACAAAGGAATTACGAATCTCCACGTCCCGAGCGACGTAATCATCGATGCTTCCATGCCCGCTGCTATCCGCACATCCGGAAAAATGTGGGGACCGGATGGTCAACTCAAGGACACGAAATTCGTTATCCCTGACCGCTCATACGCCAGCGTCTACCAGGCCACCATCGACTTCTGCAAAAAGCACGGCGCTTTCGACCCCACCACAATGGGCAGCGTATCCAACGTAGGACTCATGGCCCAAAAAGCCGAAGAGTACGGCTCCCATGACAAGACTTTCCAAGCTCCTGGCAACGGCTCCATCCGCGTAGTCGACAGCTCTGGAAACACGCTCCTCGAACAGAGCGTTGAGACCGGCGACATTTTCCGCATGTGCCAAGTCAAGGACGCCCCGATTCAAAATTGGGTAAAGCTCGCCGTCAATCGAGCCCGCGCGACCGGAAACCCGGCTGTTTTCTGGCTAGATGAAAATCGAGGTCACGACGCCCAAATGATAGCCAAGGTCACCGAGTATCTACCAAACCATGACACCGATGGACTCGAGATCCTCATCATGACCCCCGTCGATGCAACCCGCTTCTCTCTCGAACGCACCAAAGAGGGCCTAGACACGATCTCCGTCACCGGAAACGTTCTACGCGATTACCTGACTGACCTCTTCCCTATCCTCGAACTTGGAACCAGCGCCAAGATGCTCTCCATCGTTCCCCTTATGAACGGTGGAGGTCTTTTCGAAACCGGTGCCGGCGGATCCGCTCCTAAGCACGTACAGCAATTCGAGAGCGAAGGTCATCTACGTTGGGACTCGCTCGGTGAATTCCTCGCCCTCGCCGTTTCCCTAGAGCATCTAGGTACTACGTTCGACAACGATGCAGCCAAAGTTCTCGCAACCACTCTCGATCAAGCGACAGCCCAATTCCTCCAAAACAATAAGTCGCCATCGCGCAAGGTCAACGAACTCGACAACCGCGGCAGTCACTTCTATTTGGCTATGTACTGGGCCCAAGCCCTCGCCGCACAATCGGAAGATTCCGATCTTCAAACGCGTTTCGCGCCTCTAGCCCAACAATTGGCCGAAAACGAATCTACCATCGTCGACGAACTCAACGCAGCCCAAGGCGGCTTCGTAGATATCGGCGGCTACTTCCAGCCGAATTTCGACCAAGCCTCAGCTGCTATGCGACCCAGCGCCACGCTCAACGCTGCGATCGCATCGATTGACTAAATTCCTTTGGCAATATCGTAACGCGAAACAGGAGGCACCCAATCGGGCGTGTGCGCTAAGCAGGGACCCACCCTAGATTTAAGTAGATCAAAAACACTCGCTAAGGAAGCTCGTGCACCTCGACCAACGCGATTCCGGAGTCGTCTGCGACATCATTCACAATCACCGTATACAATCCTGGTTGGAGCTCGCACACCATTGCCGCATCCTTGCTGCCTTCGTCCAGAATTGACGTATTCACTTGCCTCGAAGCCTCTGTAATAAGAAAGCCGTTTTGGTCTTCCCAATCATCGTTAGTCGCGATCACATCCTGTCCCTGATAAAGAATCATACGAGGGTCTGGCAGTACTCCGGAAACATTTCGCTTAAGTAAATCCGGCCCCAGGGCACGAATAAGAACCCGTTTGGGGTCCTGACCCGTAATCACGAATCCAGCAATTGCTACTTCTTGTCCAATCGAAGCTCGTACGCGGGTCGAGATATTGGCAAGGCGAGTCTCTATGCTTTCACTAGACGCATCGAACACTTCGATCAAACCCAGTCCCGTTCCTCCATCAGCCCCAGATAACGCAACCGTATACAATCCGGGATCGAGCGTAGTCAGAATAGCCGACTCGCCAGAATCCACAGGAGGCACAGCTCCAACGCTGAGGCCAACCGATTCAACTGTTGCCCAATTCGGTTCTTCAAGCCAGTTATCTTGCGACACAATTAGCTGCCCCTTCCAGTCACGAAGCGTCAACTTCGGATCCGCAAGCACAGCTTCGATATTCGATTCAGGAGATTCCATTGACTTGCCAAGTCCACGGATGAGTACCTGTCGAGGCTGAGAACCCGCAATAATAAACCCTGCAATCATCACCTCCGCGTCAAGCCCCACGTAACCTCGAGTCGAGATATTCACGAGCGCTTCTCGAATCATCCGTACCCGAGTAGAGCCCACCAATATCGTGCCATTGGAATTAGCCACTTCAACCGAATAGGAACCTTCGGCCACCGAATTCATTGACTCGATTAGCAAGGAGCTGGAATCGAAACCTAAAAGAGCACTTCCGTCCTTGAACCACTGATACGAAATGTCCGTTTCGTCCTCAACCTGAATACTCAGCTCCATTCGCGTTCCTTCGACTGCTTTCTTCTCGATAGGTAAAGGCGAAGCAATCGGCGCCCCCGGTCGGGGTTCGATATCCAAAACATGCAAATACAGCCCTATACCGGCTTCGTTGGTAGCCTCGATCAATACCTCGAAACGACCCGACTGCAATGGCGTCCCCGAAACAACGCCAGTGCTCTCATCGAGCGATAGGCCCGCAGGCAGTCCGTTCGCCGCGAACAATGTCGGATTGCGGGTAGCCGCAATAGTGAACTCAATAGTGTCTCCCGCAATCGCTTCGAATGTACCCGGATCGGCAATCACCGGCGTTAACCAACTCGGGTCCTCTTCGACCGAAATCGTCAATCGCGCCAGGCCATAGCTGCGGTCGGCTCGAAAGTCGTTTCCATCGACCGCAATATAATAAACCTCGCCAACTTCCACGTCAAAAGCCACGCGGCTCGAAAGGGCCCCGCCACTATCGTCGTTTTCCACCAGGACGTTTAGCCCCCCAATCGATTGACCGTCATACACCGCCAATACAGTATCGAAGTCGCTCCCGAAAGTAGCGATTTCCGCATGTCCGGAACGAGTCGCCTTCCAACGCCACCACAAAGATTGTCCACTAGCGCTACCGCCATGATTCGGTTCACCGCTTTCCTTAGTCGCTTGATTCGTAAAAGACACATCCTCAAACGTATCCGATACTACATTACGGGCGTCTTCCAGGTCGTCACTCTCAGCCATAGCAACCGTCAACCCGATTTCGCCAAACCCTCCATTCCATCCGTCGACCGCAATCTTATACGTTTCCCCTTCTTGAGCGTAGAGCGTAAGGGCACTCGTCCAAACCCCAGTACGATCGTCATCGTCATTCGAAGCGATCAATTGAAGCTCGTCTAGACGTCCTCCAGTATAGACCGCCAACAGTGTATCGAAACTATTGCTAGCCGAGGTCGAGATAGTGACATTGCCGCTCAGAGGGGCCTTCCAGCTCCACCAGACCGACTTCGATCCAAATGTATTCGCCACATGATCCGGTTCGCCAGACTCGCGAGTCGCAGCGATATTCTCGCTGGACGTCTTAACGTTGATCCCCTCGATCTCCAATGCATTTGCAAAATCGTCATTAACGACCGTTTGGCCAAGACTGAGGCTTATGTTACCCGTAGCTCCGAGCAACCCATCAACCGCAATTCGATAAATCTGGCCCGCCTCCGCATTGAATCCTAACAAAGCCCCATTATGGCCTGGCGACACATCGCGGTCCTTCGCAACCAATTGAAGCGCATCCAATGTCTCCCCCTGATACACTGCTACCATCGTATTAAAGTCGCTTCCTGTCGACGATAGTTCCGCAAATCCGTCCGTATCCGCAGTCCAACTCCACCAAACGGATCGACCCGTACCTTCAGGATCATGAGGGCCTTCGCTTGCTTCCAAGGTCGCGGTCGAATTGAATCCAGATACTACCAAAGGTGAATTCTGAACCAATGTCGCGTTCGAAAAATCATCATTGAGAGGCTTGGGCATTTCCAATTCCAAGGCCCGCGAAATATTCAGGCGTCCCCCGACTCGGCAACGCCTCGCCAAACTTTCCAACGTATCCGTCGATGAATACAAGCGATTCAAAATCGTCGCCATCGATTCATCCGGAAAACGTGTTACGAGCAATGCAATCGCACCACTGACAAACGGTGTCGCCATCGATGTTCCGCTCAGAGCTCGATAATCGCTATCCGAATTGAAATAGGTCGAATTAATCCCTACTCCCGGTGCAGCGAGCTCAACTTCTGATTCTCCATAATTCGCAAAGCTCGCGAACCCATCACGCTTATCCGTTGCCGTGACGCTAACCACGTTGGGGTAAGCATAGGAGGACGGATAGTTTGGCTGATCATCATTGTTGCTACTCCCATTACCCGCGGATGCGATAAAGTAAATCCCCGCTTCGTTTGCCTGCTCGATAGCGTCGCCCAACAAAGGATTAAAATCCAAACCGCCCCAACTGCTATTGATAATACGAGCTCCCTGCTCACGAGCGTAATTAATACATTCGATCGCATCCGCATCCGAACCCTCCCCTTCTGAGTCGAGAAACTTCAAAGCCATCAACTTCACATTCCAAGCAATCCCTGTGACTCCTACTCCGTTATTGCCGACCGCTCCGACGATCCCCGCCACATGAGTGCCGTGACCCAAATCATCCATCGGATCGCCCTCAGTTTCCGGAGTCCGATCGCCATTCGCTCCAACCGTATTAATCCCATGAACGTCATCGATGAACCCGTTGCCATCGTCATCCAATCCATTGCCCGCAACCTCACCGGAATTGACCCACATGTTAGCAGCCAGGTCTTCGTGCGTGTATCGAATGCCCGAATCGAGAATAGCCACTACGACATCCGGCGCCTCGCTAACGACATCCCAAGCCTCGCTTGCGCTCACATCCGCTCCTACAATGCCGCCCAGTTGCCCAGAATTATTCATTCCCCACTGCTTTCCATCCTGAAGTAAGGCATCATTCGGTAAAACGGACGCTTTTCGGATGTAATTGTAGGATACGGCCTCCAATAACCCCGAACGCTTATAAGCTGCTATCGCTTCTTCGAGAGATTGCTCATGCTCCAACTCGACCAGCGCCAATCGCGGCAAAGTCGAAAATCTGCGTTTGATTCGTCCTTTGGCCTCTTTATGAGTTCTGAGCAAAGGAGCGAATCGACTTCCTGTCGACTGCGGTAAAATGAGATCGCCCCGCATTTTAATCAGCAATTCGCCAGCGACGACTTTGCGGCCGTAAGGATCAGTCGCTGTTTTATCCGCTCCAATGGCCAAGCTCGACCATACCGCAAAGAGCCAAAGGGCTCTCAAACTTTTTCTCCTCAATAAACTCACAGTCAGCAGCTTATGATCATTAAGCCCGTGGGTGAGCCTGGTTATAAACCGCCTTCAAGCGCCCCAAATTGACATGGGTGTAGATCTGAGTCGTCGAAAGCTTAGAATGTCCTAGGAGTTCCTGCACGAGTCTTAGATCGGCGCCATTATCTAAAAGATGAGTAGCATAAGAATGCCGTATTTTATGGGGAGTAATATCCATCGGAAGCTCTGCCAGCCTCAAGTACCGCTTCAGCATCAATTGAACCTGCCGAGCCGACTGTTTTCGACCTTGTTTTCCGATGATCACGATGTCCCTAAAACCAGAGGCCGGTGCAAACTCGGTTTTCCACTTTCCAAGAACCGCAAGCGCCATCTGACCAAGCGGACAGGTCCGGGATTTTCCGCCCTTTCCGACGATCCGAGCCACGCCCTCGTCAAAGCTAATATCACCATAGCTAAGTCCGACCAATTCGGACACTCGAAATCCCGCACCGTAGAGCAACTCCAGAATCAAGCGATCTCGCCAAGCGTCGAATGCCTCCAGTTCCTCAGCTTCAAGCAATTTCATTGGTCCATCCAGCAAGCTCAAAACCTGCTTCTCCGTTAGGAAAATCGGCAACTTTTTGGCCGGTTTTGGCAGGATCAACCCATCCAGCGGATTCCGATCCAGCACGCCCTGGCGAATCCAATACTTAAAAAACGTCTTCAGCCCTGACGCGTAATTGCGCAAGGTCACCCGCCCTATCCTACTCTGCTCCTCGATCACGAAATCCCGAACGTCACGCAAAACAATCGATCCTAGCTCGCCATCCCAAGAGCCGCCCCTTTCCAAGTGACCGAAAAATCGTGCGATCGCTGTCGAGTAATTACGCGTCGTATATTCCGACAACTGACGCTCATGTACCAGATGCCTCAAAAACGACGACAGCCACTCCGCTTTCCAGCGGGCTGTCCCCTCCTCTTTTTCTAAATTCGTCGCTTTAATCGTTGCCGACACTGAAAGCGAGCGTCTCAACTTACCGTCTCAGATGCAAGGGCTTCCGTTTCGTCCTGAACGCGACGCGCATAACGCCTCACCGCCGATTCCGGATCGATCCCCTTAGTCCGACACGCAGCCGCTATCTCGAACAACAACGCTCCTGTCGTTTCCTCGTCCAAGCTCTCAGCCATCTCAGCGATCGAATCCCGTTCGACCAATTCACCTGTCGGCAAATCCTTCTTTTCAATCTGCTTGAAAATATCCACCGCGAACATCAATGCGGGCAACGAAGGCGGCAAATCCTTAAAAACCGATTCCGAGACCGGCTTGTTTTTCTTTTCCTGAGCCTTGATCTCGTCCCACTGATGCAGCACCTGATCCGACGAATAGAGCGACTTGTCCCCAAACACATGAGGATGTCGGCGAATCAACTTATCATTCACCTCCTTTGCCACCGCTTCGAAATCGAAATGCTTCGACTCCTTCGCAAGCTGGGAATGAAAAACGACCTGAAGCAACACATCCCCAAGCTCCTCTCGCATGTGGTCCATATCGAGCGTGTCGATTGTCTCCAAGAGCTCGCTACATTCGTCCACCAAACATTCAGCGATCGATTGATGATCTTGCTCTAAGTCCCAAGGGCAACCGTCAGGGGCTCTCAATCGAGCCATCGTCGTCAGTAAATCGTCTATTGAACTCACGCCGATACATGTACGAAACACCCCACCACAAGCGCAAATACAATCCTCGACAGCTCGAATGCTTCCTACCAATGTGGCCGCTTCAAAACGCCTGACATGGATAAATTAAGCGAAATAATGGATTGGAAACGCCGCGAAATCGCGGAGCGCATTCGCGTAGTCCATGACTCCGAATTAGCACCCTTCGGAACGTCCCTCCCGCAAGGCCGTTTCCTCCAGGCCCTCCAAGCGCCTTCCGGCTTAGCCGTAATCTCCGAGATTAAACGCCGCTCGCCATCCGCCGGACAAATCAAAGCCCTAGGCCCCTCTACCGAACAAGCCGACACCTACCTCGCCTCCGGCGCCGACTGCCTTTCCATCCTCACCGACCAAAAATACTTCGGCGGAGAACTCGCAGATCTCGAAAGCGTCACTCAAAAATTCACTGAGGAAAACCGAGGAATTCCCTGCCTTCGCAAAGACTTCATGGTTCACCCTATACAAGTCCTCGAAGCCGCCCAAGCCGGAGCATCGGCTATTCTAATCATCGTTCGTGCCTTGAGCGACGATGAGATGAAATCCCTACGCGCCGCAGCCGACCTCGCCGGACTAGATGCTCTATATGAAATTCATAGCGAACCGGAACTCGGACGAGCAGTCGCCCATGACGCCCGCATCATCGGCGTCAACAATCGCGACCTTGCCATTTTTAAAACAGACTTGGCGTTCTCCGAACGACTTATTCCCCTCTTTCCCCAAGACGTAATCGCCGTCTCGGAAAGCGGCATCTGGAACGGCAAAGACGCACGACGTGTCCGCGCTGCAGGAGCAAAAGCCATCCTTGTCGGAGAAGCGCTCATGAAAGCCGACTCGACAAGCGATCTCATTAGCGACTTTCACCAAGCCTAGAGATGAGCTCGCCGCTGTCGCCCTCGGAAACGCGAGCTTTGCTCGAACGGATCGAGCATCGCCCAATCCGCAAGCTCGGGCAAAACTTCCTCATCGACGGCAATATCGTGCGTAAGTCGCTGGAGCTCGCCAAAATTCAAACCGGCGACACCGTCATCGAAATTGGCCCCGGCCTCGGCACTCTCACCCGAGCACTGCTAAATGCAGGCGCTACGGTCTATGCGATCGAAAAAGACAAACGACTCGCAGCGCACATACTCTCCATGGAAGCCGAATTTGAAAACCGCCTTCACCTTCTCGAAGGAGACGCAATGGATGAGCCGCGCGCGGGGTTACCTGAAAATTCCGATCCCTTCAAAATCGTCGCCAACCTACCCTACGCCATTTCCACGCCTTGGATGGAAGCCATCATAAACGGCCCTGCTCCTCAAAGCATGACCCTCATGCTGCAAAAAGAAGCGGCCCAACGCTTCGTAGCCCAATCCGGCAGCAAACAACTCGGAGCTATAAGCATCTTCCTGCAAGCAGCCTTCGAAACTCCTACCTCGCACGATGTCGCCGCGAGCTGCTTCTACCCCAAACCAGACGTCGGTTCTCGCCTGCTAAACCTTGAAGCTAAACCAACCCCCTTCTACTTTACCAAAGAAGACCGGATCCTCATACGCGACCTATTCAATCAACGCCGCAAACAAATCAGCTCCCTCCTAAAAAAACACCCCGCTCCCAGAGCCGCCCTTTGGCTGACTCAACTCGACTTGCTAAACATTGACCTCCAATCCCGGCCCGAACAAATCGCCCTAGAAATCTGGATACAACTCGGGCAAACTTGATTGCAGGCTCTTAGAAAGTGTCTAATATTTCGTTATTAACCCTATTCGCGTATCTTTCATTAGAGTTTTCTATTTTAAGCCGTCTCGCTGAGGCGACTTTACCATCATCGGCGGGTCAGCGACCCGCCCGACAGTTCGATTCACGCGAGAAATAATTTATCGGCCCCTCTTTTAGAAGCTGTCTAATAAACGTTTTCGATGTAACCACGCGAAGAACTCGCCTAGTCAAAAAACTCACCAATTCGTAAAACCGCTCCGAACCGTAATCAAGCGGAATTAGCAGATCCAAGCTCTGTTTTCCCTCTTAGCAACCAGCCACCATTGGCAAAAAGCATCCAACGCTGCCGACGGCTACGATCTCGGTCCGACACGTCCAATAAGCGACGTAACATGTTTTCGCTACGGCTATCCTCCATTATTATTTCCTTATATTGCTTGTTCATATCACTCCTCCGTCAATTTGTATTTCTGTTCCAGATAAACTATTAATTCTTCAATTCTCGAGACACGTTCACTTTGAGAGCCAACTCTCTCTCCATAAGCGGTCCCCGGTTCCATCGCGACAATTTGGCGCCCCAGCACTTCCTGATATGCTTCCCTCGAACGCCGACGGCTATCGACAGCAACTGTCTCGCGAGAGACAGGCCGTTGCCGATAAACCATTGCTTCCCCTCTATGAGGTGCGACCGAGATTTCCGACCCAACCCCAAGCATCAAAACGCCCTCCGTATTAATGCTACCATGACTCCTTGCACGACGAGTTCCATCGCCGGAATCAAATCAGGATAGGCCGAGTTCTCTGCCTTCAAAAAAGGCCGCCCCTCCCTCATGATAAAACACTTCAACGTCGTCTCCCCGTCAATCAAAGCCGCAACCACATCCCCATCACGCGGCTCCTTATATTCGAGAATGACGACATCTCCTTCTTGGATATGAGCGTCTATCATAGAATCCCCACGAACCGTTAGAGCGAACGTCCGAGCCGAATCGGAAACTCCGATCGACGCCAAATCCACCCCAACTCCACCTTCTGCGACCGCATCGCCATAAGTTGGCATCCCAGCCGGAATACTCCCCAAAAGCGGAATTGAACTAAAGCTATCCGTATTTACAGGAAGTAAATCCCCAGGCAAGCGACGCAGAAATCCCTTTCGCTCCAAAGCCTTCAAATGATTAACCGCAGCCGTCTGGCTAGCGAAACCAAAGAAACGTTGAATCTCGCGCGTCGACGGCATGCGACCCAACTCGGAGCGACGCCTTTGGACGAAATCCATAATCTCCCGCTGCCGTTTTGTGAGCAAATCCTTAAATGTGTTCATGAACACCATTAAGATAGGTTGAATCGCCGCCTGTCAAAACCCAAAAACCTAAAAAAATTCTTTTTAGAAACGCTTATAACCAGGAAGCCATGACCTTAGGAAAACTAAAACCTGCCGAAAAAAGAGCCCTCCGACCGTATTTGTCTGAACCTACGCGTTTCCATATTGATAAATTATGGCGGATTCGTCCAAAGGATAAATACGTATATGCGCTTATCCTAAAACATTCTCATTATATAATACCCAAATAGAACTAGGTCTTAACCCTATGTTTTTAAATCAGAAATCACTTAAATATTACACTCTCGCAATTGATAACCCTCGCAAATCAGGAAGAGCTTGAAATCCCCTGTGTTGAACGTAATGTCACCTTCATATCATAATTTCCCTCCCAACACCCACACCTGCCAGGTCGTTTGCAAAAGCGGCCTGGCCTTTTTTACGCCTAGTGAAAAGCGACAATCCTACTTCTTGATTTCAATCCGAAACGGACCGATAGCGAATTTCCACCTATTCAATGGCACCAACCACGAGCTCTACGCGATCTTCTTTCTTGAAATAAGTCTTGGCGAACACTGCAAGAGATTCGATGTTAACCGCGTCAATTCGCGCATCAAAGTTACGCCAATCATTCGCAGGCAAACCATAGGCGAGGTTCATCGCCGCCTGACTAGCGCACGAGGAATTCGTCTGCTGACCCATACGACGCGATGCCTTTAGACGGGTTTTACAGCGATTCAATTCAGCTTCGGTCACACCGCCATTGGCCACACGGTCGACTTCCTTTAACAGTTCCTCGATGACCTGGGCATACCCTTCCGGCGAAGTCCCAGCGAAAAAGTAAAAGAGTGCAGTATCCAATCCGACCATACGGCTCGATCGCACGAAATAGGCCAAGCCCAATTCTTCACGAACCTGTTCAAAGAGATTGCTGGACATACCGCTAAATATCTCGTCCGCCACTTCGGAAACATAGAAATCTTCTGACAAAAGCCCCGGTCCCGGATAGCCATGAAAGACGATCGCTTGCTGACGATCCATCTTGCGACGGTGAATCCCTGGCTCGAATGGTTTTTCAAATGTAACGCTAGAACTTGGTTTTTCGCCCTTGGCCACTTTCGTCAACAAAGCTTCGAGACGGGGTTTCAAGCTTTCAGAATCAAAATGCCCGGAAACGGCAACAGTTAGATTTCCAGCCGTCAGAAGCTTCGCTAGTAGTATTTTCAGATCGCTCGTCTCTATCGACTCAACCGTCTGGAGAGAACCTGATCCTCCAAGTCGAAATGGATGTTCCCCAAAGAAGAGCTCTCGTAAGGCGCGTCTCCCCGCTGTTACGATATCGTCTTGATCCTCCTTAATGGCCGCGATATGCGCCGATTTCTCCAGCTCAAACGTCTCTTTATTGAATACTGGGAAAAACAGCGATTGCTCCAAGACATCCAAAGCGAGATCCAGATCGGACGGTAGAACCTCCAACGCAAGGCCTAGACTATTGTTGCCGGAAAATTCATAAAAACTACCACCTGCATTTTCGACCACTGCCGCAACCTCCAGCGATGTTCGTTTCTCGGTATCCTTAGTCAGCATAGTCGCCAACAACGACGTTGATCCCTGCCTTCCTGGTTCCTCGTATAGGGCGCCCCCGTTCATCACCACGCGAATATGCAGATTCGGCAAACGATGGTTTTCTCGCAACAGTAAGACGCTGCCATTGGGTTGCTTGAATTCAGAAAAATCGTTTAGCGAACGCTCCACCGATGCCGTATTCAAATCGACCAACTCCGAGTCCTTTGGATTAAGCGTCACCGTCGTCATTCGATCTTTTCGCAACCATTTTTTAGATACGCGAATGAGCTCCTCGGCAGTTGTCTCCGAAACGCGCCTTAAATAATTACCTGCATAACCAATATCGCCCACCACGACTTCCGCCGCGCCCAGGCGCGACGCCTGACCGCTTACCGTCTTTCTAGTATTCACTTCAGCTATCAGCAACTGGCGAACCGCTTTATCGACAAGTTCGCTCGGAAAGTCTTCAACCGTTAGTTTCGACACACGCTCATGCAAAGCAGCTATCGCTTCGTCTCGCTTGTCCGGATCGCAAACCAGGGCCAAATAAAACACTCCAACCGTTCCCGGTGTCCAGTTAGAAGCATCCACCGCATGTACAAGCTTTAGCTCCTCTCTCAACTTCGTCGAAAGCAATGAGCTATTACCGCTCCCCAAAATCAAAGAAAGCGCATCTAAAACTGGTGTATCCGCATGCGTGAGGCCGGGCGTTTGAAACCCAATACCTACTCGTGAAATTTGCACGTCTTCGTAAATATGCATTTCTCGCTCAGCCAACTGAATTGGCTCCTGGGGAATATAGACATTCGGCAATGCTTTCCGCTCGTAACCGCCGAATATTTTCTTAGCCCGAGCTTTCATTTCTACTACGTCGAAATCCCCAGAAACGATCAAAACCGCGTTATTCGGAACATACCGCGTTTGGTAATACTCCACCAACTCCTCACGTGTTATCTTAGAAAAAATTTCTTTGTACCCAATAACCGGATATCGATATGGATGCTCGCGAAACGCCGTTTCGAACAAAGCTCGGGAGAGCTTCTGATCCGGGTCGTCCTCACCCATATCAATCTCGCGCAAAATCACATCACGCTCCTTCTCAACTTCATCCGCCGGCAAGGTCGAACAAAAAACTGCGTCGCCGAGCACATCCAAGGCGGTTATCACATTCTCCGACGGGATATCTATGTAATAGACCGTGCGATCGAAAGTCGTGTAGGCATTAATATATCCGCCGCCTGCCTGAACGCTTTCGGAAATAGCCCGTCCTTCGCGCTTTTCCGTCCCCTTGAAAAGCATGTGTTCGACGTAGTGCGACAGACCGGCGCCCATTTGGTCGCCTTCGTGAATGCTCCCAGTTTTCACCCAAACTTGGACCGAGCAAATCGTATTGGAGCGTTCCTGCTTCAAAACAACCGTCAAACCATTATCGAGAACGAAACGTTCAACAGGTTCTTTTAGCAAAGGAGCAATTAGCGATTGGCTCGCTTCAAGCGAACGGGAGAGCGAAGATTCAGGCATGATTGGAAATCGGTTTGACGTCGGTCATCTAATGACCGCGAAAGAAAGTCGATAAAAACGCCCAGGGCAAGCTCCGAGGCGAAGGAAGAAAGAAAACTATAAGGTCTCGATTGAGCGATAGCGCGGTCGTTTCAGGCGGCGTTTTTCAGGCTGAAAAGGCTTCTGAAACGCTTTCGCGAAACTGTAGATCGAACTGAAGTCTTCCTTGGAGTCGTCTTCGTTTCGACTGAAAACCCCGTACTCGATTAGATTGAAAACCATCTCGCCGATATCCTCGCACTTGTTTAACCCCCAGGATGTCAAAACCGTATAGGCCATCGGACCGTACTGATTCAAAGCGAACTCTCGAGCTCCCTCCAGTAATTCTTGCCCACTGACGTGGCGTTGGTTTTTGGTCACGATCTTACCTTTGCGTTTCCGCTCCTTGTCCATCGTGAAATCCAAAGCCTCCTTTAAGAACGAGTAGGCCTCTTTCGTATACCGATCATCTTCCTTGATGATCAAATTCACCATTTCTGTGAAATTCTGCTTCTTCATCGCGAACGGGCCAAATTAGGCTCATGCATCTGCCAAACCATTCAGCTCCTGCAAAACTGTCAATCCCACAAAAACAAAGTTGAGCCGGACTCAATAGCGTCCATTTTCAAAATCATCTCTCTTCAAATTCGACCCTATGACCTCCCAATCCACCACAATAGGCGTGATCAATATCTCAGATCGCGCATCTCAAGGAATCTACGAAGACATTCCAGGCAAAGCCTGTCTCGAATTGCTCAAAGAATGGCTGATCACGCCCTTTGAAATCGCCTACGCCGTCGTGCCCGACGAAAAGGATCAGATCGAAGCGAAACTCAAGGAATTCGCCGACCAAAAAGGGTGCAGCCTCGTCGTCACCACCGGAGGTACCGGACCCGCAACCCGCGACATTACCCCGGAGGCAACCGAAGCGGTTTGCGAAAAAATATTGCCCGGATTTGGTGAACAAATGCGGACTACTTCCCTCAAATACGTCCCTACAGCGATTCTCTCTCGCCAGACCGCGGGGACACGCGGCTCCTGCCTATTCGTCAATCTCCCCGGCAAGCCCAAGGCCATCCGCGAAAACCTAGAAGCCGTTTTTCCTGCCATCCCTTATTGTATCGACCTCATTGGCGGCGCCTACCTGGAAACAGATGAAGCCGTCATGAAAGTCTTTCGCCCCAAGCGCTAACCAATTGTCAACGCACGCTCACCGCGCCGTTTCCCAGGCGGCGAAATTCGCCTTAAGGCTCTCTACCAAGGCGAAGCAATCATCGCGTCGATCCTCAGCCGCTTTCTGCAAAGCCTTGCTATCGATATAAAGCGATTCAATCCCGATCGCCATAGCCGTATTCGAAAGGTAATGGGCCGTTTCTTTGACGAAGTCGAAATCACCACGTCCTTCCGCGCTTTCCATCTTATCGCAAAGTTCGTGAACTTCGGCCAAAGCAGTAGCGATCATCTCATCCGAAAAGACGCCCATCCCATGGCCCGCGAATGCAGTCGAAGATTCGGGGTCGGGCCCCGTTTCCTCGAAGGCCTCTTCGGCCGACGCCTCTTCCTCAGCAACATTATTTCCACTCTTCGCCAATTGCTCCAACCAAGGAATTCTTCGAATTCGCTCCTCCAAATCGCCGGCGAAAAACGGCTTTCCGATAAAATCATTAATTCCCGACCGCATCGCTCGAGCGATCTCGTCCTCCGCTAACGTCGCCGATACTCCGATAATCCACGGCTGATCCGCCAAACCGGAATTTCTCCGAATAATCGTCGCCGCCTCAGGCCCGGTCATGCCTGGCATCCGCAAATCAGTCACGATCAAATCATAGGCCGCTCCTTTCTCCGAAGCTGGCTTTCCATCCTCAAATTGATCCGGCGAATATCCCAGCGACTCAAAATACTGAGCAATCAAGCCGCGCACCATCGGATTGTCATCCACAACCAAAACTTCCAAAGGATATTTTTCGCCAAGCGAGAGCGATTCCTCCAACTCCACATCACCCCGATTCGCCTCGAGTTCGACGAGCTCTTCCTGCTCCAAAACGGTAAAATCGAACGAAACCGTAAACTCCGATCCTTCCCCATGGACGCTTTTCACCGAAATCGAACCACCCATCAACTCGACGATCCGCTTCACAATCGCCAATCCCAGACCAGCTCCTTCGCGCGGCGAAGTCCCCACATGCTCCAACTGAATAAATGGTTCGAACAAACGCTCCAAATCCACACCCTTGATCCCAACACCAGAATCCGAAATCACGAAATCCAGCTTCCCGGAATCCCTCGAAGCGCTACTTCTTCGAATCGCGAAACGAATGTTTCCTGTGTCCGTATACTTCACTGAGTTCCCCACTAGATTCAGCAAAACTTGCCTCAAACGGACCCCATCTGTCTGTACTACCGCCGGTATGGCATCAGCGACATCCAATTCCGCCACCAAACCCTTTCGCTCCGCCATAGGTCGGATCGTCCGAAACGTCTCGTCGATCAGACGCCTCAACGGGACCGCCTCTTCTTTCAGCTCCGAACTGGCTTTGCGCAGATTACTAAAATCCAAAATGTCCTGCACGATGCGCAGCAGGATCTTACCCTCGGACTGAATCGTATCCAGACAGGACATTTGCTTTTCGTCCAATCGCGTCCCACGCAGAAGATTACTATAGCCCAATACGCTCTGCAGCGGCGTACAAATCTCGTGACTAATAACCGCAAGAAACTCGCTTTTCGCCCGATCCATCGCTTCCGCTCGCTCCTTTGCCAAAGCCAAATCCGCCTCGGACTCGTTCTCGATCTGATAATAGAGAAAGAAAATCAGCAGTGCCAAAACTAGCCCCGCGATCACGATAGTCTGTAAACGAGCCAACGAAATATCCTTCATCCACGACTTAGCGCCCACATCTATGCCCAGCCAAACTAGCACTGATTCCTCGTCAAGGCCCCGAATTGGCGAACTGACATTCAAAACAAGATTCGACCCGATCCTTGCCGGCCCCACCACAAACGGCTGCCTCTTCTTGAAATTCTGAGCCTCTTTCACGAAATGGTCATTCCCAACGATCACCGTCCCCCCGTTATCGTTAGCCCCGTCGAAAAGAACCTCCAAACCGGCATCCGTATCCCGCCACAAATATACACGTGACACCGACTCTCCGATTCCCCGAATCGATCGGAGACTCGACTCCAAAGAATCGCGACCAGCCGAATGCTCCCCTTCAACCAAAGCCCGATCAATCGATAAAGCCGCAGTCTCCGAACGTGAAAGGAATCCTGATTCCATCTCCTCGCGCTCACTCCGTCCATTCCAAATCGTAACCAAATAACTGGCCAGAATGACTGCCACCATTGAACCCGGCAAAACCCGAAATCCCAAAAACTTCAAACGCTCCTGAGCTCCAGGTCCCACATCCTCAACCCGAGCCTGCAAACGATAATACCAAAACCCGCCCAAGATCAGCCACGCTGAAACAATACGGAGAAATAAAAGCAAAAAGCCGTAAAACGGAAATTCGTCAAACGAAACCAAAGTCTCGTTCCGCACGAACGCCAAATGGTCCGGGTGAAGAACCCAAGCAGGAATTAACGTCAAAACCCCTGCCAGAATAACGTAAAGCTCCTTGCAACCTTGCTCGCGAGCGATCCTCCCGAGCGTGGACACGAACCAAAGACAAGCCACCGTCGAAACCATAAACGCCACGATCAACGAATAAAGCATCGAGCTCACCTCGATCGCGAAACCAAGCAACGCGCAGGCAATCGCCGCCATCGGTGGAAATCGCTTGCCCTTGTAACGATTCAGTCGCCGCAATGACAATTCGATCAAACACCCTAGCCCCAACATTTCCAACGGCGTTTCGATGCTGAACGTGCGAAAAAACGGATCCGAAAACGAAAGGGCCCTTATAAAATCCGCCATCGCCTCAGCAAATGCGAAATAACCGAACCAAACCCAGTATCGTTCGCCATTCTGCCGATCGCACAACGGCTTCGTCCAAGCGAGTAAACCGACCAACATCCATCCGAAAAACGAGAGGAATACCAAATAGTCCTGCTCGAAGAGCGATTCTGGGAAAAGCAGAGCTGAAGGATCGACGCTAGAAACCATACGGAAAACGAACTCCCATGCAAAGCCGGACTCTAGACAGTCACAAGGTCAAAAAGCCAAACCGCCGCTAATGTAGATGCGGGAGAAACTCGCTTGGTTTTCGAAAAGCCCTCCAAAAGGCAACTCGAAGCCGCCCGAATCGATTTCAACTCCACCCAATCTCTGCATTATTTTAATTCTCCAATTGGTATATTCCTATTGACGTATATAGATATATCGAGAAATTCCACCACGTGGACCTATCCTCCTTCTACAAATGCCTGAGCGATCCTACGAGGCTTCGCATCGTGAACCTTCTCCTGAAGGGACCGCTCTGCGTTTGCCAGATCCAAGAAATTCTTCAAGAAGCCCAAGTAAAAACGTCCAAACACCTTGGATACATGAAAAGCCGAGAGCTCCTAATCGTTAAACGAAAGGCCAATTGGAATTTCTACGAATTCGCCCCTTCGCTTCACCCAATCGCTCTATCCAGCTTGCAAGCGATCGAAACTTACGCAGTTGACGACGCCGTTCTTACAGTCGACCTGAATCGACTCCAAGATTCGCTAACCAACGACTGCTGCTAATACACTCTATCCGACAACCATGAACAAACCACGTATTCTTATCCTCTGTACTGGAAACTCATGCCGAAGCCACATGGCTGAAGGCATCCTCCGAGCCGCTGGCAACGACCTATTCGAAGTGCATTCCGCCGGTTCAGACCCAGCCGGATACGTCCACCCGAAAGCGATCGAGGCCCTCGACGAAATCGGAATCGACATTTCGAAGCACGATTCGAAGCACATGAATACCTTTCTCGATCGCGATATTCACACCGTCATCACCGTATGCGGAAATGCCGACCAAGCTTGCCCTGTATTTCCGGGCCAAGTCGAACGTCACCACTGGGGATTCTTCGATCCAGCAAAAGCAAGCGGAACCGACGAAGAGGTCATGGACTGCTTCCGCGAAGTCCGCGATCAGATCAAACTCGTCTTTAAAGCCTACGCAACAGGCTACCGTTCAGGCAAATCAGCCTAGTCGTTAAATATCCAATCCAACCATCATGACCCCTAAAACATGGATTGCCGGCGAATTTCTCGGCACTTTCCTTCTCGTCCTTTTCGGCTGCGGCAGCGTCGCGACCGCTGTCGCCTGCGGAGCTCAAGTCGGAATCTTTCAAGTCGCTATCGTGTGGGGCTTCGGACTAACCGTAGCGATTATCCTCACCGGACCGCTCAGTGGAGCTCACCTGAATCCCGCGATCACGCTTGCAATGGTCGTCTTCCGATCCTTCCCCAAGCGCCAAGCGGCCGCCTACATTCTAATTCAATTCCTAGGAGCCTTCGCAGCTGCTTCGCTCATCTATCTCGTTTACGGCGGAGTCATCGAACTCTTCGAACAAACCAACGGCATCGTTCGAGGACAAGCGGGTAGCGAAGCCAGCGCCATGATCTTCGGCGAATACTATCCCAACCCAAGCGGTGAAACGATCAATGAAGCCGCTCGCGGCTCAGTCACCGCCTTCCACGGATTCCTCGCAGAATTCATCGGCACCGCTTTGCTATCATTGGTCATCTTCGGGATCACCGACAAACGCCGCAAAACCCTGCCCGGACCCGCCATTCCCTTCGTAATCGGCATGACTCTAACCGTTCTCATTTCGCTATTGGCACCGATTTCCATGGGTGGCTTCAATCCCGCGCGAGACCTCGCTCCCCGAATATTCTCGAGCCTAGCCGGCTGGGGTGATCTACCATTCACGCTTAACGGCAGCGGCTGGTTCATCGTTTACGTATTCGCTCCGATTGCGGGAGCCATCTGCGGCGGATTTACCAATCAACTCCTCCCCGCCAACTATTTAAAAGCGTAATATCCCAATCGTTTTTTTGCCCACAGATTACACAAATAAATACGCTACGAAAATTAATATCTCCATTCATCCGAATCTCATTACTAAATTTCAAAACCAATTGACAGGATGCTCGTCGCCTCCGATTGCTCTCCTAATACAATCTCGTTTCCATCGGCCTCGAAGCTCAAACTGGAAAATTATGGAACGATTTTGCAAACGACCTGGATACAATCCATCTAGAGGATCCCTACCTCGGTTTCGCCAAGGGCGTTTACCGTTGGAATACCGGCCAACGCGACCAAGCAGTCAGGGCCTGGAAACTCAATTTCGAAAAACATGGCTGGAACGCAGCGTCATCCCTAGCGGCTCTCATTCACACCCACTAAACCTTGCCCAGGCGATACCACCGTACCCTCAAGGCTCCAGTAAAGCGGATCCGCTACTCGTTTTCACACTCAACTGAGCTTAATGTTCAGCTCTCAAGCAGAAAATCGGCTTCCCCTTTCAAGGCTCACCCGAATTTTACAAGTCCATAGCACACAGCCTTAACCGAGCTCTTCCAGAGAGCCAATACAGAGAAACTACCCCTGATTGCCTTCGAAGTAATAACGGAACAGAGCATGCGTTCCATCATCCGCTCCACCATCTGCAGCGACACTATCGTAAAGCGATTTCGCGAGTTTCAAACCTGGCATAACCAAACCCAATTCTTCAGCCGATTCGATGGCAATACCCATGTCCTTGATAAAATGCTTAACTGCGAATCCAGGATCGTAGTTTCCATCCAACGCTCTTGGGGCTAGGTTGCTCAGAGACCAACTTCCTGCAGCCCCCGACTCAATGCTCTTTAATACCCGTTTCGGATCAAGCCCCGAGGCTTTTGCATAAGCCAACGATTCGGCGATCGAAACCATCCCAGCCGCTATCGCAATCTGATTGCTCATCTTCGTGTGCTGCCCTGATCCAGCCGGACCCTGCAAATGGATATTCTTACCCATAATCTCGAAAAGCGGCTTCGCTCGCTCGAAATCGGCTTCTTCGCCACCAACCATTATAGAAAGTCGAGCTTCCCGCGCACCCATATCGCCTCCGGATACCGGAGCATCCAAGGACCCAATTTCGCGCTTAGACGCTTCTTCGGCAATTCGCTTGGCCAAAAGCGGACTTGAAGTGGTCATATCGATAACCAACGCGCCCGACTCCAATGTTTGAAAAATTCCCTGAGCTCCAAAGTAAGTTTCCTCTACATCCTGAGGAAAACCGACAATCGTTATCACCACATCGGCATCGGCTGCCGCATCCGCCGGAGCCTCCCGCCACTCCGCTCCTCGAGCGACCAAATCATCTGTTTTCGATTTAGTCCGATTGTAAACCGAGACCGGATAACCAGCGTTCAACAAATGGCCCGCCATACTCTTTCCCATTACTCCAGTACCGATAAAAGCGATTCTTTCCTTTGACATGCCACCCATCAGAAAGCCCCTCACTCCAAATGGCTACTTCTTTTTCTCGACCCCTTCACTATTCCCCCTTCACCATTCACTTTTTAATTATGCCCACCCAAGTCATCAACGATAGCGAGATCTATCAGCGCGTCACTCTAGAAGCCGTTCCCCAGGCCCAGACTTTCATCTGGATAGCCACCGCCGATATCAAAGACATGTACGTCAAGCAGGGGCCACGCATGATTCCATTTCTTCAGATGCTCTCAAACCTTATCGACACCGGAGTATCCATTCGAATAATACATGCAAAAGAACCTGGCCCCGCATTCCGAAAAGACTTCGATCGATTCCCCAACCTCATCGACGGACTAGAGATGATTCTCTGTCCGAGGACTCATTTCAAAACCGTCATCGTTGACGGGAAAACAGCCTACACCGGCAGTGCCAATCTAACCGGAGCCGGAATGGGAGCCAAATCCGAAAACCGGCGAAACTTCGAATCGGGAATCTTTTCCGACGATCCAGAGATCATCCACCCCCTAATGGAGCAATTCGACAAACTCTGGATCGGCGGTCACTGCAAGCCCTGTCAACGCAAAGCTTACTGCGTAACCTACCACGAACTCATTGGGTAATTCCTGCAAAAAGTCAGATTCCGCTTTCAACTCGGCCCAGTTTGCCTTTAATCTGCAAGCAGAACGATTATGAACCTTCAAGACCTAGGAGACCGCATCCGCCACCGCCGCAAGAAGTCTGGACTGACGCAGACCGACATAGCCAATGCCGTGCAAGTGAGCCCTCAAGCTGTCTCCAAATGGGAACGTGGCGAAAACGCCCCTGACATTAGTCTGCTACCAGACCTGGCCCAATTGCTTGGAGTATCCATTGAATGGCTACTGGGCTGCCAGAGTATCGATAAAGACGTTATCGAAGCCACAATCGTCGATATTCGAGCTAGAGCTGCACGCGAAAAATCCGAGCAACTCGAACCCCGCGACTTCGCAAACTGGACCAATAGCGTCTGCTACCAAGTCACCGAATCTACCCTGAGGTTCGGAGGCATACCCATCAAAACTCGAGGCGCAGGCATCCTCTGCCTATTCTCCGGCAGCTATCACCAAGACCGAGCCATCGACGCGGCTCTAAACGCGATTCAACTTTTCAATGAACCCCTCAAAGTCGGCATGAGTTCGGGTATGATCTATTTCGGCTCGATCGGTCACCCCGACTATGCACGCCCTGACATTATAGGCGAAGCGGTCAGCATAGCCCTCCTCAATTCCGAATGGGCTGATGACAACACTCATACTGCAACCGCGATCGACGACAAAACCATCGCCGGCTCCAAGCTCAAGGATAGTCCAAGTCTAATCAAACGCCAAGTCAGCTTCCCAGGAATCAGTCATCAAGTGACTGCCGTCGAACTACCCATAGATTAGCCAGACAGGGACCTATCCCCGAGAGGTCCGCCACAGCAAAAACCACTAGCGCTTTTTGCCACAAAGAGGCACGAGACAGCAAAAAGACTCAAGATACCCCTTTTCAATGTAACACGAGAGCTACGCCACGTCAGCGGAGATTCACCCCAAATGACAAATCAAATCTTTGTGCTTCTTCGTGCCTCCTCGCGGCCATTTCCCCTCGCAATCTCTAAGTCCCTCAATCCCAAAAAAACCGGCTCCCTTGCAGGAACCGGTCTTGTAAATTCAATTGGAAAGCACGAAGCGGCCTATTACACCGTTCCGAAGATCGTTTGCCCATCAGAGCGCAAATCCTTGGCGGCCTCGATCAAACGATCCGCCATGTTCTTCTCGGCCTTCTTCAAGTATCCGCGTGGATCGTAAGTCTTCTTGTTGCCTACTTCTCCATCGATCTTGAGTACGCCTTCAATATTCTCGCAGATGTGAGTCACAACTGGGCGAGTAAACGCGTACTGGGTATCGGTATCGATATTCATCTTAACCACTCCATAGTCGAGCGTTTCGCGGATATCGGATAGCTCCGAACCGGAACCGCCATGGAAAACGAGATCCATTTCAGCTTCCGCGCCATGCTTGTCCGTAACCGCCTTTTGCCCGTCGCGAAGAATGGTCGGAGTCAATTTAACCGAACCTGGCTTATACGCACCGTGAACGTTTCCGAATGTAGCTGCGAATAAAAAGCGGCCGATCGGCTGAAGTGCTTCGTAAACTTCGAGCATATCTTCAGGAGTCGTGTAAAGCTTTTCTGCAGGAAGGCCGGAAGTATCGTGTCCGTCTTCTTCGCCACCTACGCAGCCAGCTTCAACTTCGAGGATAATATCGAGCTCCGAGCACTCCTTGAGAAGTTCCTTCGAAATCGTAAGGTTCTCTTTAAGATCCACCACCGAACCGTCGAACATGTGCGACTGGAACAGAGGTCCTTTACCTTCGGCAACACGCTTGCGTGATGCCTCGAGGAGAGGACGGAGGAATCCGTCAACCTTCGCCGGGTGGCAATGGTCAGTGTGAAGAGCGACCAATACGTCATACTTCTCGGCCAAAAGATGAGTTGCCTCAGCCAAAACGATCGCGCCAAAGGCTGCGTCCGCCACATTAAGACCGGATGCGAATTGACCGCCTCCCGTTGAAACTTGAATGATGCCATCGGTCTTCGCGTCGGCGAAGGCCTTTAGAGCGGCATTAATGGTCACGATGGACGTGATGTTAACCGCTGGATATGCGTAGCCGCCTTTTTGAGCGGCGTCTAGCATGGCTTCGTATTGCTTAGGTGTTGCGACTGGCATTTTACTTAGCGCTGAATCGTTCTAGTTGTTGTTGTGAAATCCCGCCATTTCAGTGCCAGAACCGGCCCGAAAATCAACGGAGTCCAATCTTGAAGCGCAAAGCTCTAAGCCTGTCCAGAGAATCATCGAAACAATTGGACAGCTCCTGCCCCATCGCCAACATGCCTGCTCATGTCTCAGATAACGATCTACCACAACCCTCGCTGTAGCAAAAGCCGTGTAACCCTCGGGATTCTCCAAGATAAAGACGCCGATCTCGAAATCGTTGAATACCTCAAAAATCCGCCCAGCCCCAGCGAGCTTACCGACATTTGCCAAAAACTAGATGTCGCCCCTACAGCAATCATTCGATCCAAAGAAGCACTTTTCAAAGATCTCGACCTATCCCTCAAAGACGATCGGTCGCCTGCAGACTGGGTCCGAATTCTAGCCGACAACCCAAAACTTATCGAACGCCCCATCATCGTAAAAGGTTCCCGAGCTACAATCGGTCGCCCACCGGAAAATGTTCTAGAGCTCCTTTAGACGAACTAGGCCAATATTCGCTATTCACATTTTTAACGAGTACCGATCCCCCTGAGCCCAAACGTGGGGATCTATCCTAGGTTCTTCCTGATTTAGGGCGGTTCCACGCCGCATTGCGTTGTCGCTACGCGATGGACTCTCGTGGCTTTCCACCCAACTGCCGCCAATGCTCCCAACGGTATCCGGGCCGCGATTGAAGGTCATACTCCATCCCTCAACCGCTGCCGATGCTTCCCTTCCATAACCAAAACAAGGTTCGCCCACTTAATATCCAAAACGGATACGCGCTTTCTGGCTTTCGAACTCGTTCCCGACGACCGTGCATCAATTTTAGAACTTCGCCCGTAAACCCGCTCGGCAGTGGAACTTCTCCACTGATTCATTGAACAAACGAACAAAACCCTCAACCTATCGTTTTCCTCCTGAACTTTTCGACCAGCCATAATATCGAACCTATCAACGCAAAACAGCTCGACCTTGCAAGGCCGAGCTGCGCTTAAGAAGTTTAAAATGAAGCGTATCCGATCTTGGGATACAGGAAGGTAGGACTATTTATCCCATCATTCAGGAATCGATTCGTGCAAGTGCACGATATTGCCATTGGCATCGCGTACAATTGGAGCACTACTAGGACGACCGCCGCCGTATCGCGACCAACCGGCTCCACCAACTCGTGGACCTGCGGCAACTTGATCGCCACCACCAGGACCTCCCGCAGCTACAGCATTACCGCCGCGACCACCAGGACCGCCTGGCCTGCCACCAAGTCTACCGCCTGCCCTTACTCCACCTCTTGCTCCTCGAGGAGCGCGAAAAGGAGCATTGCCGATCATTTCTGCCATAAAGCGATTCTTGGCAAGCATCGCATTCACCACGTCTGGGTTCGCCTTCGACACATCTTTGGTCTCATTTGGATCATCGTATATCTTAAAAAGTTCAATCGTTTCCGCAGGGGCATCGGGGGTGTTTTTATTTACATTCGAGTGGACGAGTTTGTATTCGCCGGAATGCACGGAATAGGCAGTGCTATTCCCAATCAATATATCCGTTTTTCGACTACGAGTCTTACCAGATTGAAGCGTATCCCAAACGCTTTCACCATCGAATGGCATATTCAGTTTCGTCGGAATACCCAATGCCTCTACGAATGTCGGGAAGATATCGTAAACCACCACCGACTGCTCGCTTCTCACTCCTGCGGGAATCACACCAGGCCAACGAAAAATAGCAGGCAAGCGAGTACCTCCCTCGTATACCTGACCTTTGCGCCCGCGAAAATCTCCGTTGTCCGCTCCAGCGCTACCTCCGTTATCAGAGAAAAACAAAACCAGCGTATTATCGCGAATTCCTTCATCATCGACTGCCTGAAGGATATTGCCGATCGCCACGTCCAAAACTTCCACCATCGCGCAATAGATGCGACGATCCTCGTCCTCAATGTGGGCGTATTTGTCGACGTATTCTTGGGGAGCTTGTAGCGGCGTATGAGGCGCGGTGAATGCCACGTATGAAAAGAAGGGCTTAGAAGGATCGCGATCCCGAATCAAACGACTGATTTCGTTTCCAAACAAATCCGTCGCGTAGCCATTTTCGTGAACCGTCCTTCCATCGCGGCCCCAATCTTTCACTTCGCCTCGACCATGCGTCCAATAATCCGGCCCCGCGTTCAGCGAACCGTACGTGTGGTCGAATCCACGGTTAATCGGAAAATCTCGTTGGGTATCTCTCCCTAGATGCCATTTGCCGGCAGTCATCGTCATATAACCAGCGTTTTTGAACGCTTGGTTCATCAATTGCGGATCGTGTCCCAAGTTTTGACTAGGAGCGAAAATATCGTGCCGCATCGAAATGTGTCCGGTTAGCAAGGACGTACGCGTCGGCGTGCAAATCGGATAGGCATAAAAACGATTCATCTCAAGCCCCTCCTCTACAAGCTTATCGATATTCGGCGTAGCCATCTCACCACCGTGGTACCCCACATCTCCCCAACCTTGGTCATCGGAAACGAGGATCAAAACATTCGGCTTCGTATTCGCAGCCGACGCCGATGGAGCGGTAAGAAATATACCACCTATCGCCGCAACTAAAAAGACCGCCGTAATCCCTCTACAGATTCGACTTTCTACAAATTGAAACGCCCTGAGAGCGTTTTGCGACGAGGCACAGTTAGGCGAGGAATCATTCATAGAGCATTAATGCGGTTATAGGTTCGTGGGGTGGGATAAATGGGGAGCTGAGACTTCGTAAAATGCAAACTACCGGTAGAATTTCAAGAGCAGAATGAGAATGAGAGCGAAGCTGATCAATCAAGACTCACCCGACAACCGTCACCAAACCTTCAAAAGTTGCATCTTACTTTTTTTAACCATAATCGCTTTATTCAACAAAGAACCAATTCATTGGTCCAAAAATCCGGCAAACCAGCGAAATATCTGAGTACACCTCCCCTTGAGCATGCCACCCCGCCCAATATCCTTCATTTTAAACGCTGCTACATTCGCTCTAGCCTTCGCAACAGTCTGCCCGAAAGCTTCCAGCGAAACCCTATTCACCGACTTCCTAAAACCCGTCTTCGAAGAAAATTGCATCCAATGCCACGGCAAAGACGACAAAGAGGAAGGTGACCTAAACCTATTGAAGATCGAAAGCCTTGACGATTTGACGGGTGACCTGGAGCGCCTACAAACGATTTTCGACGTACTGGATTTCAAAGAGATGCCTCCAGAAGAAGAACCGCCTCTCAGCAATGAAACATACGAACGCGTTTTATCCGAACTAAAGCTCCTGCTCGAAAAATCAATCGCTTCGCAAACCACCTTCCCACAAACACCCATTCGGCGAATGAACCGCTTCCAGTACAGCAATGCCGTACAGGATCTCTTCAAGCTCAAGGTCGAAGTTTTCACCTTACCGGAACGCATGCTGCGAGAGCACGGTAACTACTTCGAACCAGCCGCCGGCATCATGCCGGAAACGCTCAAAGCAGGCAGTCGCCCGCTTGGCAAATCGCAACTAATCGAACCTCGCCTCGCCGGAGTCGCTTCCTTTCCCCAAGACCTCCGAGCCGAACACGGCTTCGACAATCGAGGCGACCACCTTTCTCTCTCGCCGCTGCTCATGGAATCCTTCCTAAAACTCAGCCGTTCAATCGTCGAGAGTAACGATTTCAATGAAAAGAGCTGCGGTATTTGGGACTCCTTTTTCGCACAGCCGAATCGAGAAGAGAACATCGAACTCGCAATCGAGAAACGCATACAGGCATTCCTAACTCGAGCATTCAGGCGACCCGCCGAAACCTCGACTGTCAACCGCTACCTCAAGCACGCTCTCGCCAACATCGAATCAGGCGAGAGTTTCACCGACAGCATGAAATCCGTCGCAGCGGCAGCAATAGCATCGCCTCGTTTTCTCTACCTCTACGATCGAGCCATGGAAGCGGATACCTCGACCGACTTTGCTCTCGCGTCGAGACTCTCCTTTTTCCTCTGGGGCAGCATTCCGGACGAACGTCTAATCGAACTCGCAGAAAAAGGCGAACTCCACAATTCGAATACGCTTTCAAAAGAGGTCGATCGAATGCTCAGCGACGAACGGCTTAAACGTTTTTGCGATTCCTTTCCCTCCCAATGGCTTCAACTCGAGCGCATCATCTCCTCCGTACCCGACCCGGATCTACATCCAAATTTCTACTTCGCCAAATACCGAGCCAGCATGCACATGATGCTGGAACCGCTTCTCGTCTTCGAAACCATTCTCATCGAAAACCGTTCCATTCTAGAGCTCATCGACTCAAATTTCAGCTATCGCAGTCCGCTCCTTGACTCCTGGTACTTAGATGGAGGCCAATCCAATCGGCGCCATGCCACATCTATCCCTTTCGATCGAGTTGTATTAGAAGATCGGAGACAAGGCGGCGTCATTACAACTGCGGCGGTTATGACGATGACCTCCAAACCGACTCGCACTCAACCCATTACTCGCGGAGCGTGGATAGCCTCGGTCATCTTCAATAACCCACCTGAACCGCCGCCAGCCGACGTACCTCCATTGCCCGAAAAAGAAAGCGGAGAAGTCGACGAAAACCTTACCCTGCGCGAACGCTTCGAAGCCCACCGAGACAAACCCGAATGCGCCGGCTGTCACATAAACATCGATCCGCTCGGCTTCGCATTCGAGAACTACGGCCCTACCGGGCTCTGGCGCGAGACTTACGAAAACGGACGCGAGGTCGATTCTGCCGGAACGCTCCTTCGCGATTACCCGTTTCAAAATATCCTAGAATTCAAAGACGCCATTCTCGCCGAAAAAGACCGCTTCACTCGAGCCTTCGCAGGTCACCTACTCACCTTCGCACTTGGACGAGAAACCGAAATCGCCGATGAGCCCGCCCTCGATCTCATCGCCAGCGAAACCGCATCAAATGCCTACAGCATGCAAAGCATAATAAAACAGGTCATCCTAAGCAATCCATTCCGAAGAAAACCAACCGATTCCAATCTCGCAATGGCAAGTGAAGAAACCGAGCCGATGCCGAACCCGTAGGGCCGGCCCTACTAATTTTGATTTACTAAACATTCTCTGAAGGAATACGTTCGCCTCGTGAGCGATTTCGATTTATCCCAAACATCGCATCATATCGTATATGATCCCTCCTGAAGCTTCGAACCCCGTAATCATCTCTTGCTCACGAACCTCTCTCTCGGAACACCCTGTACATGCCCTCGCCAGAAAGTAACTCTCAACCGAAAGATACCTCGCCACCAAGCGAGAAGGGTTACCAAGCATCCGCTCCCTCGAATCCCAGGAACCTTGTCTCCATTCTGATACGCCTCCTTCCGCCCGTCTTGATCTTGGCGATCGGTTGGTTCGGCTACGTAACGCTTTCCGTCGAACCTGAGGAGACCAAAAAAGGAAAGGGCAAACCGCGCCCGATTAGAACGCAAGTGGTTGAACTTATCCCCCGGGATTATGCATCCAAGATCATAACCCAGGGCAACGTACGTCCCCATGACCAAATCACTCTGAATTCCGAAGTGACGGGAAAAGTCGTCCGCATCAGCGAAAACTTCGAAGACGGCGCCTTCTTCGAAGCAGGCGAAATACTCGTGGAATTGGACACCGCCGATTTCGAAGCAGCCGTCGCCAATGCCGAGGCTCAAGTAGCCCGCACCACCTCGTCCTACGCACTTGAAAAAGCCCAATCGGATCAGGCGCGAGCCAACTGGGAAAAGTTAAGTCCGGATCAGAACGAGAACCCCGATCCGCTCGTGCTGCGAATCCCTCAGTTAAAACAAGCTGAGGCCAATGTGAAATCCGCCGATGCTCTACTAGGCCGAGCCCAGCGCGACTTAGAAAGAGCCCGCATCCGAGCGCCCTTCGATGGTCGCGTCCGTCAACGGTCCGTCGGCTTGGGGCAAGCCATTCGCACCAACTCTCCCTTGGGCACTATTTTCGCATCCGATTACGCGGAGATTCGCTTACCCATTTCCGGCGAAGATCTACCACTACTCGATTTACCGGAACGAGTCGGAGATCCGCCATTGGCCGTTGAGCTTAGCGACACCTTGAATCCGGAGAACAACCTCGTCTGGCAAGCGCAGATCATTCGAACAGAAGGCACCCTCGACGCCAATTCGCTCGAGCTCTTCGCCATCGCGAAAGTAAATGATCCATTCGGGCTGCTTTCCGGCAAAACCCCTCTTCGTATTGAACAACCGGTTACAGCGTCAATCTCGGGCAAAATCCTGGAAAACGTCATGGTTTTGCCGCGTCTCGGCGTTAAACGCCTGAACCAAGTCTATCTCGTCGACCCCAATCAGTTGACTCTGAGCACACGGACCATCGAAGCGGTCTGGTCCGACGCGAACAACATCCTCATTCGCGATCCCAATATCCCAGTCGGCACGCTTCTAGCGACCACCAAACTGTCCTACGCCCCCGAGGGAGCTCAAGTCGAAGTCATGCCTACCATCAATCCAGAGGACATCACTAGGACTGATTGGGATCACAAGAAGGGTAAAATCGAAAAAGGCCTCGGTGGAGGCGGAAAGAAATCGGGAAGCCTCTGATCAATGATTCGCTGGTTTACCAAAAATGGCATCGCTGCCAATTTCCTCATGATCGGCATCCTGCTGGCTGGATTCTACACCGCGTTCTTCAAGATTCCTTTGGAAGTGACCCCCGCGCTCAGCTGGAATACCGTCATGATGGACATGCGGTATCGCGGCGGAACGCCCAAGGATATCGAAAAAGCCATCCTAATTCCCGTCGAAGCCGCATTGGAAAGCGTCCAGGGTATTAAGAGCCTCAACGCAGATGGCAGCAACGGCCGGGCTCGCTTCTACTTACGAGCCAAAGACGGAGTCGATCTGCGGGCACTGATGGACGACGTCAAAGCCCAGGTCGATACGATCAACACATTCCCCGCCGAAACGGATCCGCCACGCATTTTTATTCCCGAATCCGCCAACTCCCGAGAGGTGCTCACCATCGCGATATGCGGCAATTTGAGCGACCACGACCTATTGAAAGCCGCACGACAAGTCAGAGACGATTTGCTCGAAGTTCCCGGCATCAGTCGCACGAATATCCAAGGCGATCGGAATCGGGAAATTTCGATCGAGGCCAACGAGTCTCTACTCCGCTCCTACAAGCTCTCATTCCAGCAGATCGCCGATGCCGTTCGTCGCAACTCTGTAGATATGCCAGCCGGCTCGATTCGAAGCGAAAGCGGTCGGATGACGATTCGAACGCAAGGGCAGGCTTATACCGAAGAAGATTTTTCGAAAATCCCCATCCGATCATCCAACGGCGCAGATGTTCTGATCGGAGAAGTCGCCACCATTATTGACGGTTTCGAAGGCGGCACGAAGTATGTCGAATTCAACGAAAAACCAGCCCTCTACGTCGAAGTCATGCGCGTCGGCCAGGAAAGTGCCATCGATATATCCGACAAAGTTCACGATTACGTAAACAATGCCCACAATCGTTTTCCGAACGGCGTGGAGCTACATATTTGGAAAGACGAGTCTCGAAGCATTCGCGGCCGTCTCGACACTTTGGTTACATCTCTCTTTCAAGGCAGCATCATGGTCATGATTATCCTAGGAATATTCCTACGACCGCAAGTTGCGTTTTGGGTTGTACTGGGAATCCCCGTCTCCTTCGCGGGCGGCGTTTTACTCATGCCATTCTTCGGTGTCACCGCGAACATAATGAGCCTCTTTGGCTACATCCTCGTCCTCGGCGTGGTAGTGGACGATGCCATCATCACCGGCGAAAACGTGTACTCTCGACTCAAGACCGGAATGGACCCGACCGAAGCCAGCATTCTCGGGACCAAGGAAGTCGCGGTTCCTGTCACTTTTGGAGTCATCACCACCGCAGTCGCTTTTCTACCTCTACTCTACTTCGATGGCGTGTGGGGCGACTTCGCTAAACAGATTCCACCGATTGTTGCGCCCGTATTGCTTTTTTCATTACTCGAATCCAAGCTCATCCTTCCTGCCCACTTGAAGCACGTTCGAATAAATCGCAAGCCCAACGCCTTCGTCCGATTTCAGTCGAGCATCGCCAGCGCCCTGGAACGCTTTATAGAGAAAATCTATCAACCGTCTCTTAGATTCGCGATCGCTAATCGACTATCCGTCCTGGCGGTTTTCCTGACCATGGGCTTGCTCATGGCAGGCTACTGCGTTGGTGGACGGATTGGGTTCCAATCGTTCCCCGCTGTCGATACCTTACGACTCACGGCAACGCTTGCTCTCCCTGGCGATGTTCCCGTAGAAGTCACCGATCGCTATATTCGTCGGATCGTCGGCGCCGTCGATCAGCTCAAAGAGGAATTCGTCGACCCCGGTACGGGCGAACCGCTCGTCAGGAATGTTTCTTTAGTCTCCGGAGCCAAATTCCCCGGACGAGGATACAGTCAATCGCAAGGATTCGTCCAAGTCGAAGTTCTCCTGCCCGAAGACAGAAGCGAGCCGGGACCTCGCAACAGCATCTTAGCCGCCCGCTGGGCGGAAATCGTCGGTCCAATCCCGGAAGCCCGCCGATTTCGCGTGTATTCAGAATCTTCACTCCAGCAAAGCGGCGAATACAATGAAGAGCACCTCTACCTCGAATTGCGAGGACCAAGCTCGGAATCAAAGGCTGAAATCGCAGAAAAAATCCGAGATCTGCTAACGAACTACGAAGGAATCAGCACCGCTTGGGCGGACATCAATCTGAAAGCCGAGGAACTGGTCGTTTCACTCAAGCCAAGAGCCGTCGAACTGGGGCTAACCCAACAATCCCTAGCCCGGCAAATCCGACAGGCCTTCTACGGCGAGCAGGCCCAACGCGTTCTCCAAGACGTCGACGATATTCGAGTCATGGTCCGCCTACCCGATGCCGAACGCGAATCGCTCTACACATTCGAACGCATAAAAATCCGCACCCCGCGTGGAGCTGAGGTTCCGCTCACCACCGTGGCCGACGTTTCCTTCACCACCGCACCTACTTTCGTAGAGCGTAACGATCGGGCTGAAGTCATCCGGATCGGTGCCCAACCCATCGACGAAACGGTGGACATTATAGGCATATCTCAAGAAATAACTCCGCTCCTTCAAGAGTTATGCAATGAAGTTGAGGGCATCTCCTTCAAATGGATGGGCTATGTGGCTGAAGCCGAGGAATCAAAACGCCGAACGATAATCGGAACCATCGCTCTCATCTTCGTTTTGTACGCCCTGCTCGCTATTCCTTTCAAATCGATGGTCCAGCCCTTCTTCGTCTTGATCGCTCTGCCTTTCGGCGTCATCGGCGCCCTCCTAGGGCACATGATTATGGGACTCACTCCATCCTACCTATCCGTCTTCGGAATGCTCGCTTTAGCTGGTGTCGTCGTGAACGACTCGCTGGTTATGGTCGACTATATCAATCGACGACTGGGCGAGGGAATGTCCTTGCGAGATGCTTGCCAAGAAGCCGGCGGCAAGCGCTTCCGTCCCATCATGCTAACTTCAGTTACGACGTTTGTGGGGCTTCTGCCGCTAATGCTGGAAACCTCCAGGCACGCTCAATTCCTCATTCCCATGGCCGTGTCGCTCGGTTTCGGGGTCGCCTTCGCGACGGTCATCACTCTATACCTCATCCCCTGCTCCCTGCTCGTTTCCGAAGATTGCGGTCGCATATTAAGCGTCCTTCGGCATTGGTATTTCAAACCTTTCCGAACCCCAACAGCAGGAGCCCCGGCCAGTCGGAGCAATCGGGACAAGCAAATCGCTGGCTAAACGCCCTTCGACAATCTTACCTTCAATTCCATGAGCCCCCTAAGCAGACGATCTTTTCTCCACGGAGCCGGAGGAGCCCTACTTTCTTTGCCTTGGCTGGAAAGCATCGCTCAGGCTGCGTCCCCGAAGGGACCCGCCCAACGTATTGCATTTTTCTATACGCCGATCGGCGTAGTGCGACGCAGCTTTTTCCCGGGCGAAGCCGAATCCATCGTCCCAACAGGAAATCTGGGCAACCGAATGTTTACCCCCTTCGACGCCAAGATCAAAGCAGGATACCATCCCCTTGACCTCACGCCAACCTTGCAGCCGCTCGCTTCGGTCAAAGACAAGCTGACCCTGATCACGGGGTTAGACCGTGCATTCCAAAATGGAACCGACGTGCACGCCCAATGCGCTTCCTGCTTCCTCAGCAGCGCAGCTCCCTTTTCCATCGAATCATCCGCTTGGCCGCTCGACCGGACCCTCGATCATATCGTAGCCGACGCAGTCGGCGATCAAACGCCTTTCCGCACGCTCGAATTCAGCTGCAACAGCCACCAGGACAACTTGGAGTCCATTTACTTCGACAACATTTCATGGTATGGCACGGGGCACGTAGCCCCTTCTATCCGGGATCCGCGCAAAGCCTACAACCGCCTCTTCGGTACTCAAGAGATCAAGAGATTCCGAAATATCACCGATCTCGTACTGGAAGACGCCCACTCGCTGAAGCGAGAACTTGGATACAACGATCAACAAAAATTTGGCGAATACTTCGACTCCATCCGAACCATCGAAGAACAGATGGAAAAGCTCGACCTGATGAAGAGCGAACTCGAAATGGTCGAAATGACGGAACCTACTGCCGCCTACCTGCCCCGCGGAGAGTACATTCGCCTGATGGGCGACTTGATGGTCGTCGCTCTGCAAACTGGCCTCACTAGCGTCGCCACCCTCATGGTGGGCCCCGAACGCTGGAATACACCCTTCACTTTCGAAGGCCTCTTCGACAAGCCGATGAGCCATCACCAAATGTCGCACAACCAGCAAACCTACGTTGAGCAGCTCGAACAACTCGATCGCTTTCACATGGAGCAATACGCCTACCTCGTTTCGAAGATGGACAGTATCGAAGAAGCCGATGGCAGCAGCCTGCTCGATAACACCCTCTTCACCTACGGCTCCGGACTGGGTGACGGCTCAACTCATCAATACAGCGACCTCCCCATAATCGTAGCTGGTTCCGGCGGGGGACGCTTCCGCACCGGCCAGCATCTCCAATGCCCCGAAGCGACCCCGCTGGCCAATCTTTGGCTCACGCAAGCCAAAGCCATGGGCGTCACGCCGGATCGCTTCGCCGACAGCACTGGACTCCTCGCACAATTGCAGAGCTGAATGAAACGGATTAGAATTCCAATGTTTATTAGAACGACCGCTCTCCTCTTTCTCGGATTCGCCTCCGCAACTCTAACCACTGCGGCACCTCGCTCCATCCACCCAGTCAAGCCCCTGGCCAAAGCCCATGCCCACAACGACTACGAACATGAGCGTCCATTGCACGATGCGCTTTCGCAAGGCTTCACCAGTGTCGAAGCGGACGTTCATCTATTTGGAAATCAACTGCTGGTCGCTCACAACGCGCGCGACGCGCACTCGAGCAAAACCTTGCAATCGCTCTACCTTGAACCGTTGCAAAATATAATACGTGAAAATAAAGGAAGCGTGTATTCAGAAAACTCTCGGTTCACTTTATTCATCGATATCAAAACCGAGGGAGAAAAAACTTACCAAGCGATCGAGGCCGCTCTTGAGCAGTATAAAGAAATCCTAACATCCTCCACCCGCGAAACGAGCGTAGAAGGTCCAGTGACCGTAATAATCTCAGGAAATCGCCCTCGAGAAACGATGAGAGCCCAGAATATTCGCCATACATTCTACGATGGTCGGCTTGCCGATTTGGATACAAACAGCGATGCCCGTTTTATCCCGATCATTAGTGATAATTGGGAGAAGACCTTCAGTTGGAAAGGCGACGGCGATATGCCCTCGAACGAACGCACCAAACTAATCGAAATCGTAACGAAGGCGCATCGCAACCACCAACGCGTACGCTTTTGGGCGACCCCCGACGAACCCTCGACCGAACGTGCAGCAGTGTGGCTAGAACTTCTTCATGCTGGAGTTGATTTGATCAATACAGATGACTTAGCTAGCCTAAAAGACTTTCTAATTGAAAACGATCGGCGATGACTCATAACGTCCCCTACTTATTCGGCGAATAGCGAAAGACCATCAATTTCAACTGCCGGTCGAGGTCCACATCAGGGAAGTCCGGACTCGACGCCAAGCGCTCGACAAATTCGCATTCCGGGCACATTTCGACAAACGCCTGACGCAGGAAACCCTCTCCCATTTCAGGTGCGTTCAAACACGCCAACACCTCACTCCCAGGTTTCAAGAGTTCCGGAATCCGCCGAACCACCCGCAAATAATCCTTCTTGGCAACAAAACTCCCCGGCTGATACGAAGGCGGGTCGATCACCGCCAGATCATAAGGACCTGGCCGCTTAATCCGCCCCCATGATTTCAATACATTTGCAGCCAAATACTTGCTCCCTTCCGCCGGCAGTCCATTCAGGCGGTGATTCTCCCGTCCCTGGCTCAAAGCCCCTCGGCTCATATCCACATTCACCACATGCTTCGCTCCTACTCCGAGAGCCACCACTGAAAATGCACATGTATAGGAAAACAGATTAAGCACCCTCTTACCCGTGCAGCGCTCCTCTAGCCACTTGCGCCCCGGTTCCATGTCGAGAAAGAAACCGCTGTTCTGGTGCTGACCCAATCTTAAGTAAAACCGCTGATTTCCTCGCCGAGCAAACACCTCCTCGGGAATCGTCCCGCAAACCACCTCCGCAGGCGCTCTCGCCAAATAGCGCCGCTGCAACAGAGCCCCCTCCAAAGGCGTATCCTCGATCAGGACACTCAATCGACTGACAAACTCACGCTCCCAATCTTTTGGCGCTTCATCGAAAAAAACGACGCTCAAAACTGGATAATAAAGATCGACCGTCAGAAACTCCAAACCCGGAAAACTCCGTCCGCGACCATGAAAGACCCGCCGACTATCAACCCGCCCCGCTTTCAAATCCCTCAAAACCAAATCCAAACTCTCAAACACGCAATCCATCCAGAACTCGATCCCTAGCGACGACTCCCCAGCAGTCACTTAAAAAAACGCTCCCATCAGGCCCTCTATCCACTATCTCGCACCCATATCTCACGCAAAACCGCAAAGAAAGAATACGAACGCCACTGCGGGGAAACAATATTTCCCTTACTTTATTTCGAATTTTAAGCGAGCGTGTCTAACAGGCTCATCTAGCTTCACCCAATGACTTAATCCATATCCTACGCTGAAATGCTAGGACTCGAAAAACTTTGTGAGGTGGATTCAGTCTACATGGACAACTTAACTCGAGGGGCACTGGTTAAAGTATCCTGCCCAAGTACGGAATAGGATTGCACTTAGACTGCTACCGAAGAAGTTCAGCTGTATAAATGCGGGAAGTAGAAATTACTACCAAATCGTGCGCAGAGGACAATAATCAATAAGATGCCAAAGATAGTTCGGCTGGGTTTAACGCTTAACGCAAACGTAATCGGATCATTATCCAACACGCCAACCTCAACTGCTCTCCAACATCGCAATTGCCAATACAAGATTAATGGCACGCACAAAAACAACATCTGCTGTCCTTTGAAAGCTGATGACGTTTCATTAAATCTAAAGTACATAACCAAAATAACTCCAGATGCGAATGCTGAGCAAATACCGGCAATAGTTAAAACATTTGTGTCTATCATGTTGTAAGCTCGTCGCCTTAAATTCCCGCTTCCTCCCCCCTTCCTCAGCTCGGCAACTCGCTTCATCATCGCGAG
>JABITN010000225.1 GCA_018700525.1 Opitutales bacterium
CTATCTGGGCACCACCTGTGTGAGCATTGCTATTGATTTTCACGAAGCTTGTTATCACTCCCGGAGTCTCGCCTGGCTCGACATCTAACTTCATGGATACGCTATCGTAAATCAAAAATTCACGAACGGTGAACCCCAAATTTTCGAAATAAAACCGTGATGCTTGACGAACTGGTTTCGGCGATTGACCCAAAATAACATCGATTTTAAAAATTTCTCCGTCTCGGGAAACGCCTAACTTAATAGTCTCCCCAATACTCCGCTTGGCTATCTGTTGCTCGAAATCCGCCACTACGACTCGCCGAGGCGTATAACGTTTCAATGCTTCGCCATCAATTGATATAATAAGATCTTTTTCCCGAAGCCCTGCTTCAGCGGCCGGACTGCCTTTGAGAATTTGACTAATCGATATCGCCGCTTCGCTACCCAAACCCATTAATTCGGCTACTTCGTCGTCGATCGTCTGAAGCCCTACTACACCCAGCCATGTCATGTCATTGGAATCCGGCGACGAAGGCAAACTACCCAATGTTTTAACCCATTCCGACGCCACGAAAAACGTCGTCGTCTGATCAGGCTTCCTTAGGTAAGCTTGATAAAGCTGACCCTCTATCGTAAGGTAACGCTCCATATTTAAAGGATCCGTTCCCCATCCCGCAAACGCCCCCGAATTATCAAAGAGAATCGATCCGGGACTCGTAATCTCTCTCGTAGCAAACCCAACCGTCTCAGGCAGCAATTGAATTGTGGATACTTCTGCTCGCATAAAGTACGGCTTAAAATCGAGGTTTTTCATCGCCACGCCAATTCCCCATAGGGGCTGACCGGTCTGCATTTCAGCAAGTGGATAATCAGTAACCGGTTTCAACCGATCCCTCAGAACCTTCTCTACTTGAACGAAATGCCAACCATACGCCCGATCGCTGCCCAAGTATTCCGCATCATACGGCTTAGATTCGCCCAGAACGTAGACCTTGAACTCCTTGAGTTTATCGACCGACACCCATCCCGGAACTGCGTTCGCCGCTAATTGCAATACGCCACCGGAACTGACCACCACACCATTCACCGTCACCGGACGCCGGTCGACCTCCGTTTCCACGAAAAACTCGACAGCGAGCACCGAATTACGCCGCTCCTCGAACAGATCAAACAAACTCGGCGCGCCCTTAGCACCGAGTATCCCAATTGCGACTACCCAAATTACCAGGGAATGTATGAAGAATTTTATCATTAAGGCTTAATTACTTTGAACGATACCGTTCGATTGCGAAGCGTTTCCATCAGCAAAGCCTCCGGAAGCGATTCATAGGCATCATAGTAACCTTTGAGATCGTCCAATCCGCCTAGCTCAGTTTGATTGATCTTCGAAATCACATCGCCGCGCCTCAATCCAGCCTTTTCCGCCGGAAACGCCGATTGCGTACCAATAACCACGACGCCATCATCAGTCTCCAATTGTCTCTCCCGAGCGAAAGTTCTCGAAACTTCCCTTACAGTCAGTCCCCATTTTTCGAAGGCCCATTCCTTACCGACACGACTCTCCAATCGTTCGGTCACCACCTGAACAATAAACGACTCTTCCCCGCGTTTCATTTCCATCGAAATTTCCGCGCCGACCGCATAACTCGCAATCAAATTGCGGATTGGCGGAATCTGCTCAGGGAAACGACCATCAAAGTGCTTTCCATCTATAGATAAGACGATATCGCTGGCCCGGATTCCTGCAACCGCCGCTGGCGAACCGGGATCAACACTATTGATCAACAATCCTTGATTCGCCTCCAGCTCGTAAAACGCCTCCATATCCTGCAAAAACCCTGGGGAAATTCCAATATAGCTCCGATCCACTTCTCCCTGCCTCTCTAAGGCCTGCATCACCTGCCGAGCAGTTTTTTCCGGAATCGCAAATCCGAGGTTATCCGCACCCAAATACGTTCGCGTATTGATCCCGATTACACGGCCGGCCGTATCCACCAGTGGTCCGCCGCTATTACCCGGATTGATAGCCGCATCGGTTTGGAGCCACGTATTGAAAAAACCGGTCTCGTACCCGCGAATTCCCGTGGAATCCCTATAATACCGTTCCTTATTCGAAATTATCCCTTTGGTGACCGTTCGCGACAAACCGTGAGGCGTACCAGCCGCAAAAACCGTTTGCCCAGGTTTCAGCGAATCCGATCGCCCAAACTTCGCCACGGAATACCGAAGCTTTCGCTCTTTCACGTTCTCCATATCCAGCCTCAATAAAGCGAGATCCGTCCAATGATCCCATCCAAGTAATTCCGCCCGAACCCGCTCGAGACTCGACAAAGTAATCCAAATATCCACCGCCTGCGGACTCACCACATGAGCGTTCGTCAACACCAATCCGTCCTTCGACAAAATAACCCCGGAGCCGACTCCCGAAACCAACCGTGACGAACCGCCCTCGAAACTCGTCTCGCGCACATCGATCCTGACCACCGCTTCCAAAAGCCGATCGAAGGACGCTACCGCAGGAGCAGAAGTCGCTAAAACCGCACAAGCAGCCAGCACCCAAGCGATTCCCGCAAATCGAAAACCAATCGCCCGATCTGAACCAGCACGGCGAATACTATTTTTAAGCATGATTGACGGAGGTACCTTTTTCACCAACATAACTTCCTTTTTCCAATAAAATGGCCTCCAATAGACCAGACTATAACTTTACCGAAATTGAATCTTCCTGGCAGAAATACTGGGAAGATCACAAGACCTTTGCAGCATCGAGCGAGACGGACAAGGAGAAGTACTACATTCTCGACATGTTTCCCTACCCATCCGGAGCTGGATTGCACATCGGTCACCCCGAAGGCTACACGGGAACAGACATTCAGGCTCGCTACCAAAAAGCCAAGGGTAAAAACGTGCTACACCCCATCGGCTGGGACGCCTTCGGCCTTCCAACGGAGCAGTATGCCATCAAAACGGGCAAACACCCGCGGCAAACTAGCGTCGACAACATAGCAACCTTCCGGAAACAGCTTAAGCAAATCGGTTTCTTCTACGACTACGATCGCGAAGTCGATACCACTGATCCTCGCTACTACCGCTGGACCCAGTGGATTTTTCTCCAACTTTTCAAACGCGGCCTCGCCTACGTCGATAAACGCCCTGTCTGGTGGTGCGAAGAACTCGGTACCGTATTGGCCAACGAAGAAGTCATCGACGGAAAATCCGAACGCGGATCCTTTCCTGTCGTTCGTCGCAACCTGAGGCAATGGGTCCTGAAAATCACCGCCTACGCCGACCGTTTGCTCGATGACCTCAAAGAAGTCGACTGGCCTGCATCCACCAAGAAGATGCAGGCAGAATGGATCGGAAAATCGACGGGTGCCACCGCCCGCTTCGATCTCGAAGGACTCGATGAAACGCTCGAAATCTACACCACCCGCCCCGATACGCTCATGGGAGCCACCTACATGGTGCTCTCTCCCGAACACCCGCTCGTCGGCCAGCTAGCAGTTGAAGAACAAAAAGCAGAAGTTGAACAATACATCAAAACTTCCGCGGGTAAAAGCGATCTCGAGCGAACCGATCTCGCCAAAGAAAAGACCGGCGTATTTTCCGGCTCCTTCGCTATCCACCCAATCACTTCCGAACGCATTCCAGTCTGGATCGCCGACTACGTGCTCATCAGCTACGGAACCGGAGCGATAATGGCCGTTCCCGCCCACGATGAACGAGACTTCGAATTCGCTGAGCAATTCAACCTGCCCATCACCCAAGTCATCAAAGGCGACGGCGACCAGCCACTTCCCTTCGTCGGCGACGGTTCCCTCGTCAACTCCGGCGATTTTGACGGACTCCCGTGGCAAGAAGCCAAACGCCAAATCATCGCCAAACTAGGCGAAAAAGGCACCGGCGAAGAAAGCACCCAATACAAACTCCGCGACTGGCTATTCTCGCGCCAACGCTATTGGGGCGAGCCCTTTCCCGTCGCCTGGGTTTCGGAAAAAGATTACCAAGCCGCCGTCGCAAGCCGTGCCCTCGAAGGATGGCTCCCAGAAGAGCCCGTCCGCTTCCGTGATGAAGACGGCGAACGTTTCGCCCTGCCCGTTCCACCGGCTTCCTTGCCGCTGGAACTTCCGAACGTCGAATCCTACGAACCAGTCGGAACCGGCGAAAGCCCGCTCAAGAATGCCGAAGACTGGATGGAAATCTGGTATCAGTTCAAGACAGGCGAATACATCCCAGTCACTCAGGATAAACCTGAAGGCGACGCATGGATACGCGCTTCCCGAGAAACCAACACCATGCCCCAATGGGCCGGATCGTGCTGGTACTACCTCCGCTACATGGACCCCAGTAATTCCGAGGCCCTCGCATCACCCGAAGCGCTCGAGTATTGGAAATCTCCCGACATGTACATCGGCGGAGCCGAACATGCCGTTCTCCATCTTTTGTATTCGCGCTTCTGGCACAAGGTACTCTACGACGAAGGCATCGTTAAAACGAAAGAGCCTTTCCCGAAGCTATTCCACCAGGGAATGTTGCTTGGCGAAGACGGCCAAAAGATGTCGAAAAGCCGCGGTAATGTCATCAGCCCAAGCGTCGTCATCGACCGATACGGCGCCGACACGCTTCGCCTTTACCTAATGTTCCTCGGACCGCTCGAAGCCATGAAACCTTGGAGCTCCAAAGGCATCGAAGGCGTATACCGCTTTCTCAAGAAAGTCTGGCGCGAATCAATCGACCGCGATGGTAGCCTAAATTCCAAAATTCAAGACGGTCTCGAAGACAGCCAAGACACGGAAAAGCTAATCAACGAGACGATCAAGAAAGTGACTGAGGACACGGAAAATATCCGTCTCAACACCGCGATTTCTTCGATGATGATTTTTACCAATCACATGCAAAACAGCGAGTCGATCAGCCTTTCCGCCATCAAACGGTTCATTCAATTACTCGCTCCCTACGCTCCTCACATAGCCGAAGAGCTTTGGAGCCGCATGGGCGAAACCGAGAGCATCACCCTCGCCGCATGGCCAACAGTCGACGAATCGAAACTCGTCAGCGACGAAGTTAAAATCATCTTCCAAGTTAACGGGAAAATGCGGGGGCAAACGATGGTTTCCCAATCGGCAACTCAAGACGACGTTCTTGAAATCGCTTGCCAAGAACCACGTGTTCAGGCGCAAATCGAGGGTAAAGCCATCCGTAAAGTTATCTTCGTTCCCGGCAAGATCCTCAACATCGTGGCTAATTAAATAGCCGACCATATCCAATTCGTGCGTGCCCTCTCCAAATTCCTTCCAGAAAACTTCGATTCCTCCAAGCCTATCGGCTTGATTGCGGGACGCGGCGTCTACCCGAAGCTGATCGCCGATCGCGCACGCTCTAACGGGATCGAGATACGCCTCATAGCTTTCGAAGGAGAAGCAACTGACGAACTCTATTATTCTTTTCCCGAGGATCAACGTGCTCGCATCAACGTTGGCAAAGTGGGGAAATGGCTCAAAGCTCTCCGCCGATTCAACTGCGGATACACTATAGCAGCCGGGCAAGTGAAACCCGGAAAGCTCTTTCGTGGACTCACCCCCGACATTAAAGCCGCCTCGCTTCTCGTTAATCTCAAACGCAAAAACGCGCACACCATCTTCAGAGCCATCGCCGACGAACTAACAGCGAATGGACAAACGTCGCTCGACGCTCGCGCTTTCCTCGACGAAGATCTAGCAACTAAAGGCTGGATGACTCCCCAATTCGCCAAAATCGAAGATACCTACCTGCAACACGGCATCGAAATTGCCACAGAAATGGCCCGCCTGGACGTTGGTCAAGGCGTCGTTGTTCGTAAAGGAACAGTCATTGCGGTAGAAGCTTTCGAAGGCACGGATCCCATGCTCAAACGCGCCGGGGGATTCAAAACCGATCAACTGATATTCGCCAAAACGGTTAAATACCACCAAGACTATCGTTTCGACGTACCAGTTTTTGGACTGCGTACCCTCGAAATCATGAAAGAAGCGGGCATTCGAGCAGCCATATTGAAGGCCGATAGCGTTATTATTCTCGAAAAGGAAGTAACTCTTTCAGAAGCCAAAAAGGCCAAAATCCAGCTATTCGGATTCTAGAGAGCTGCCTTTATTGAAAATCAGGTGCTTTTCTCGATCTTTCGCTTAATATAGTGTTTGAAGCAGACGATGCTTCTATAGGGTTGAGTAATTTCCGAAGCTTCTCCAAATTGCACGCCTTAGAATATCCGATATGAGTAACCGCGTTGTTCCAGTTTCCGTAAAAGGCGTCATGCCTACCGTCAATGGCTGTGCCGTATTCCTCGGAAATGACGATAAAGCCTACGTAATTTATGTGGATCACAGCGTTGGCAATGCCATCTCAATGGCCTTGAACGGCGTCAAAAAAGAGCGTCCGCTCACTCACGACCTGATGAGCAGCCTACTGCTCGGCCTGGAAGCCCATATCACGAGAATCATCATCAACGACGTCCAAGAGAGCACTTTCTTTGCTCGGATTTTCGTGGAAATGAAAAACGAAGTCTCTACCAAGATAATCGAACTCGATGCTCGCCCTAGCGACTCCATCGTATTGTCGCTCCAGAACAACGTTCCCATCTACACAGCCGAAAACGTTTTCAATTCCGTCGACGATATGACCCCCATCCTTGAACGTGTACTTAAAGAACAGAGTGAAGGGAACAAGGACTAACAGCCTATGCGCTTCAGCGAGAACTCAGCCATTTTTGGTTGATCCCCACGCGATTTAGCCTCTTCTTGCGGCGAACATGAACGCCCATTCTAACAGAGCGCTCCCCCAGACTATCCTGCCCGGACAGCCCATCACCGCACTCGCTCCCATGCAGGATGTCACCACCCTGCCCTTCATGTCAGTCGTTTCGGACATCGGCAGCCCAGACTATTTTTTCACCGAGTACTTTCGCGTTCATATCCAGTCTCGCCTCGAAAAACACATCCTAGAAGCGATAACGGAAAACGGTACCGGTAGGCCCGTCTTCGCTCAAATGATCGGCGAAGATCTCGAACATCTAAAGCGCACAACCCTCGATCTACTCCAATACGAAGTCGCCGGCATCGACCTGAATATGGGCTGCCCAGCTCCGACCGTTTACAAAAAAGGCTGCGGTGGCGGACTATTGAGAGACCCGCAAAAAATAGATAAGGTTCTCGGCACCCTGCGCGATACCATTCCCGGACTCTTCACTGTGAAAATGCGTATCGGATTCGAGGATACAAAAAACTTTGAACAGATCCTCAAACTAATCAATAAGCACGAAGTCGACCTACTCAGTCTACACGGTAGAACCGTCAAGGAAATGTATCGCAGCCAAGTACGCTACGAACACATTAAGCTAGCCGCCGAAACCGTCAAATGCCCCCTCTTGGCAAACGGCGACGTATCATCCGCCTCGCACGCTTTTGAGATCCTCGACTATACCGGTGCTGCCGGAGTGATGATCGGGCGTCACGCGATTCGCAATCCATGGATTTTTAGGCAAATCCGAGAAATGGCAATGACAGGGAAGACGCAACCAATCAAATTAACCGAAGTTTTCCAATACGTCCGAAACCTCTACAATACTCTGGCGAAACCATGGACTCCCGAAAAAGCTCACGTCAACAAGATGAAAAAATTCCTCAATTTCATCGGCCAGGGCGTCGATCCTGAAGGACGCTTTCTCTACGAAGCGCGTCGAGCTCAAAACAAACTCGATCTGTTCGCGATCTGCGAACGCTACATGTTATCCAGCCCGCTGGAATTTTTCGCCGACGAACCCTACAAAGGTCTCTTCGCTCGACCTAACTGCGAATAGTTCAACGCACTCGAGCTACTCCAAACCGAGTACTTTTCTACCGATTTCCGAGATCATTTGAGGACTCCAAACAGGTTCCCAAACGATCTGTACATCCGCGTTCTCAACTTCATCCAATTGCTCAATTCGGTTCTTAGCATCCTGGGCGATAGTCGGACCCATACCGCAACCCTGTGCCGTTAACGTCATCTTAATCGAAATCTCCTTCTTGCCGCTCTTCAAATCGACGATCCGCATATCATAGATAAGGCCAAGATCCACGATGTTAACTGGTATCTCTGGATCGAAACACTGCTTCAGCGCTTCCCAAACCGAATCTTCCGAGAAACCGCCCTCCAGTACGATTGGAGCCGGACTCACGGAATCACCGAGATCTAATCCTTCCAGCGCGTCCACGTCCACACTCGAAACCCGATAGAGCGTCTGACCAATCCGAATAGTCGCATTGCCACCCAAAGTCTGAGTCACGAACGCAGGAGTGTCTTTCTCCAAAGTTATCGCCGTTCCCTGCGGGATGATTGTAGCACTGCAATCTCTTAATAGTCGCGTTTCCATTATTTCAATATAAAATTAGTTCGCTTCAATTTTGTAAGTAAGAATCGAATACACGCCCTTCGGATCATCAAACTGACTCACCGAGCCAATCTCGTCGATAGTCGATTCGATTTTATCTAAAATCGAATTCGAATGTATCGCCGATACACTAGGTTTAATATTCTCCATCAATCCTTCTAAGAAGTCCTTGGTCTGAGGATAGTCTCGAATCGAAATACCTTCATCAAACCCTGCGGACTTAGCCGCAAATGCGATAGCATCTTCAATACCTCCCATTTCGTCAACGAGCCCAAGCTCAAGAGCATCGATTCCCGACCAAACACGACCTTCCGCGATTTTCGCAATATGCTCCGCAGGTTGATTTCGCCCTTCCGCAACTTTGCGCAAAAAATCAGAATACACATCATCAACTTCGCGTTGAACGATCGCCATTTCCTCGGCCGACTTTGGTCTCGTTACCGAGAGAGCATCCGCAAATTTCCCTGTTTTCACGACATCGAAAGTAAACCCGTGATTATTCGCGATTTCCTTGAAATTCAAAAACATACCTATAACTCCGATCGATCCGGTAATCGTGTTTGGCTCGGCGTAAATTCTATCTGCGTATGCTGAAATCCAATACCCACCCGAAGCCGCAACAGTTCCCATCGAAACGATTACTGGCATTTTTTCGCCAGCCAATCGAAGTTCATGTTGGATCACTTCGCTCGCTAAAGCGGATCCTCCCGGGCTATTTACACGCAGAACGATAGCCTTCACTTCATCGTCCTGTCGAATTTTGCGAATCTCACGCACTAAACTCGAACCGCCAATCTGCCCCTCGCCGCCTTCGCCAACGACAATCGGGCCTTCTGCATAAATCACTGCTACGTGATCGCCAGCCTGTTCTTCCTGAGTGGCAGAAATGTAGTCATTCAACGATACACTTTTGAATTCGAGTTTCTCCGAATCGCTCCCGGAAACCTCTTTAAGCTCTTGAATAACGCTATCGCTAAACCCAAGCTCATCTACGATTCCCGCCTCTAGAGCATCCTTCGCATTCAATAAGCCTTTTTTATCCACTAAAGCTTGAAACTCTTTTTCCGACATACCGGCCCGAGTCGCCACAGCCTTCACGTATTCACTCCACAAATCGTCAAGCAGCGCCTGTGTTGCTACCCTAGCGGGAGCGCTCATTTTCTCTAACACGAATGTCTCGGCCGCCGACTTATATTCGCCAGCCTTGGTCACTTGAACGCCAATTCCGTACTTTTTGAAAAACCCTGCGAAATACATTGGCTCCGACGCCATGCCTGAATTCATAATCAAACCTTCCGGATTCATTATAATTTTATCGGCAACAGATGCCAAATAAATGTCTTTATCACTCGGATACACTAAATTCGCTATAACCGGCTTCTCCGAAGCTTCCTTAAATGATTCGATTGCCTCGCGAACCTCCTTCAATGCCGCAAAACCAGAACCATAATTTCTCGATTGAAGAGACCCTTTCAAATAAAGTGCTTCGATTCGCGTATCATCCGCGGCCGACTCAATCGCATTTAGCAAAACTCGCAATGAGTAACTTTGAATTCCGCCACGGCCTAACGCCTCGTTGATAATTTGTTCCTGCGTAATCGCCACTGGCCGGTCCTGGATATTCGCGCTCATATCGAACACCAAGACGCTTCCCTCCTTCACGACCGGTCTTGGCGATTCAAACGTCGCAATAGCACCGAAAAAAATCACCAGTAAAAGAAATCCTCCAAAGGAGACCATTGCGATGGCCAATACGGAGGCGAAAAACATTTTAAAAAATTCCTTCATATCTTAATTCCCTACTTGAAAACACACCCTGCTCACTTCGGTCGCATTGGGGAATCAACCGATTTTCTCTGCATCCAAAACGTTGCTATCTGAAGTCGATTTCGACAAAATCAGCAATGAGTTTCTAAACTTAACAGGAACGACCTCCCTCGGCCTCCGTTCCTCGACTAACCGAAAGCGGCTCAAGGGTTTCCTCCAAAATCCCCTTAGCTCTCGGCCAAGCGAGAAATGCCTCCGTCACCATCCAAACCTCCAAGAGCAAGGTTACTATCCCAATCAGGATCAACGCCCAATTCTTGTCTTCGGCAGCAAGCCAGCTCGTCTCCATCCCTACTCCTTGCACGAACAGCTGATGGATCATGGCCCATGCTGGCATAATTAACATGAAAATCGTCGGAATCACGATAAACCAAACCGGCAACCGCCGCCGCCACATCCAAAATGCGATCACCAGAAACGCCAAGCCACCGAGCAATTGATTAGTTGCCCCAAACATCGGCCATAAAATCAAGCCACCTTTCCCGACATTAGCCCAGGCCCAATCCGCCCCGGAGACCGGAATCGAAGCCATGAAGAACGCGATCGCCACTGCAAACAGCGTCGCTCCATGAGGATTCGAAAGCCAACTGAAAGGATTGCCCGTCAAAGCGATCGAACCATCAGCTCCGCGTTTCACGAATGTTGACGACAACTCCTGTACAACATAACGCTGCAAGCGGCACGCCGTATCCAAAGTAGTTGCGGCAAATGAGGCAACCAGCACTCCCATCAAGGCAATCGCAAAACCTCCAGGTAAGCCCATTGCTTTCAAAAAATTCGCTGAGCCATCTACAAATGCTCCCACTTTCGCGCCCAGACCACCCGCAGAGCCCCAAGAAGCGTAGCGAGCGTTAAACGCATCTGCGCCGATGAGGAAACCACCCTCTCCATCACCGATTCCCAAGCCCAATCCCGCCACGCAAGCGAGAATAACTAATGTCGCCAAAAATCCCTCCACCAGCATCGATCCATAGCCAACGAACTGAGCATCGCTCTCGCACTTCAACTGCTTGCTAGAAGTTCCGCTGGAAACCAAGCAATGAAACCCGCTGATAGCCCCGCAGGCGATAGTAATAAACAAAAAAGGGAACAACATCGGCGCTCCCATATCAGCCATCTGAAAAGCCGGCGCCACAATTTCCAAAGCCGGACGCTCAACCCCATCGCCAACCGGAGCCCCTCCGCTAAACGCAGCCGCGAGCAAACCTATCACGACCAACGTTAAAGCAGTCAGCAATTGAAGGCTATTGATAAAATCGCGCGGCTGGAGCAGCATCCAAACTGGAAGTACCGAAGCTATATAAGAATAGATCAAGAGCAGCCCCACCCAAGCCCAAAGCGGCCAAGCGGAAAGCGTTCCATTAAATACTCCGAGCAATCCAACATCACCGAAACCGACACTCAAATACATCAATGCCAGAGCAATAATTGACGGAATAAGCAGGTTGATCCCCTTTCTGTGCAAATAAAGTCCGATCGCCACAGCCAGCGGTATTTGCACAATGCAGGGAAATATAGCAGCCGGATACATTTGAAACACGACCGCAATGACTAGGCCGAATATCGCCAACACAATCGTCAATGCCATAAAGAGAATAAACAGAAAAAGCAGCCGAATTCGAGGATTTAAAAGACGACCTGCAATATCCCCAACCGTTTGCCCACGGTTTCTCATCGATACAATCAAAGACCCGAAATCATGGACCGCTCCGATTAAGATCGATCCGAATATAACCCACAGCAAAGCTGGCACCCATCCCCAAATAACCGCGATAGCCGGTCCTACAATTGGGCCTGTACCAGCGATCGAAGTAAAATGGTGACCGAACACGACCATTTTCGACGTAGGCACAAAGTCCTTATTATCATTGAGCTCAACACTCGGAACTACTGCATCCGGATCCAGTTTGAAGATCTTTCGAGCTAAATACTTCCCATAAGTGTGATAAGCCACCAAGTAAAGAATACCGGCGCCAAAAGCGATTAATAAGGTCTGCATATCAAGCCATTCTGTAATGAAGTTGCTGTAAAGAAATCGAGAACTCCCACGAAGAATGGAGGATAGCATCAGCGCAATCTTTTAAAAGACGATAATACTGTAGAGAAACCGCGCAAAACCATCGAATTGCGAGATTGCACCCCCTCATTTTTTCACAATAAATGAGCTCCACAGCGCACTAGAAACCATGCAAAACGAATTGCTTACCACCAATCGCAAAGCGCTCTCCGTCAATCTGGATAACGCCAAATATGGAACCTTCGCCTAAATCGGTGCAGGTCAAGAAACCGCCCGCGTATTCTTCCAAGCAGGCGGTGCAGCCGGGACAATCGCCAAGACCATTTCGGCCTACGACATGACTTTTAGCGATGAGATTTACGGCAAATCCAAACGCTACGTCTCCCGGGACCGACTCCTCACAATGCTCAAACACGAGTATAACTTACTCGAGCAGCGATTAGGCGATGCCGATCAGGGCAAATGCTTTTTCGACTTCGCCAACACCGTAAAGACAAAACCGTATCAAGGCCCCAATGACGCTCATGGCTCATTTGGTGTGCGATACCAAAGCACTCCAGACGAACAGCCGAATGAGATCATTCTTCACACGCGAATGTGGGATGACGACAATCTAAAGCAACAACAGGCAATCGGAATCCTCGGAACCAATCTAATTTACGGTGCCTTTTATCTCAAAGAGCTACCAGACCAACTCATCGAATCGCTGCTCGACAACCTCGACCCCAACCGCATCGAAGTCGACCTCATCAAATTTTCTGGGCCCGACTTCGAAAAAACAAACAACCGTATCATGAATCTGCTCTTGGTGCGCAAAGGCGCTTACGCAAACGGTTCTATTTTCACCAGAAGGCAAGGTCGAACTAGCCTCCAACGCTTTGTACAAAAAAGCCGTTCTGGTTGAACGCGGAAGTTTCCGCCCAGTCACCAAAGTTAACCTCGATATGCTCAAATGCGCCAGGGCTCAATTCATTCAAGAGCCTGCCCTAACCGGCAAAGACATCATCATCATGGCTGAAATCACGATAAACAACCTCCTAGCGAGCGGAAAAATCGACTACGAAGATTTTCTACATCGTATCGATTCTTTAGCGACAACGGGTAACTACACCCTCATTTCCAACTACTTCGAGTTTTATCGCCTCACCCAGTACTTCCGCCGCTAAACCAACGAGACGATCGGCATCACGATGGGAATCAACAATCTCCTCGAAGTATTCAACGAGAAATACTACGCTCACCTACCCTGCGGAATCGACGAATCGCTAATGAACATATTTTCGCACGACATCCTTGACAGTATTGCCAAGGGAGACCCCTCTTGGAAAACAATGGCCCCAGATAAGACCGCAGCCTTTATAAAGGCAGAACAACTATTCGGCTACAATGTAGACCCAGATCGCGACGCATAACC
>JABITN010000164.1 GCA_018700525.1 Opitutales bacterium
CTCGGAACTTAAGATTCTATCCAATGACGTCACCAAGAATGCAAGTGACAACTACAACTACAACTCGGAATCCACCGCGCTGAAAGCCCAGCTCAACTCTCTTTCTACAGAGCAATTCAACAGGGTTTCACTCTTCACCTCCGGAGCTTCCGCAACCACTCTAGCTGCGTTGAGCCAAACGAACGCTAAAACAGGGATCGAAGACGTAGCCACGCTTCGGGCCAAATCGCTCTAAGACTAATTAGATAAACTACCATTATCTTAGTTTTAAAAGGGCTTTCCCTATTGTAGAACCGCGTTTTTTTGCCCCCCCTTTTCTCAACTCGGAAACCAGAAACGTGTGCGATTCACACCGAAAAGGTAGGTCCTATAGAGGAATTTACCCATCGCATACTGAGCACATGCGTTCAAAACGCTAAACAGAATTCTAAAACGAGCGTTTAGTGGCACAAGCAAGGATAAAATCACCCATATAACAATCGCCACCAACTCAATCCAACTCTCCAGCTCATTCTAACACTTTTTCAAAACCGAATTTCCCGCCGACCGAAGCACAGCAATCGGATCCAGCTATACTTTCTTCTACATACAGCAGAAAAGCGTTGCCTGACGCTAATCGTTCAGGCGTGCAAAAACTAAACCAACCAAAAAACATCAAGGACGATATAATATGTCAATTACAATAAATACCAACTCGGCGGCTACCGTCGCTAGAAACAATCTAAACAGCAGCAACAACCTGCTGCAAAAGAGCTTAAACCGTTTGTCTAGCGGTCTAAAAATCGTTAACCCAGCTGATGACGCTGGCGGACTCGCCGTATCTATGAAAATGTCAGCCGCAATCAAACGTACCGACGCAGTCAATACAAACTTGGCCAATGCTCAGTCGTTTCTTCAAACGCAAGACGGTGCTCTGTCTACTGCAGGCAAGGTTCTCGACCGTATGTCGGAACTCAAAACGATGTCCACAGACGTCACCAAAAATTCAACTGACATCGCGAACTACGATACTGAGTTCACAGCTCTTAAAGCGCAGCTCAATTCCCTCTCGACGGAAAAGTTCAACGGAGTCTCCCTTTTCACAACGGCTGCCTCTGCGACTACTCTTGAAGTTGGAACCACCGAAGACGGAGCGACGACTATAAGCCTCGACCAAGCGGCTCTCGCCAACGCAGTTGTAACTGCAACTGGTGCAGCGAACCTCGCCGCATTTACGCTATCCAACGCAACAGGAGCTATCGAAAACGTTGCGACACTTCGTGCAGCCAACGGAGCTCAGTCCAGCCAGATGGCTTTCGCATCAGACATGTTGACTGTAAACAAGCAAAACTTAGAAGCTGCAAACAGCCGCATTATGGATGTTGACGTGGCAACTGAGTCGACAAGCTTAGCTCGTGCAAACATCCTCGTTCAAGCTGGCTCATCTATGCTCGGTCATGCGAACGCTTCGAGCCAAATCGCTCTAAGATTGATTGGATAAACAAAGGCTATCCTATTTCAAAAGTGACTCTCCTTCGCGGAGAGTCGCTTTTTTAATATTCTCATGCGCCTCGCCATAATCCGTTTTAAACCTCGATTATTCCATCCGTAACGTCCTCCTACTTTCTTTTGGCAGCAAAATCGCTCTGGCCCGCATAGCTTCACAATCCACGCGTAAACGAGGATCGATTCTCCAAGCTATAGATGGTAATGAAAACGTACCTATATCGCATTTCGTTGATTCCTTTCAATCATTCACACTCACAAATAGCGTCGAGTCCCTAATTCCATTTTGTCAAAATCTAAAATCGGACTTATTATCCCCAATCGGCATGACGACTCTCTCCCGCTCGCCAAATCGAAAGATGCTTTCGAACAAGCAGGAATCTGTATCGCAATCTCATCGCTCGAAACAATCGAGCTCTGCATCCACAACCGAAAAACTGCGTCGTTTCTAATGACTAACGGCATCCCTGCCCCACAGACATTCATCTTCGAAAAACTGAACCGCGATCGACTCTTTCAAAACCTACCGCTCATTTCGAAAACCGTAAACGGCTCCTCAAGCGAAGGAATCCAGATCATTCGAAAAACGGAAGAGCTTCCCGACAACCCCCTACCGCAAAGCACTCTCTACCAATCGATCGCTCCAGGAGACGAATACACGATCAACGTTTATGTCGCAAAAACCGACAAGTGCCTTTGCACAATCCCACACAGGCGTCTCCTAGTCAAGAATCGTGAATCTGTCCAAGCCGATCACCGAACGAAACGAAGCGCTCGTCAGGCTAGCCCATTCTATATCGGAGGCTCTACCAGGAGCATGGGGCCTTTTGAATTTCCAAGCTTTCTACGACCCCAAGACAAACGAAGCTCAAATAATCGAAATTAACCCGAGAGTCGGTGGCGGCTTCCCACTCTCCCACCAGTCAAAAGGACACTACATCGAGTGGCTTTTACAAGAATTCTTCGATCAATGTCTTCTCCTCCCCCTCGCTAACTGGACAGACAAGCTTCGAATGTTGCGCTACCGCGACGCGATCTTCGATTTTCCGATGTAAATTGGCGATTTCGCGATTTGAATCGACCTAAACTGGTAAGAATCCGTAAAAAATAAATGCAAGTCCAAATTCGACCTAAGCCCGTGCCGCCTAGAGCCGATTGTCACTGTGGAGTAGTATCGCCTCGCACCTACCTATGGACACAAATACTCAGTCAACGACTAATGCTGAATCGGAAATTCTCATAGAACGGACCGAGGAGATGCAGCAATTCGCATCTCTTCTTCCGCTTAACGAATTCACCATGCGAAGCAGCCGCGTCTACAATCTATGGGGAGAACACGGCGTAGGAAAATCAACTTTCATCTCCGCTTTCCAAAAGAGCGACACTACGCATTTTAGCAAGATTCTCTGGATTACTCCTCGGAGTTCTGAATCAATCGACACACCTCAGGAGTTTATTGCAGCATGCAGTAAAGGCGTTTCCTATCTTAGAGAACCTGAACGCGAACAAGCCATCGCCAAAAAGCTCGACGAATCGCAGCACGGAAAACTTGATCCATTAAGATCGGATGATGCGATCCTTATCATTCGGTCGTCAGTTACCAACGACAAAAAGCCCTACATTAACGCTGCTGCCGCCTCCTCCGTAGGCCGCACCTCGTTCGTTCGCGATGACCTAGAAGTATCCCTTGGATTCGGAATCAACCGATCCGAGAAACAGTCCGAAGCTTTTCTTGACGCTCTCCCTCTTCAGTCAATGGGAACGGATTTAGTTATCCTCTATCTCCCTCATGTCGATCTCGTCTCCAAAGCAGTAAAAGACTGGTTTCGCGATTACGTAATTCCAGCCGCATCAAAAGGACCGTTTCGACGCAACCTTGTAGTACTGACCGAAACGCACGAACCTTTAGAATTCAACGCCCACGATTACTCCTTTGGCGAATGGGATGAACAAGCAGTCGATTATCAATTATTGCCTGCTAATGAAGACTGCATCTACCAATACGCAGTGAACAAAGGGTGTTCGTCCCAAGAAGCGCGTTTCGTGTTCATCAAAAGCCTCGGTTATCCTCGAATCGCCCAAGATGCGGTTGAAAGATCAACAAAAAACAACCGAGATCGCAATACGCTTTCACATGCAATTTCGCTTTTCTCAGCATTGCCTTCTTCCGACAAGGCAAAGCTCGCCGCTTGCTGCCTACCAGACAAATTGTATCCAATCGAATTAGACGCGATCTTTGACAACGGGAATGGGCAAGATACCATTTCTTGGCTAGCTTCCCTTCCAGGCATACCCCTCACTTTGTCGCCAAACGAATCCTCCTATCGTATTCCAGACGACTTTCGATTCATCGCCACCAATTCGATCCAACAAGACAGTGCTTTCGATTTCTACAAGGATCGATGGTTGCCTTACGGACGGCTTATGCATGCCGTCCCTGCTAAATCCGATCGGAGCAAGCTGTACCTACTTGCCAGTCTCAGTTGGATAGAAAACGAAATTTGCGACTCCCTTTTCGACGAAAATGCTGAAAACGTACTCAGTTTCATGGATGCTAAACAAAAGTACTTCGTGAAGCGGTTCCAACGCACGCGAATTTCGGAACGCCTACGTCAAGATCTATGCGAAACTGTAAACAACATGGGGCATTCAGGAATTTCCTCACTAAGGAAACAGGCCCAAACTTTGTGGAACGATCGATGCGTCATTCTCAATCAGAACCTAGAGGATCTTGAAAAGTCCATTACGTCGTTAGAAAAACGAATGCAAAGGCTGCTTAATCGGAATGCGCAACTTAGTTCCTTGTTGAAGAATATCAATTCAGGAAGCCGAACAACTCTTAACCCGCAAGCTCTCGCCCAGGCAGAAAACAACCACCACGGCACATTGATCACATTATGCCTAAGCCTTTCCTCGATTTTATTCGTTGTCGGCCAGATATCCAGTTCGCCCACTGACCTCATCGGAAACATCGCAGGAACTGCATTCGTTGGCATTAGCCTAATTCTCACCCCTGGATGGAGACGACAACGACTCGCCAAAACGATTCGAGCTCGATCCAAAATAAAGGGCTCTCAGGAAAACCTTCGTAAAGAAAGTCACGAACTTGCGCAGCAAATTCATTCGGGCCAAAACGCCCAGAACGAATTACAACGAGAAATAGAACAAATAAAAGAAACTCTCCTTCACCCCTACGTTTGAAAAAGAGTTCCCCTTTCAGAGTCTGTTAAATAAATCCTCAAGTCTCAATACAGGGCTGGACCAGCTCAGCCTAGACCACACCGCGTAAGAGGAGAATGATTTCCGTTACTAGCACGCTACAAGCGCCCGCCCTACAGGTTTCAATTTATTCAACAGTCTCCAACAAACGGATAACGCCATTCTACTGCAACGCTATCCGTAAAACTGACGTCTCCGCGCCGCGATCCACGAGCAACACGAAATCGTTCTTAGACTCGTCCGCTTGCAACGTTTCTATAAGAGAAACTGCCTGATCGAAATCATCGATAGGCACACCATCGATTTCCTTGATCAAGTCCCCCATCTGGGCACCACCTGTGTGAGCATTGCTATTGATTTTCACGAAGCTTGTTATCACTCCCGGAGTCTCGCCTGGCTCGACATCTAACTTCATGGATACGCTATCGTAAATCAAAAATTC
>JABITN010000168.1 GCA_018700525.1 Opitutales bacterium
CGACATCCTTGACAGTATTGCCAAGGGAGACCCCTCTTGGGAAACAATGGCCCCAGATAAGACCGCAGCCTTTATATATTCGGCTACAATATAGACCCAGATCGCGACGCATAACCCTACACTACGGCAGGAGCAGCGAACAATCACTCAGCTCGCTTAAAACACCACCCAACGCTTGATAATTAGTCAAGCCTCCCTAAAGTCCAAGCCAGAGATGAGCAACTCGATCGACCCTAAACAAACCAAAGCTAACCAAAAAAACCAACTCAAGGAACTCGCCATTCGGCTTGGCGTTTTCCAACGAGAAGCGAAAGATCTAGGCATCCCAACTCTGGTGATGATCGAAGGCCTAGATGCCTCCGAAAAAGGCCTCCTCCTCAATCAAGTTCTCCTCGAGATCGATGCCCGATCGTACAATGTGTATTCCACCCACGCTAGTCATAAGCAATTGCGAGCGTATCCGCTTCTTTGGCGCTTTTGGAACAACACGCCGCAACGTGGACTGATCCAGTTTTACGACCGCGGCCCCTACTATCTCGTCCTCGACGCATGGGCCGAAGGGAAACTTCACGAAGACGAACTCGATTCCTACTGGGAACATATACGCAATTTCGAACGACAACTAAGTGACGATGGCGTTGAAATCATTAAGATCTTTCTAACCGTTCCCAAAAAAGAACAGGCTAGGCGATTTGAAAAACTCGAAGACAATTCCAAAACCGCTTGGCGGGTCACCACCAAAGACTGGCGTCGGCATAGGCAATACAAGCCGTACATGGAGAAGGTCGAAAAGATGATAGTCGCAACCGATTCTCCCCAGTACAAATGGAAGAAAATCGACACCTGCGATATTCGAGATACCACCATCGAACTCTATTTGACGATCATCGAACGCCTTGAAGCCGCTATTGATCGAAAAAAAGCGAAAAACGCCGAACCTAAAGCTACAATGATCTGGATACCATTCAAGGGGCGCGATAAACTTTCCGAAGTTAAATTCAAAGCGCCGATGGATCGCGCGGAGTACAAGCAAACGCTAAAGTTCCAACAGGAACGCATTCACGAGATTGTTCACGAAATTCATTCGAGCAAAATCCCGATAGTCATGGTCTACTGCGGCTGGGACGCCGCCGGCAAAGGCGGTTGCATCAAGCGTCTCGTCCAGGGAATAGACCCTCGAGGCTATAGCGTTACCCCGGTCGGAGCCCCTACCAACTACGAACTTAGCCAACATTATCTTTGGCGATTTTGGAAACAGATCCCTCATCGCGGTCGCGTCAAAATCTTCGATCGCTCCTGGTATGGACGCGTTCTCGTCGAACGCGTCGAAGGACTGTGCTCGAACGAGGAATGGCAACGCGCCTACCGAGAGATTAACGAAATGGAGGCTCATTTTACTGACTATGGTACCGTCGTCATTAAGTTTTGGCTACACATCGACAAAGGTACGCAAAAAGAACGTTTCGAAGCCCGCAAATCCAACCCGCTAAAACAATGGAAAATTACGAACGAAGATTGGCGTAATCGGAAGAAGTGGGACCTCTACGCCGAAGCAGTAAACGAAATGATCGAAAAAACCAACAAACCCCATGCCCCCTGGAACATCATTCCATCGGTTTGCAAAATGCGGGCTCGCATCCAGACGATTGACATAACGATCAAACGAATGGAACAAGCTCTGAAGAAATACCGCAAAGCAAGGCTCTAAACAAATTTAGCAAAACGAGAATACACGTCTACCGCTTAAACCCAGCATGCTTCTTGAATACCGGCTCCATCGATTTCGATAGACTCGTATGAAATGCCTGCAGCTCCTCATACTGAGCCTTTGCCGATTCATTCGGCTCCATACGCGTCGACTCATCTAATGCCGTCGCTGATTCGGTAATAGTTTGAATCGAAACGCTCGAGTCTCTCTGCCGACTCCAACACCACGCAGCCTGCAACGCTCCTCCTAACGCAGCTCCTTCGTCTTCGAGCATACATACGACTGGCAAACCAAAAATGTCCGCCATAATCTGACGCCAAGCTGGGCTACGCGATCCGCCACCGGTCAAACGAACTTCGCTCGTCGAGACACCCAATTCCTTCAGACGCTGCAACCCAAAGTTCATTCCCATTGTCACGCCTTCGATAGCCGCTCGAATCATGTATTCGGAATTCATCGTCTTTCCATTCAAACCTATAAATACACCGGAACCATTTGGGATCGAAGGCGTACGTTCCCCTTCGAAATAAGGCAGAAGCACTAAACCTCCAGATCCAACCGGAACCGCTTCGATCGAGGTATTCAACTGTACATGATCCATCTCAAACAATTTTCGAAAATGCTCGGACACCGTCGTCACATTCATGGTGCACATCAGCGGCAAATATCCATTGGTTGAATCGCAAAACGACGCAATCTCACCCCGAGGATCTACCACGGGTGTGTCGTTGTACGCGTATATTGTCCCACTCGTTCCGAAACTCGCAGTTGCCACCCCATTCGCCACATTGCCAGTCCCAATAGCTCCCATCATATTGTCACCGCCACCAGCGCTCACTAAAACACTTTCGGACAATCCATACTTTCGAGCAACTTCAGGGCGCAAAGTACCGCATACCTGATCGCTAGAGGACAAAGAGGGAAGGTAATCGGCGATTGTCGGATCTATCGCTGCAACCACTTCGCTACTCCAAGTACGCGAACAAACATCCATTAAAGCAGTTCCCGAAGCGTCGCCGTACTCCATGAACGCCTCGCCGGTTAAATAATAATTAAGGTAATCATGCGGCAGCAGGATATGCCTCATTTTGGAAAAGTTCTCAGGTTCATTCCGTTTCAACCAGAGAATTTTTGGAGCTGTAAAACCTGGAAGAATTCGATTTCCGATTTTCGCGATCGCCGCTTTCTCGCCTCCCAATGCTTCCGTAATCAAAGTGCACTCTTCCGTCGTACTGGTATCGCACCAAAGTTTTGCGGCACGTATGACTTTCCCGCCTTCACCCAAGGGAACAAACCCATGCTGCTGACCGCTCACTCCAATTCCTTTAATCGCTACGCGATCGATTTGGCTTACCGCTTCTAAAATAGCCGTATCCATCGCTTCGGTCCATTGCCCTGGATACTGCTCCATATGTCCGGCTGGGAGACCCTCGATCAAACAATGAGGCGCGCGACCATCCGCCAGAACACGATTTGATTCCAAATCGTAAACAACCGCTTTTACACTCTGGGTGCCGCTATCAATACCTAAGAAGAGAGCCATAATTATAAATAAGATAAGAGAACTACAAACTCGAAACGTTAAACTCCAATGCTTCGAACTCAATCTCAACACAAAAAAAGCCGAGACGATTCGTCTCGGCTTTGAAAGGATTTAAGAAAAAATCAGATGCCTATTTCTTCTTCTTTGCTGCCTTTTTAGCTGCTTTCTTAGGCGCTGCCTTCTTAGCTGCCTTCTTAGCCGCCTTCTTAGGAGCTGCCTTCTTGGCCGCCTTCTTAGGAGCTGCCTTCTTAGGAGCTGCCTTCTTGGCCGCCTTCTTAGGAGCTGCCTTCTTAGCCGCCTTCTTAGGAGCTGCCTTCTTA
>JABITN010000137.1 GCA_018700525.1 Opitutales bacterium
AAGAGCTTCAAGGATGCGTTACTCGGAACCAAAAAATGGAAATAACTCTAAGAGTTCTTTGGCATGAGGTCGTCTGCCGTATTCGCAGAGTTCGAACGCTTCGGCGTATTTAACCGCGGAGCCTTTCTCTTTGCCGTAGAGCTCTATTAGCCTAGGGCGAAATCGATTGGCGATGTTAGCATAGCGGCGTTTCATGCTTTCTGCTAATTGAGCTTTCCGCTTTGCTCGTTCGGGCCCTTCCTGGGGAACTGGAATGACGCTTTCGAAATCGCGCGTGGCCCAGTAGCTTTCGATTTGAGATTCAAGTTTCCAAAGCGCGTCGATCTTTTGAGCGACGACATCGTCAATGTTAACGACGATTTCCGGATCCATAGGATGGGGCTTTTGAAATCCATCTTCGGTGTAGAGAAATACCGGGTTCTTCGTTAAGTTCGGTACCGATGGAAGGAAGGACTTTACGATTACCATGAAGGCGGCGTCCTGGACGAGTATTCCTGTGTAGCGATGATCGGGATGGTAGTCGTTTGGGCGATGGGCTATGACGATGTCCGCTTTCCATTCTCTAATGGATTTCGTGACTAAGCGGCGGTTTTCTAGGGTTGGCATTATTTCGCCGTCGTGGAGGTCATATACTTCCGTAGCTTCTACGCCGAGAATCTTGTCAGCTTCTTCGACCTCCTGAGTGCGTCGTTTGGCGAGCTGGGCGCCCGCTTGAACTGCGTGGCCAATATCGCCATTTGTAGTGGATACGAACTTTACGTGATGCCCCATCGATGCCCATAGGGCGGCAGTGCCTCCCGCTTCTAATTCCGCATCGTCCGGATGGGCTCCGAAAACGATGATGCGGAGTTTTCCATCGTCAGGAATAACGTCATTTGCAAAGGCCGTAGCGCAAAAAGAAGAAAACAAGATCGAAGCAATTAGCAGAATATGTGGGAGTGAAATAAATGGGGTAGAACGCATAGTGAGATAAAGTTTATAGGGGGTTTTTGAAAAGGCGAGCTTAAGAACGGGTCTCGATGAATTGGGGATGTAGTTCCTTTCATGTGTACGAAAAAACGAATACATAAAAGTGGCCGAAAAGTTATCGCTTGAAAATTTTGTAGCGATAGATCCACTGCATTTACTTGTGCCTATTTCGCTTGAAGATGCGCAGCAGATCATCAGGTAGCCATGAGTTGTGGTGGTGTACTCTGTTTAATTAATTGAGGCTTTAAATGTCGGATATCTCGGGATTCGCGACTACTCGTGAACTGAAGCGCGTTGGGCTTGTTTTACGTTTTGTATCGTTGGGCGTTCTCGGAGCTTGCTCCGAGAAGGAATATAACCGATACCTTTTGCGATATCGATTTTCCCCTCTATGATTGATTCCCCCGCTGACTTCGAAACTCCAATCCTTGAAATGAGGGATATCGTGAAATCTTTTCCGGGAGTAAAGGCATTGAAGGGCGTGTCCTTGGAATTGCGATCAGGAGAGGCCTTGGGGTTGATTGGCGAAAATGGGGCAGGCAAGAGTACCTTAATCAAAGCCCTGGGCGGTGTGCATTTGCCGGATTCAGGTGATATTCGTCTTGCGGGTAGAGAGGTATCGCTACGCTCGCCGTCAATTTCGCAATCGGAGGGGATTGCTATTATTCACCAGGAGTTCAGTTTGGCTCCTAATTTGAATTCTCGTGAAAATCTGTTCTTGGGTAAGGAGAAGACGCAGTACGGGTTTATCGATTATCGAAGCGAAGAAGAGCAGGCTCGGATTTTGTTCGAGAGTTTGGGTATGAAAATCGATCTCGATAGGCGCTGTTGCGATCTGACTGTCGCTGAACAGCAGACGGTCGAGATTGCGCGGGCGCTAGCTTCGGATGCTCGAATTATCGTGATGGACGAGCCGACGGCTGCTTTGAGTCAGCAAGAAGTCGATAAGCTTCTTGCTATAATCGAAGATCTGAAGCGGAAAGGCATCGCTATCATATATATCAGTCATCGATTGGAAGAGGTGCTTTCTTTGGCCGATCGCATTACGGTTTTGCGCGATGGTGAAACGGTCGCAGAGGAAACGAATGTTTCAGGCGTATCCAAAAAACAGTTGATAGAATGGATGGTAGGAAGGTCGTTGGATGAAGAGTTTCCGAAACGCAACCCAACGATAGGTCCTGTTCGTCTCAGCGTAAAAGGGCTTTCACGAGGTCAGGCCGTTCAGAACGCGAACTTCGATTTACGAGGTGGGGAAGTGCTCGGGATTGCCGGTTTGGTAGGTTCGGGCAGAACAGAGCTGGCTCGGTTGTTGTTTGGAGCGGATAAAGCGGATACAGGAAGCGTTACGCTAGACGGCGAAGCGGTGGAATTCGAGAATCCGAGATATGCGATCGAGAGAGGAATTTGTTTGCTCACCGAAGATCGTAAAGAACAAGGATTGATTCTCGTTCATTCCGCTGTGGAGAATTTCGGCCTCCCGAATTTGAAGGTTTTCGTTCGAAACGTATTGCTAGATCAGGGAAAGGAGCGAACTGCTTTTGAGGCCTACGTGGACAGTCTAAAGATTAAGGTGTCGAGCGTGTCGCAGCAGGTAGGGAATCTGTCAGGCGGCAATCAGCAAAAAGTCGTGTTGGCCAAGTGGCTGCAGCGAAATGCGGATATTCTGATTTTCGACGAACCGACGCGCGGAATTGATGTGGGGGCCAAGTACGAAATCTATTTGCTGATCAATCAACTAGTGGCGGCGGGCAAGTCAGTCCTATTGATTAGCAGCGAGCTCTCTGAGGTGATTGGAATGAGCGATCGGATTCTCGTGATGCGGGAAGGGCGGATTCAAGGGGAGATTGAAAACGGACAGGGAACCACTCAGGAGGCGATATTGAGCATGGCTTTGGATACGTAAATGGGCATATGAAGATTTTTGGCATTACGAAAATTCGCTTGGGCGATTACGGTATGGTTCTGGCGCTTCTCGCGCTTTGCGTATTGTTCAGCCTACTTACATTGAAACGGCAGTCGGGAGATGGTTTTCAGGCGGTCGCTGAATTGATTAATGTAATTGAAAATAAACTACCGAAGGAACAAGTGGTTTTGGTCGTAGGGGCAGTGAATACGGATTCCGCTGCGCTAGCGGAAGCAGTGTATGCGGAAGCTAGGGAAAAGGGATTTGAAAGGACGCGTTTGTTGGTGGGAAGCCCGCGGGATCTGCGTTTGGTTTTAGATGAATTGATCGAGGAAGAAGCGTTTTTGGGAGGGATCGTTACTGGCGGAGATGCTGCGAAATGGCTCGTTTGGGACCAGATAGGGCAAAATTATCCTGCATTCGCTGGCGTTCGAATCGCAACTCCGAGCGAGCGACTCTGGCCGGATTTTCTCAAGGCTTCCAATCTGCTGGCAATCGTGGAGCGCATTGTGGTTATCGCGATTATTGCGATTGGAATGACGTTAGTAATTATCACGGCTGGAATCGATTTGTCTGTAGGCAGTCTCATTGCGCTATCGGCAGTAATTAGCGCCTCGGTAGTGCAGATTCTGGGCGGTCCGGAGGCTTCGGGATGGGTGGTCGCATTGGGCTTTCTTTCCGGGATTTTGAGTTGCGGCCTGATTGGCTTGATGGCGGGGGGATTGGTGTCGCGATTCAAGCTGCCCGCCTTTATCGTGACGCTTGGTGTGATGATGATGGCTCGTGGCCTGGCTTTCATGACTACGGGTGGGTTCTCCATTGATCAGGTTCCGGACTCATTCGTATGGCTCGCTCAGGGACGTCTGGCGGGCATCCCGAATACGGTCTTATTGCTGCTGGTGATCTACGGAGCGGCTCATGTATTTATGACGCGAACACGCTATGGTCGCTACATTTACGCAGTGGGAGGAAACGCGGAAGCTGCTCGACTTACGGGCGTTCCGGTAGGAGCTGTGGTTGCCTTGGTCTACACCGTCAGTGGCCTAGCGGCTGGTCTAGGCGGGTGCCTGCAAGCGTCGCTGGTGCGAGCGGCGGCTCCTAACATGGCCAATATGTACGAGCTCTATGTGATCGCTGCGGTCGTTGTGGGAGGCACCAGCCTTTCCGGTGGATCGGGAAAGGTATTGGGTACCCTGATTGGAGCGTTTATAATAGCGGTGATCCAGAATGGAATGAACCTGCTTGGCATTCAAAGCTATACGCAGATGTTCACTCTTGGAGGGGTGATTGTGATCGCGGTACTTTTGGATAAGGCGCGACAAAGCGGAGGAATACGTCAGTTTTTGGCGGGGAATTAGGACCTATTGGGCGAATTTGTTGAATGAGTAAACGGGTAGGGCGAGAGCGTCCTGTATCGATTAGTGATATGGTGGACGCATGGGGGGTAACTTAGGGCTAAACAGTTGGACTTATTGCTGATCTCACGCCGAACCCTCGGCGTAGCTACGGCACAGCGCGAGGTGGATTTGCTTCGCCATCTGCGTTTCGATTCGTTGCCGATTTGTCCGTATCATCGGAAAAGGATTTCGGCAGTTGCGTACTTCTGAAATTTCGTCTTTTTTCCCTTACTATGTCCATTCGTTCTATTCATCCCCTTTTGTTATCCCTTGTCACCTTATTCATGAGCGCTTGCTCGGATTCGACGAAAACCCGTTCCGGCGTTGAAGAACGGGGGAAGATCGGCATGACCTGTATGTCTCTGACGAATCCGTTTTTCAAGCTGATCGCCAATGTAATGGAGGAGGAAGCGGGAAAGCATGGATACAAGTTGGTAGCCCTGGATGGCGCTAATGATGGGGCGGCTCAGAATGCTCAGTTAGCTGATTTCGTAGCGCAGGGCTATGATGCGATTTTTTTGAATCCGGCGGATTCGAAAGCAGCGGCGGAAGGAGTTCGCAAGGCACATGCGGCTGGCATTCCTGTATTTACTTTCGATATACAGATTGATGATGCGGAGGTTAGGGAAATGGTCGTTTCGCATATCGGAAGCGATAACTTTCAGGGCGGTCAGCTCGCAGGAGAGAGCATGATGAAAGCCACAGGAAATAAAGGGCGGATTGCGATCGTTGGATTGCCGGAGGTTTCGTCGTGTATTCTTCGAGTAGAAGGTTTCAAGGATCACCTATCGAAAAACGGGGGTAATTTAGAAATCGTCACCGAGTTAAACGGTAAAGGAAATCGAAATGAAGGCTTTGCAGTGACGACTGATATCTTGCAGGCGCATCCGGATATAGTGGGCATTTTCGCGATTAACGATCCTTCAGGTTTGGGAGCTTTCGCGGCAGTAGCCAAAGCGAATAAGACAGATCAAATTACAATCGTAGCATTCGATGCTTCGCCAGCCGGGAAGCAGGGAGTGTTTGAACGGAAGCTATACGATACGCCGCAGCAGTATCCGCGAAAAATGGCTGTCGGAACGGTTCAGTCTTTCATTCGGCATCTAGAAGGAGAAGAGGTCGAAAAACGTATTTTCATTCCTTGTTCGCATTACTACTACGATACTGCAGTCGAAGATGAGAGCAGGATTTCCGAGCGATGGTAGGTGAGGCGGTCGGCAGTTGCTGATTTTGAGAATATGCTTTCGCTATGAATTTAAAGTGCCTCGTTCTCTTGTTTTCGTTTGTTTTCACCGCCGTGAATGGAGAGGAGCGCGAAGGCTGGACGACGTCGCGAATCAAAGGAGCTCCTGAAACCCCGCCGCCGTATGTGGCTGAAACGGTTTGGCCGCATATTACGTTTAATCAGCCACTGGATATTACGTTGTTAGAATCGGCAGGGTCGTTGTTTGTGACTGAACGCTTCGGGAAGATATGGCAGCTTCCGGCCGATCTGGAATCGCAGCCCGAAGCGGCTCGATTGATCGTCGACATGAAGGGACATATCCCGAATTTGAATCGCTTGTTGGGTTTGGCGTTTCATCCCGATTTCGCGAGTAATCGGAGATTCTATCTCTACTATGCATTGAATACGCGAAGCCCGGGATTCGGTCTCGCACTAAGCGGGTTTGAAATGGATCGGAACTGGCAAGTGGTAGCAGGTAGTCAAGAGGAGCTTATGAACTTTCCAGCAGCGGGTCATACGGGGGGTGATATTCAGTTCGGGCCTGATGGGTTTCTGTATGTACCTATTGGCGATCTGGCTCCGCCGTCGCCGCCGGATTCGAATCTATCGGGTCAAGATCTGAGCCAAATCGCTAGTAAGATTCTTCGAATCGATGTTGATGGTAGGGATCCTGGGCTTTCGTATCGCATTCCGAAAGACAATCCGTTTTTGGAAGTGGAAGGGGCACGACCTGAGATCTGGGCCTATGGTTTTCGGAATCCGTGGAAGTTGACGTTTCACCCGCAGACGGGCGAGCTTTGGGTTGGAGATGTGGGTTGGGAACTTTGGGAAATGGTTTACCGAGTTGAAAAAGGAGGGAATTACGGTTGGTCCGTCATGGAAGGTCCTTTGCCTACTAATTCGTATCAAGAAACCGGGCCTACTGAAATATCGCCCCCAACGGCTACTTATGATCATTCTAAGGGTGCATCCATCACTGGAGGATACTTCTCTATGAGCGACCGGTTGCCTGGTCTTAAAAATTCGTATGTATACGGGGACTACGTGACCGGAAAGGTTTGGGCATTGGATTGGGATGGCCAAAAGGCTACGGGCATTCGAGAGATCGCCGAAACACGGCAAGACATTGTTACGTTCGGTCAGGACGCTTCGGGCGATGTTCTTTTCTTGGAGCTCGTTCCGAATACTTCTTTGCAACGTTTCGCGGAAAATCCGAATGTGGGGCGTTCGGATACTTTTCCCAAACTACTTAGTGAAACGGGGGTTTTTAGCGATGTAGCGCGCCAATTGCCATCTCCCGGCGTGTACGGGTTCGAAATTAATACGCCAATGTGGCAGGATGGCGCCGAATCGAATTACTGGGTGGCTATGCCTAGTGAATCTGGAATCGAAGCGAACGTGGAAGATCGCCGCGGTTCTCCGCACATGAACTACGTGAAGCCGAAAAATATGGTTTTGGCTAAGACTATTCACAAAGATGGTTATCGGATTGAAACGCAGATACTCCACTTTGACGGCTATTGGAAAGGCTATAGCTATCAGTGGAATGATGATCAAAGCGATGCGCAATTAGTTGGTAAAGAAGGATTGGATACGGACGTATTGGGCGAGCCTTATCGTTTTTCGAGTCGCGATGAGTGCATTCGTTGTCACGGGAGCAATTTCAACCGACCGTTGGCCTTTTTTCCTGGGCAGATGAACCGAGAGGATCAGCTGCAGCGATTCAAAGACCTGGGAATTATCGACCAGGTATTCGTCGACATGGCGAACGTCCAGTCGTTGGTTGATCCGAGTGATGAAAGCGAGCCGATTGAATCGCGTGCTCGATCATGGATACATTCGAATTGCTCGCATTGTCACAAGGTTTCGGGAGGCTCGGGACTTACGGCTCAAATGAATGTGGCTGTTCCATCGAGTCAGCTTGAATTGATTGGTCACCTACCAAATCGAGGCTATTTCGGTCTGGAAGGCGCGCCGCAAATCGATCCGGGAAACCCTTACCGGTCGATTCTCTACTATCGTGTTGCGACGGAAGGAGGCGGTCATATGCCGATGATTGGGCCGAAAACACTGGATGATGAAGGCGTACGTTTGGTGCACGATTGGATTCTCTCGCTTAATCCGCAAGTGGTGGTTGCCGAGCCAACGCTCGATCCACAAAGCGTTGAAGAAGCCTTGGGATTGTATCACGAAATCCAGTCTGGAAGATTGTCGCCCGAGGATCGAAAACGGGCGATCGACGCTTGCCTGAATCATTCCGACCCGTTTGTTGCGAATCTGTTTTTCGGTTTCTCCGAGGAGTAGTCGTTGCTAATCAGCCATCGGGTTGTGGATACGAATTTCAATAATTCTAGGAAACGAAGGGTATTCATGAAATCCACATTTCGGATTTAATGTAGGGAGCTTCGGAACGGCCGAAGCACTTTATTTACAACAATTTGTACTGTAGAGCTGATGTTTTTATGCACCGCGTTTGTCTGGTTTTCGAATACCCTTGGTTTAGTAAGTAGATATCCAGGGGGAAGGTTCGCGAGAACTCTTAGGGTTTTCTCGAATCTCTTCTTCTTTTAGGGGACTAAGGGTTTAGAAAGTCGCGATCGATCGAATTCCAATAGTTGGATAAAATTACGTATCGGGTTGACCTGTCTCTTCATTAAGTGTCCACTTTTCCGATCCCTCCCCTCGATCCCTCAATTATTCTTGATGCTAATAGGCAGGCATGCCTGCAAGGAGCGTCCTGCCTGTCATTGGTATTTCGCAAGCATTTCAGTTTATTTCGCTACTACGTAGACAGAGAAAGAAAAGTTGCTTTTGTGCTCAATCCTAAGGTGGGTACGACCTTTATTCGTAAGTGTCTTGTCGATGCCTTTGCTGAATTCTATTCGCAAGCTGATGCATCGAATGGTAGGTATCGTCTGCTTCATTCTGCTAGGAAAATGCCCATTGCTCCTCTAGCGGATTACTTTGATTTCCTGTGCAATCCCGATGGATACAAGATTTACTCCATTGTCAGAAACCCTTACAAGCGACTTGTATCAGGTTGGCGGGATAAGTTCTATGATGGGCATTTCGCTAGCGAAAGCCATTCGGCAAGCGGTTATCCGCGTTCGATTCGAAAAGGAGTGCTTGCGGAGCTTCGGGCCTTTGCAAAGGCAAGAAATCTGCCTGGTGGCGAGAAAGACACGCTGGTGGCTTTTTCGACATTCGTCGAGTTTATCGCTAGTGGCGTTCATGGAAAACGAAACCACCACTGGGAAAGGCAAAGCGACGTGATTTTTTATTCGGATATTCCTTACACCCAAACGTTTCAAATGGAAAAGGGATTGGATAGAGCCCTGTATCCACTATTTAAAGATACTGAAGTGACTGAAAACTGGATCCTGCAAAGAGCGGGCTTTCCTTTCAATGCTAGCTCCATCGATAAGGAGTCGCCGATTACGAGCGTTTTGGCCGACCGGATATACGAAATATTTGAAGATGATTTCGTATCGTTTGGTTATGCGAAAGAGGATTGGTAGGATTTGTGATTCTGTTTGACTGCAAGGGTTGAGAGGCTTGTTTTTCCATAAAATGGAATACCAACGTAGCACCCGAAAGAATCCCCTGACCGGAGAAGATACTGATGTATTTGAAACTCCTTACTCGAAAGGAAAGTGGAAGATCGTACAATGCATATCCACGGGAATGGTGTTTTTGGAGAATCCTCCTGAGTATTCTGAATTAGAGGAGGACTTTGCGTGGGAACGAACCTACTTGGAAGAAAAAAGGCGTCGTAAGGAGAGTGAGCCCATTCTGTCAGGCGTTAGTGATTTTGGGAAGAGGCTTCGTAAGCGATTTCGAAAATTGGCTCGAGTTGAGCATACTGTGCTTCGCGTACTTTCTGGAAAAGATTCTCCCATTACGAATGGGCAAGCGCGTGTTTTGGATGTTGGGTGCGGCGGCGGGGAGCAGGGGATCAAGTGTGTTAGGTTACTGAAGGAGCGGCATGATATCGATGCGATTCCAATTGGTGTGGAGATTTCTCTGGGTCTGGCAAAGGTAGCTGATGATGGAATGCGTGAGTTTGGGGGTCATTGCGTGCAAGCGGCAGCAAATGTTGGAATAGAGGCCCTTGAATCGGACTCGATTGATTTAGTGATTCTCCGATCTTATTTGGAGCATGAGAGTTCTCCTCTAGATGTGTTGAATTCAGTCCATAAGGTTTTAAAGCCGGGCGGTTTTGTTGTAATCCGAGTCCCGAACTTTGATAGTTGGAATCGTAAGTTTCGGAAGGGTCGTTGGTGTGGGTTCAGGTATCCGGACCATGTTAACTATTTTACTCCAAAGACTCTAAAGGTGATTTTGGAGAATGCAGGATTACGCATATTCGAATCCCGTATCACGGATCGTTTGCCGACGAACGACAATGTTTCTTTAGTGGCGACCAAGTAATTTTTGGTTGAAGTAGAGTGGTGTTCGTTTACGGGAAACGCGTAACCGAGTCCGGAGGCCTCGACCCATCTTTTTCATTCGGAAAACAAAGGCAAAGACCCTCCTTGATTTTTTTATCTAAGCCACGGCTGACGTCTCGCTCCAGAACCAGTGTTAAATCCATTCTTTCCAAAAATAGTTTTAAACGGCAGGAGGATTTTCATGGGATCTGGGATCCGTTGGTTTAGTTGAAAATGCCTTGCAGGCTAGAAAACCCAAGCTGATGCCGACGAGCAGCGCGGCGGGGGATATCCACTGGAAACTGACAGGATCCAGTCCCTGTTCATTCATTCCGAATATGGGGCCGGAGAATGCGACCAGAACGGCGGTAATAGTGCTGCAAGTTACTCCTATCCAGACGCCGGCTGCGTTGGCAAACGGAACGAATAGTGCGAAGAAAAACAGGATGAAGATGGGAACGGTAAGAAGGTTCACCGTTTTGGTGGTGACGGCGGTTATGTTGCCGGGCACGTGTTCCATCAAAGCGCTAGCCAAAACAACAACTACACCGATGCCGATAGCCAAGCCTCTCGCAAAAAAGACGTGTTTTCTTTTGGTCTCGGGCCTTATGCCGAAGCGGTCAAGGAAGTCGGTCATCACGACGGCGGTGATGGAATTGACGCCGGAATCGACGCTGGACATAGAGGCTGCGAAAAGTCCGGCCAGCACCAGACCGGAGACAACGGGCGGAAGGTGGAAGGCGATAAAGTGGGGGAAGATCTTGTCGGCGTTTTCGTTAAGCGTCATTCCCTTGGGGAGGAGCTGAGGATCCGCCTGGAAATAGCCGAGCAGGGCAAATCCTGTAATGGCAAGAGTAATTGTCACGATGGCGGCGACACAGAGCTGCATACCGATCGCCTTACGTGCAGTCTTTGCATCTTTGGTCGCCATGAATCGTTGGATAGACACCTGATCGCCACCTGCAGTTGCGCAATGCCAGACAAACACGGAAAGGATAGATCCGACAACGGTGATCCGCGTGGATGGATCGAGGCTGAAAATAGGTTGTGTATCCCAGGTACCCGTCTGCCACTCGGTAGGAAACCAGCCGAATCCACCCATCTTCACAGTGATGGTCCCTATGACTAGCAAGGAGCCGCCGTAAAGCAGAATGGTCTGCATGAGGTCAGTGATAACCACTGCACGGAGACCTCCTAAAGACGTGTAGGTTATAGCAAACGCGGCGGTTATAACGACGATCCAAGGAATGTGTTTTTCATCCACCCCGATCATAATAGCAAGCGCCTTGGCCGTAAGATAAACAAGCAGCGTCATCCAAAACAAGCGAAGAACAATAAAGAGCGAGGCACCCAGGAGGCGAATGCTGAGGCCGAGTTTTTTTTCAAGCAATTCATAAGCGCTGGTGACTTTCACTTTCATATAAACCGGCAGCAGCACGAAACCGACCACCAGGAAAACGAAGGGATAGGAGAGCAGATTGGTCATGTTGATCGGTCCTTTTCCGATCGTTTCACCAGGGACGCCCATATACGAAATAGTGCTCAATAGCGTAGCAAACAAGGAAACACCGATCAGCAAGGGATTCATGTTTCCAGAGCCAACAAAATATTCGCTGGTGTCTTTCTGTTTTCGCGCGAACCACCAGCCCAGGAAGAGCGTCGAGAGGGCGTAGACCGCGATAATGATCCAGTCGATCGCTAGCAGGCCTCTGGCGTGGGTTTGACTTGCAGATGCTTCAACTTCAGCTGCCTGAGCCACCCTAGGTAGCAAGCATGCAAATATCGGAAACCAGAAGCGCTTAATCGTTGAGCAACTAGATGAAGCCATCGGTTGTCTGGGGTATTGAGGATAGTGGGAGCAAGAAGACGAACTGTCGTGTTAAGGTTTTTGAGGCGCTGTTATTTATAAAGGATAAAATCGAATTGGAGACGAGAAGGCAAATCCAGAACATAGGATAATAAACCATAGTAGAGGCTAATCATAACGACTGTGAGAGCTGAGTTTGGAAGTAATAGAATCCCCACACCCCTAACTGAAGCCTTTTTTTAATTGTGACGACATATTTGATTTCTTAGAAAAATCCTGCCCTTGCAGAGATCAACGCCAAATACATCGATAGCAGCCTCCCATGAGTATATTTTTTGCACGCGACCCTGGGGTCGCCGATGTCTTGATTCCTCTTTACAGCACGTTGACAGGTAACAAATTTTTTTATGCTAAGGACAAAGCCCGAGAACTCGAAGCGAGCGAGTCTGCTACCAACGGTCGAAAAAGCGGGGCCGTTTCCCAATAATGAGATGAACCTTATTCGTTTCCGTGATCCATATATATGATAAGGCCTCTGCTGCTTCCTCTACCTGGGCCAAGGCAGAGAAAGGGGTGAACCGCAACGCATTATATAAAAATGCTATTTTTTAACTGCAGATTATACAGATATATACAGATGATTAGGTTGCGGGGGTTGAAGGGAAATCTGTTATTCCCTCCGGGTAAATACCTCGCAGCTTGTCGCAAATCTTGAGCCTGTCGAAGGGCTTCGTTGCTGGATTTTGTAGCGGTCACTGAACGACGCAGTCGTTCAGCTACTTCAAAAATAATGACCGCTCGGAGATCGGTCGCGACCTTTGAAATACCTCGGGGCTTGCCCCGGGGATGCTTTATTGGATCAAGTAGCTCTTTTCATTAGATCTGTGTAATCTGTGGTAGGAATTGCTGTGGGATTCCAATGGTTCAATCTGTATTTCAGATTTTAACCACCCTTACCGAGATAAAGAGAACCGTGCAGCAATTAGGCTCTTTAAATCCGTGGTTTATCAAACGTTTGAGTTAACCTATTAATCTGTCGCTCGTTCCCTGGCTTGGTTTTTTTCGGATCGAATGGGATGCTTATTGTGATTTAAGTGGATTAACGGGTACCTTCGTTCGTGAAGTTGATTTGACCAAGTAGGGAAACTTCTTAGAAAACAGAAATACTCGTTAGAGACCTTGGCAATTGACCTTTTCCCTGTGGGATACTCTTATTGTTTTCTTTTCTAATCGCTCCCCTGGATGCCTGTCGGAAAGGCCATTGGGGAATAAAACATCCAAAAAAACCATGAATCAAAGTATACCGATCACTCTTTGTTCAGCGCTGTTTTTTCTCTGCGCGTTTAGTGTATCTGCGTCGGATCGCCGTGATGTTTCTGCTCAATCACAGGAACGGCTCGTTCGAGTTCTTGAGCCGCTGGCGGCGACTCTTGAACCGTCGCGAAAAATCGCCTACAAGTCGGTGGGAGGGAGACGCGATCTCGAACTCCATGTCTTCGAACCGAAGGGGCATGACTCCGCAATAGATCGTCGACCGTGTATTCTTATCATTCACGGCGGTGGTTGGACTAGCGGAGAGCCGCGAGTGTATTACACCATCGCCGATCATTACGCGAAGAAGGGGATGCTCGCGATTAGCCTGCAATACCGCCTCATGAATACGAAGGAGGGAGTTACCGTCTTCGATTGCGTGAAGGACGGTCGTTCGGCAATGCGATGGCTGCGAGCGCATGCATCGACGCTGGGAATCGACCCGACCCGGATTGCGGTTACCGGTGGTTCGGCGGGTGGTCATGTAGCCCTGGGAACGGCCGTTTTCGAGAGCGGCTCCGATGTCGACGAAGCAACGGATGATCTTTCCATTTCCTGTGTGCCGGATCTGTTGATTCCGCTGAATCCCGTGGTCGACACCTCCTCGGAGGGATACGGACAGGGGAAGGTCGGCGAACGCTGGCGGGAGCTGTCTCCGCTGCATCATGTGAAGGGGGATCTGCCGCCGATGCTGATCTGCCATAGCACAGGAGACACGGTAACGCCCTACGCGGGCGCCGACCGGTTTGTGGAGTTGTCCAAAGCAGCGGGCAACGATTGCCAATTGTTTACTTTCGAAGGTGGCCGGCATGGCTGGTTCATTTTCGATCTCGATCACTATGCGGCTCTTTTGCGCGTGATGGACGATTATCTGAAAGAAAAAGGATTTCTTTTCTAGGAATGGGCAAGTACAGGAGTTGGTTTGGTCATGTTCAAGAAGGCGTTGATGGCGCTCGAATCGTTCGATCACCTGTCGGGTCGTCATGAAACACTCCTGTCGGGCGTCACGTATCATGACGGAAACGGAATTGGAGATTAAAGAATATTGAATATTCCAATAACCAGACGCGATGCGCTGGAATGATTAATAGACCCAGAGCTTTGACTCAATTGGGCAGGTGTTTTGCCAAGCGTTGTTTAACGCCCTTCAGCGACTTCTTGCTCGCAAGGTTGGTCCATTCGTTCGGGTCTGCTTGGCGATCATAGAGTTCTTCGCTTCCATCTTCGTATCGGATATACCGATACTGTTCCGTCGTTACTGAATGATTGTAACGAAACAAGGTGGTGAGCGAGTGGTGGTTCCATGCATCATTTGGGCGCTCCAACAAAGGTGTCAGACTGCGACCTTCATTTTTGGGATTCGTCGGCAAATCGCATAGGTCCAATAATGTTGGATACATATCAATCAAGCTCACCACTCTATCGCAGACCTGCCCTTGCGGCAATCCGGGTCCTGCAATCATCATCGGCACGTGGGTAGACCGATCCCAAAGCGTCACTTTCTTAAAGAGTCCCTTCTCTCCTAGATGGTAACCATGGTCCGTCCAAAGATAGACGATGGTATTATCGGCGTACTCCGACGATTCGAGAGCGTCGAGCACCTTACCCACCTGCGCATCTACAAAGGAAACGCAAGCCAGGTAAGCTTGAACGATATTCTCCCACTCCTTATTTTCAATAGCCCACTCGGTTGTTGGATATTGCGGTTCTTGTGCAACGCTGGGAGCAAACGGTGGAATATCGTCCCAATCATCAGGTTTGTAAGGCGGCAGGGTCAGCGACTTAGTATCGACTTGTTTGTCAAACCACTTTTGCGGCACAAACCACGGAACGTGCGGACGCAGAAATCCCGCCATTAATAAGAATGGCTTGTCATGTTTTTCGTTTAAGCGTTCTACCGCCCACTGAGCCGATCGGAAGTCGGGCGTGTCTTCATCCCTCTCCGGCCAGGCTCCCCAGTCCGTGCTCGTTATGTCGCTTTTCCATTTGAATCCAGGTTTTGGTTTCGGCCCAAACGGTTCTCTGCCACCGCTGATATCCACGCTGCCTTCCGGGACATGCTCGTGACAGATCTTGCCCACTGCCATCGTCTTATAGCCATGCTTCGAGAAGTACTCGTGCATCAAAAGCGTGCCTTTCTCATGGGCCCGTTTCTGCAGTTCTTCGTCCTTCATGTGGGTGTAGAACTCAAGGGAGGTGGTGTGCATGCCCGACATTAAGCTGGCCCGCGAAGGACCGCAGAGCGGAAACTGACAATGAGCATCGGCGAACAAGGTACCGCGTTCGGCCAGACGGTCGATGTTGGGCGTCTTTGCCTGCGGGTGCCCTTTGAAAACCGCCGGCCAGTCGTTCAGGTCATCAATCGAGATGAATAGAACATTGGGTGATCCCTGTGCTCCGAGGAGCGCAATTAAGAAGGCAAAAAGACACAGAATTAATTGTTTCTTCATAATAATAAATACACACCTTGGAAGCGAGGGTGAATGCATCACTTTTCAGGAAGCGTTCCAATCAAAAAGCGAAACAGAACTCACAGGAGGTTGGACAGTGAATCATCCACGGCTGGGTTTTGCTTGGCAATATTGCGGCTTTACTCGCGACCCTATCCCTTCTCCTTCGAAGTCATCACCAGCAATCCCCATAACTTCTTTCGGGTAATGGGATCACTGCTGGTCAATTTCCCTGCCCACCAGGTTTCATGATGCAAACTATTGTCTGGTGATTTTTCCTGAGTATTCACATCGGGAATAGCCAGGCTAAATCCTATTGGCGTATCGTCTGTTTCCATCGACCAGTAGACGCCTTCTGAAATTTCTATGCCTCCACTTAAACGGATACGTATTTCGACGGTTTCGTACGGGCAGTCATAAATGCCAGATACGGCAGGGAAAGCAGTAATCGATAGAGCACAGGAATTAAGAACGTTATGAGTGAAAGTTGGTTCTATGGAAAAGGTACCGCTTGAGCGATGCGTATTCACGAAAGTCAGGCTTGAAAAAGAGTATGAGGAAAGGGTCGCGAAGAAGGAAGAGAGTAGGGATACTGAACCAAAACGATTGTTGGTAGGAACATCAATGGTTCCGATTTGATTCGGGGGATGGTGATAGGTTGATTTGCTTCGCTCTCTACACTCCGTTACGTCGTGCTATCAAGTTAGAAATTCCGTGGATTGGTTGCCTCATCCTCTCGTGCTGCTCTCTCGCGTTTTTATGCTGTTCCTTCAAAGAGCTTTGATCCTACTCTCTGGCAGTTCTGCAGCGCCTTTCGTCTGCAAGCTGTTTAATGACAGCGCCAAAGGGCCTTGTGATCGGTTATTGGTTTTCCCGCCTGTGCTCAAATAGCTCTCTGATTTCTTAGTGACCCAGCGCTGCGTCGAGAATAGCTAGTTCGTTAATGCACCCATTCGGGTTGCGGAAGGGAGCGCCGTATTGGGAAATGCGTTACCCGTCACTGATCGTTCTTAATCCTCGCTCGAGGTTTCCCGTCGTTTGGCTAGGTCGGATTGGATTTCGAGTACTCGTTTTTCCGTTAGGGTGTAGTGGGGCAATAGGGTGAGTCCAACGATTCCTATGGTCAGAAAAATTCCACAGTAAATGAGGCGTAGTGAAAGCCCGGTTTGGGCGCTTTGGATGGCGCCTTCGGCTTGATCGAATCCCACTGCCACGAGGACCACGCCGACTAAGGCGACGGCGATGGAAACGCAGAGTTTCTGCATCCAGGTTATGACGGCTCCGTACATTCCTTCGCGCCGCGTGCCGTTCTCCCATTCGTCCTGATCGCAAATGTCACTGGTCATGGAGTGCAACATCAGGAAGAACGTCATGTTGGCGACTGCACCTATCATGTAGGCGCCGATTTGGAGATAGGGATTGTTGGGAGTGATTAGAAACCAGGCTGCTAGGACGTGGAGGAATTGGATGGAAAACGAGAATTTCAATATGGCTTTTTTCCCTAGTTTCTTTGAAATGCGCGTTGCCGCCACCAGGGCAAATACAACAATTGCGGTTTGGGCCATTCCCATGCTGCCGAGCAATATCGATGACGCTTTTAGGTCTCCAGGAAATACATACGAAACGTTGATGAATACGATTATGGATGTGGCGAAGGTCCATCCGGATAACATCAGCACGGTAAGCCCTATCAATAGTCGAAAGGATTTGTCTTTTAGGGTAGCAAAAAGCGATTGGAAGATCGGAAACTGCTTTTTAGCTGCTGAGCTTTGCACCTCTTTTCGTTCTTTAATAAAGAATACAGGCGCTAGTCCAAAAAGAATGAATACGAGTCCCGTGAGGGGGCCGATGAAGCGAGCTCCTTGCAAGGTGCTGTCGAACCACTCGAGCTGCGTTCCGGCCAATAACCATCCGGCACAGATGTTTCCAATCATGTTGAAGAACATGCGATAGGACATGACGCCGGTGCGCTCATGATAGTCAGACGTCATTTCATACCCAATGGCGTGATAAGGAACCGTGAATAGGGTAAATGCCGTATAGAATAAGATTAGGGAGACCGTTAGAAAAGTGAAGTAGGCGGTCGGGCTCAATCCGACCGGAATCTGCCACATAAGTGCGAATGTGATGCCTCCCAGTATCGCTCCTGAAAATATATAGGGTCGCCGTCTTCCGAACCGCGACCGCGTCTTGTCGGAGACGGAGCCCATAACTGGATCCAGGAATGCGTCCCAAACCCGAGTGATACCGATCGCGAGTCCGACCAGGGCCGGACTGACCCCTAGGGCCAATGTGTAGATCGGCATGATCAAAGCGGCAGGTGCGTGAAATCCAATCATGTCCGCGGCCGCGCCGAATCCATAAGCGAATTTTTGCATGAGCGTGACGCGCTCTTGGGTGTTTGCAGGGGTATCAGTCAAATTCATACGTATCCAAGTTATGCCGGATTCCATTCGTCGAAGAATGGCATCGTTCCGGTTTCATCTACATCGTCGGCGTAGCCGAACTTTTCGAGTAATGCTATGCCTGGGACCAAGGCGTCATCGTGTTGGATGAGTTTCTTGGAGAGATCGGTATCCAGTTCTTGGATCAATTCGAGATTGGATTCCTCCTTGATGAGGTTGTTCAGTTGGTAAGGGTCGGAGTCGTTGTCGTACAAGAGCCAAGGACCATTCAAGTCGCGGACATAGGTGTAGCGGTTGGTGCGGATGCCCCGGTATTCTCGTCCTCCGACTTCTCTAGTAAATTGACCAAAGGGGGATTGGCAGGCGAGCAGGGCCGAAGTCGCTGGCGGATCAACCTTGATGGGCTCTCCGTTTGGAGATTGGAATGCCTCGACGTAGTCGGAAAGATAACTCGAGTAGTCGCTCCCGTCGATGCTTTCGGGGATCCCGATATCGCATAGCCCTAAGAGCGTAGGCAGAATGTCGGGCGTATTGATAAATGCAGGAGGTCGCGTCCCTTTTGGACCGAAGCGCCTTGGATAACGCAACAGGAGCGGAACCCGAATGGATTCTTCCCAGGGACGTTGCTTAAAGAGCTCCTCGTGCGACAACAGCATATCTCCGTGGTCGGACCAGAAGGCGAATATCGTGTCCTCGGCGAGTCCTTCTTCTTCGAGCGCTTTCATCAGCGAATCGAGGCAATCGTCGAGCGCGAGAATATGAGCGTAATATCCCTTGAGCAGCGACCGGGCCTCGGCGGCCTTATCAGCGGGCACATTGCCGCGCAGCTCTATGGCGCTTTCGTCGACCCGATCCAAATAACGTTGCGGCGCGGTTTCGTAGGGGTCGTGCGGAGGGCCCCAGGAGAGCGTCAGTAGGAAGGGTTTATCCTTGCCACGGGATTTTATGAAGCCGATCGCATCTTCGGTCTGGGCGATCGCATCGTAGCCGTCCCAAGTCTTTAATTCAGTATCCGCTCCCTCGTAGTAATGAGATGTATTGTAATCATGAGTACACTCCAATACTTTCCAGTACTGAAATCCATGTTGTCGATCCACGGGTATGGGTGCACTTCGACCGTTGGCGTTCACATGCCATTTTCCGATGTAACCGGTTTGGTATCCAGCCTTCGAGAAGAGTTTACCCATCGTTTCCGCCTTAGGGTTCATGGGGACGTCATTGATGATGACTCCGTGGTGGTGAGGATATTGGCCGGTTAAGAGCGATGCTCTAGCGGGGCAGCAGACCGGCGTTCCAGATATCGCATTGACGAAATCGATACTCTCGCTCGCGAGACGATCTAAGTGCGGTGTTTGGATGTTGGTTTCGCCTCCGAAGCCTATTGCTTGGCGACGAAATTGATCGGCGAATACGAAAACGACGTTGGGCTTTTTTTCTTGGGATACCATTACTTCATTCAGATAAGCCGAGGAATCAGTGATCGCGGCAGATTAGGATAGAACAGTCGCGCCAAACGACTGGAGTTGCTAGCAAGTAGTTGCTGGACAGGTTGAATTCCGTGGATGCCTGGCTCATTTTGCAATGGACCGCAGGCTATCCAGATGAGCGATTTCTCCGGAGATGAGAATGCTGCGCCGTTGTTGGGGTATGCCTCGGGAATTCGAATTCAATTGGTCTGAAATGACATCGATGGTGGTTCTGGCGAGTTGTTCTATGCTTACTTTAAAGTGGCTGAAGGAAAGCTCCTCCTCTCTTAGGTTGCCCCAGATCGAGAAGACACCCACGTCTTCCGGTATCCGGATTTTTGCGTGCGTGAGCCACTTCCCGATTTCGTTTCCCACGGTCACTATGCAGTCGGGCTTGTTGGCTCGAAACCATTTTAGGAAGGATGCCCGTTTCCAGTTTTTGCCTTCGACATACAATTGAAGCGGTTCGCTCAAAGACTGTTCGAACTGAAATCTTAGATAGGTAGCGATCGGCGAATGGGTTATCCGATTATCGAAATCAGACCGTACTGCGAGTCCGACGCGCTGATACCCTCTTCGGTGCAGGTCGTCGTAAAGATGGTTCATGTTTTCAACGTGATCATAGCCGATTCGATCCACCTGCGGGTTTTGCAACGTATAGCCGATGGTCGCTACTGCGAACTCATCCCAATTGAACTCGATGAGCTCTATGGGAAGCGGCGTTTCTCCAATGAGGATGCCTTGCACGTTTCGACTCCGTAATATCTGAAGCAGACGCTTGGGGCTAAGACCAGGCTCGTTATAAGAAAACGCTTCCAAAGCAAATCCCAGTTCGTCCGCCCGTTTGCTTGCTCCCTTGAAGCTTTCGAGTTCGTAGGGCGACCCTCTTGAGGTGTCGTAGAAATATGCCAAAATCGATTGAATATTCTTGCGATGCGTGCCCATTCGCATGTTGGCCATGTTCGCTTTGACGAGGGGGTTTGGGCGGTAGCCCATTTCCTTCGCAACCTTTTCGATTGTTTCGATAGTCTTGGCAGAGCAACGCGAGTCGCGTTTCAGCGCTAGCGATACTGTGGATTTCGAGACTCCCGCCTTTTCTGCGATTTGACGAATCGTTGTCATATTGATTAGGAGAATTGTTTGGGTAGGGAAATCGTACGCTCGGGCGTTAAGCGTTTTTGCCCTCGTTCTACTTTATTGAATAAAATTGCTTAACCATCAAGAATCCCATTTTCAACTTGTCCAATAGAAAACTGCTAGAGCAAGCGGAATCGTTGTGTAATTATTATCACCCTCTCGATGCGCCAAGGCGTCTTAGTTAACCCTATAAACTGACACAATATGCACAACCTTACATGGCGTTTTAGCCAATTCAAATCTGTCCTTCTTTTCGCGGCTGTTGCGGGAATTGGGTCTTTGTCCGCTCAAGACGGTTCCAACTCGGAAACCTACACTTTGGATCCTTTTTCCGTCCAAGGCGAAACCAACGGATATACCGCGACCAACTCGATTAGTGGTACGCGCGTCAATATGGTGATCAAAGACATCCCCGTTCCGATAACGGTCATCACGGAGCAGTTGATGGAAGATTTCTCCTACGAGAGGGTCGAGGATGCCGTGGTCATGGACGCGACGGTTACAAGGCGGTCGAGAAACGAGAGGAATTTCAACGAGAACTTTACGATTCGTGGATTCCGTTCTTCGCTCAATCTGCGCAACCGCATTCCTTATAAAGGATTCACGGATTCGTCGATGATCGACCGAATTGAGATCGTCAAAGGCCCTGCGGCTGTCCTCTACGGACTCTCGGATCCGGGGGGACTTGTGAATATTATTACGAAGAAACCACTCAGTGTTAAGCATACCAGCATGAATTTCAGAATCGGTTCCGAATCCAATCAGCGTGTTGAGTGGGATACGGGCGGACCGTTGGACGACGAAGGAAAAGTCCTTTTCCGTTTCACCGGGTCGTACGATCAAGGCGATCACCAACGTGCGGGAGGGTGGCACAACCAACGATTTTTCACTCCAGCATTCACTTTTCTCCCAACCGAGAAGACTAAAATCGATATTGAATACAGCCGTCAGGAGCGCCATCACGCATATATTCGCCCTCGGAATCCATTTGTCGGTAATGGCATCGCGCCAAATGATCGATGGCAACCCGTTTCCCAAGACTACAGTCCTCTAACCGATAAGGACTACACCTCGACCGAAGGGGATGCTTGGTCAATCGATCTAACGCAGACGTTCAGCGACAATATGTTCCTGAGGGCGACCGTTAGCGATACCACCAGATTCACCGACATGTTCAATCTCGTCGGTTGCTGTACAAATGCGGAAGATGTTTTCACAGGGATCAGCAACGTTGAAATTAATGAAAACGATAACGCAAATATTTATATAGATTTCAATGCGAACTTCGATATCGGCGAGACGTCACATACCTTTCTCCTTGGGGTGCAAAAGGACGATTCCGACAGCTTTGGGCAGACTTACCGCATGAATGGCGGTTCCGGGGCATTGAGAGCGGCTATGATGGAAGCAGTGCCGGGAGCTCCCGGAGGGTATCCGGTAACTCCTTACAATGTGTTGACGGATGCAGGGAAAAACTCTGACGGAACGGCTCAAATGAACGTGACCCGTCAACAGGCCCAGGATTTGGCTATACAATTTAAAGCTAACGGAGTTGGAGGGGCGACCGCCAACCTAGGTACACCTGGATTCGTAGCGAACGAGAGCTTCTTTATCATGGATCAAATCAAGGCGATGGATGGTAAATTGAACGTGCTGGCAGGCATTCGGCGCGATTCAATAGAGCAAAACAATTTGTCAAAGATAACCAATACGTCCATTCAGGCTGGATTCACGTACGAAGTTGCTGACGGATTGAATTTATATTCGCTCTATAGCGAGTCATTCGTTCCCAATGGGCAACGGGTGGACACTAGAGTTGACCCTCCTTTGGTATTGATTTTCGAACCCTCGCAAGGGGAAGGGATCGATGTTGGGTTTAAATTCGACTTGATTGAGGGCAAGCTATCCGGTTCGGTCGCCTATTTCGATATTGATCGTACGAATATTCTTCAGAGTAATCCGCTACCTTCTCCTCCCGACGACGAGCCTATCGCTTTCCTTTCCGGTTTGGAGAATAGTACCGGCTATGAAGCGCAGATCTACTACACGCCTACTTCCGAGACGCAGATTGTTTTGAGCTATGCCCACAATGACGCGAAAATTGTAGATTCCCTCATCCCTGGCGCGGAGGGATTGCGGCTCGACCAATCTGCGAAGAATGCTGTTTCGATCACAGGTAGACATACCTTTGCGGATACAGGGTTCTTTGTCGGCGGCAACTGGCTGTATCGTGAAGGACCTATTCAGCAGTTCTCAATTGTTCGTAGAGAATGGGCTTTCCAAAAGGGATATTCCACCGCGAATGTATTCGCTGGATACAATACGGAAATCGCAGGCAGGAACCATACGTTTCGAATCAATGTCCAGAATGCTCTAGACGGTGTATATTACGACCGTACGGAAACATTCGCGTTGGGACGCCGCTGGTTTTTGAGCTGGGGCTTCGATCTGTAGTTTGAAGAATAGTTTGTGTAGTTAGAGTAGTGTAGGGCCGAGGTAGGGAACCTCGGCCCTTTGCTTGGAATACCGTGTAATTATGGTTTTTGGAGTGATTACGTGTTTTAAAATTATTTAGTATGAATGAGGGATGATCTTATATTGAAAAATTGAGATCGATACCTGAACACTTCTGATTAAAGTATGAATATGAAATTTAAATCGCTGTTATGCGTCTTAGTTGTTTGTTCGATTTCTCTCTTGTGGGGAAGCGACAGTAAGCCCAATATCGTCCTAATTCTGTCGGACGATCAAACTTGGACCGATTACGGGTTTATGGGGCACGACGTGATTCGTACGCCGCATTTGGATCGATTGGCGGAAGAGAGCGTTCTCTACCCGAGAGGTTACGTGCCGACTCCGCTGTGCCGTCCATCGCTGATGAGCCTGGCGACAGGCCACTACGCGAAGGATCATGGAGTCACGGGCAATGATCCGACGCCTCGGCTAGCAGCGCGGGGTTCTCCGGAGGCCATAGGGTTGGCCAAGGAGCTGATCACGAACATCGATCGATTCGATACTTTACCCGAGATCCTAGTCAGCAACGGCTACTTGACGCACCAGAGCGGCAAATGGTGGGAGGGCAACCACACCCGTGGTGGCTTCACGCATGGTATGACCGAAGGGCAGCCGGGAGGCCGGACGCGCCATGGTGACAAGGGCCTTGTCATTGGACGGGATGGGCTTGAGCCGATCTACGACTTCATTCAAGAAGCGGGGGATCAAGAAAAACCATTTTACCTGTGGTACGCCCCGTTCTTGCCCCATACGCCGCACAATCCACCTCAACGGCTGTTGAGCTATTACGAGAAAATGGGTCTCGATCCTGCGGTCGCGAAATACTATGCCATGTGCGAATGGTTCGATGAAACTTGCGGCGAACTGATAGGGCATTTGGAAGAGCAGGGGCTGCGTGAAAATACCATCATCTATTACGTTTGCGACAACGGCTGGATACAGAAATCGGCCGATACGGATGTGCCGGAGGGCTGGTTCACATCGTTCGCTCCGAAGTCCAAGCAGAGCGTATACGATGGAGGGATTCGGACTCCGATCATGTTTTCATGGCCAGGCGTAATTGAACCGGATATTCGTGGCGATTTGGTTAGCAGTATCGATACCTTTCCCACGGTTCTAAGCGCTGCGGGAATTGACGTTCCGGACGGTTTGCCGGGATTGGATTTGTGGTCGAGCGTTCAGTCTGGGCTTTCTATAAGGCGCGATACGATCTTCGGAGATTGCTACGCTCACGATATTCCGGATCTAGACGATCCCGAGGCAGGACTCATGTATCTTTGGTGTATCCAAGACCGCTGGAAGTTGATTCTAACATACGACGGCGAAGTGAATCGCTACAAGGTGGTGCATCCGCGCAAGGATCCGATTCAACTCTTCGATATCGTAAGCGATCCTCACGAAACGCGAAACCTGGCGGATCAGTATCGGCAAGTGGCTGCCAGATTGAAGGAACGTATCGAAGACTGGTATCCAGTTACGCAAAGACGGCTGGTCAGCGGGAAGTAGACAATCAAACCTATTGGCTCCCGCTCGCGGGAGACACCTATTTGCGACGGTAGGAGCAACAAACGAGCGAAGTGAGCGTTGTTTAAAACGATTCGGTTGAGGTTTGTTTGAACAACGGCCTCCTTCGTCGTCCTTGTGTCCTCGCTGTGCCAGTCCAATAGGTATCCGCTTCGCGGCTAACTGTTTCGAGTTTGGTAAGATGGTTGATTATCTTTGGTTGCCTCCCCGTTGAAGCGATAATTTCAACCTCCTTCTTCAGACGAACTTGCCGTGACAAGGGAGCGATCCTGTCCGCAAAGCGAATCTAGCGAGGTACGAGCGATGCTCCAATTAACTTTCAAGCGAATAAGCTTTTTTAACATCGCTCCTTCCGTCTTCGCTTCGCTACGCCGATACAGGCCGTCGCTAGATCCTTCTCCCGCTGTGCACATCGGCGTCAACCTAAGGAATCTCGAATGAATTTTTTGCCACAAAAAGGCACAAAACTCGTACTCTGCTACTTTCGCTACAAATCAGGATTATCTTTTAAACAATTTTATAGCCCTAAGTTGAGCTAATTCCCTCCCGAAGTTATAACGAAGGCCATGCAAGCGAATCTTTTGGGCCTTTTCGTGGAAAAATAACTGTCTTAGGCGTCAGGTTGGCGCCGATGCACTGAGCGGGAACAGGGCAGGTTCGTCCGTTAGTAATTATGGGGCTGTCCTAGCTAAGGAATAACATTAGGATTGGTCGGTGAGCGGTCAATAGAGGAGAAAATGTCGCTTCAGCGAGACGACCCACAGAATGGGCTGGGAGGTACCGTGCTCCTTCCCATCGGTTCTTTGTCCAAACTTTTGGGTGGCTCCGAAATTAGAATCGGAACGAGTTGCGCCTCGCGATGCGACGGTCATAGTCTTCCATTCCTCACAGGGTTCATTCCTTGATGCTTCAAATTATTCTCTTACCTCTTTATGATTTCTCGTTTCGTTATCATTTTCGCGATGCTGGCGCTGTCCGCCGGAAACGCCTCGCTGGTTCCCAATAAGCAGTCGCGTCCTAATATTATTTGGATATACGCGGATGATCATGCGTCTCAGGCGATCAGCGCTTATGACGAGCGCTTTCGGGAGATCGCTCCCACGCCGAATATCGATCGTCTGGCCAAGGAAGGGGCAATTTTTCGCAATAGCTATGTCGCGAACGCGATATGCGGACCGGCACGGGCGTGCATCATGACGGGGCTGCATAGTCACAAGAACAATGTTCCCAATAACGGAATGCCGATGGATTTCTCGAATCCTACTTTTCCGGGTATCTTGCGCGATAGTGGGTATGCGACGGCGCTTTATGGGAAGTGGCATCTAAAGGTCGCCCCGGAGGGGTTTGAAGACTGGAAGATTATGAAGGGGCAAGGGCGCTACTTCAGTCAGGACTATCGCGTTAAGACAGCCAAAGGAGAGAAGGAAGAGCGCATCGAAGGCTACTCGCCCGATACGGTGGCGAAAATGACGATGGATTTTCTCAAAGCGAACGCAGGCAATGGGAAGCCGGTGATGGTGATGTGCCAATTTAAGTCGCCGCACGGCCCTTGGTCGCCGGCGATTCGTAATTTGGATTTTCTAAAGGACGTGGAAATTCCAACTCCGCCGACGTTTTATGACGACCACGAAGGACGCGTCGCTGCGGGAAAGGCGAATATGACGATTTTCAAGACGATGCGCGAAGGCTTCCATTTGAAGGGTGATCCTGATTCCGCTCACTACGATCGCTTGGGGCCAGAGCAGCATAAGCAGGCGATTGATTCTTTGGCCTACGAGAACCGTCACCTGGCGTCAGGTAAGCTCGAAGGCGACGACCTCAAGCGCGAGAAGTATCAGCGTTATATTCATGACTACCTGCGTTGCGTGAAGGCCAACGACGAAAACGTCGGACGCATCCTTGATTATCTCGAAGAGTCAGGCTTGGCGGAAAATACGATCGTTTGCTACAGCAGCGATCAGAGCTTCTATCTCGGAGAGCATGGCTGGTACGATAAGCGCTTCATGTACCACCAGTCGTTTTCCACGCCGCTTTTGGTGCGTTGGCCGGGTAGAATCAATCCGGGAACGCAGGTGAACGCTTTGGTTCAGAATATCGATATGGCGCCGACGTTTTTGTCGATCGGCGGGGCTAAGACGCCCGATACTATGCAGGGTGTCGACTTGACTCCTGTGTTAAACGGCGAAAAGCCAGCGGATTGGCGGAAGAGCCTCTACTATCACTTCTACGAATCGGAAGACCCTACGCACCAAGTGGCTAAACATGAAGGCGTCTACGATGGCCGTTTCAAACTCATCCATTTCTACGAAATAGGAGAGTGGGAGTTTTTCGATCGTGAGATCGATCCTTACGAATTGGAAAATCGGATTAACGATCGTAGCTATTTGGGGACAATAGCGAAGATGAAAACGGAGTTGAAACGATTGAAAGCTCAGTATGAGGTGGAATTGCCTTGAGGTTTTTAAGCACGGATTACACGGATGAACAAATATGAATTTGCTATGAACAGGATGTGCTCGGTCCTCGCTTGCGATCCATCATGTCGTCCAGCGAAGCAGGACGTATCCTGTTAATAAATGACCACGATATTATGAAAACAGTTACTGCATTATTTCTGTATTTGGCTCTTGGATGGACTGCGTTTTCAGCTGATCGTCCCAATGTGGTCGTCATTCTTACGGATGACCAAGGTTGGGGAGATGTGAGTATTAATGGCAATTCGAATCTGAGTACGCCGCATATCGATTCGCTGGCAGAGGAGGGGATTCGCTTCGACCGATTTTACGTGTGCGCGGTATGCTCTCCCACTCGCGCGGAATTCCTAACGGGACGCTATCATGCTCGTAGTGGCGTATATAGTACGTCGGCGGGTGGGGAGCGAATGGATCTCGACGAAGTGACGATTGCCGATAGCTTCAAGGCGGCTGGTTATGCGACGGGCGCCTTCGGCAAGTGGCACAATGGGATGCAGTATCCTTATCACCCGAATGGTCGTGGGTTTGATGAATACTACGGATTCGCCTCGGGGCATTGGGGCGACTATTTCTCACCGCCTCTCGAACGCAATGGCAAGATCGTGCAGGGCGAGGGATTCATCATCGATGACCTAACGAACAAGGCGATGGATTTCATGGAGGAGAATAAGGACCAGCCGTTTTTCGCTTATCTGCCCTATAATACGCCGCACTCGCCGATGCAGGTTCCCGACGAGTTTTGGGACCGCTTTAAGGACAAGGAGATCTCGATGCGTAATCGCGAGCCGAATAAGGAGCGGATGAGTCACGTTCTATCGGCTCTGGCGATGTGCGAGAATATTGATTGGAATGTCGGTCGCGTGCTGGCGAAGTTGGATGAACTCGGAATCGCCGATAATACGATTGTCGTTTATTTTCATGATAATGGTCCCAATGGCACGCGTTGGAACGGTGACATGAAAGGTCGCAAGGGGTCGACTGACGAGGGCGGTGTTCGTACGGCGATGCATATGCGTTGGCCGGGTAAATTCGAGGAGGGTAAGATCATCGAGCAAATTGGTTCTGGGCTCGATTTGCATCCGACTCTTGCGGATTTGGTCGGTATCGAAACGGTCAACGAAAAGCGCCTCGATGGACGCAGTCTCAAACCTTTGTTGCTTGAGGATGACCCTGAGTGGAAGAACCGTGTAATCATTAATAATTGGAAGGACAAAATCAGTGCTCGCAATCAGCGTTATCGTCTCGGGACGAACGGCGGTCTATTCGACATCGCTAAGGACCCAGGTCAGCGAAAAAACATTGCTCAAGATAAGCCGGATGTCGCGAAAAGGCTGCAAGCGGCGATCGATCGTTTTGAGAAAAATGCGATGAGAGGATACGGAGAAGATAATCGACCGTTTGTTATCGCCCATCCGGATTATAAATACACGCAGATACCTGCACGGGATGGGACGGCCCATGGTGCGATTCAACGCTCCAACAAATTTCCAAACTGCTCGTATTTTCTGAACTGGGTAAACGAGGAGGATGTTATCACGTGGACGTCGGAAGTGGGTGCTAGCGGAAAGTATCAAGTAGAAATTGAGTACGCGTGTCCGAAAGCTGACGTGGGTTCGACGATAGAACTGAGTTTCAACGATGCTAAGTTGAATGGAAAGATCACTGAAGCGCATGATCCTCCTCTTCGTGGCGGGGAGAATGATCGAGACCCGCGCATGGAGTCTTACGTAAAGGATTTCAAGACGATGAATCTTGGAGTGATCGATTTGAAGAAAGGCAAGGGCGAGTTGACCTTGAAAGCTTTGGACATGGCGGGATCGCAAGTGATGGAATTTCGCCTGATCATGCTGACTCGGGTTGATTGGTGATCGCCCACGAAGGACACGGAGCAACACGAAGGGAGAAGCAAACAGAGAATTGTATTTCGAATCTTCGTGTTTCTCTGTGTCCTTCGTGGGAAAATTAAATTGGTATTAATATGAAGTATATTGTAGTTGTCTTGTTTATTTTCGTGGGCCTACTCGTTCGGGCCGCGGATAAGCCGAATGTCGTTATCATTCTGACGGATGATCAGGGGTGGGGTGATTTGAGTATTAATGGAAATACGAATTTGGATACGCCGAATATCGATCGATTGGCGCAGCAAGGCGTTGGGTTTTCGAATTTCTACGTTTGTCCGATTTGTTCGCCAACGCGCTCGGAGTTTTTGACGGGGCGTTATAATCCGCGTGGTGGCGTGCGTTCAGCGAGTCGAGGCGAAGAGCGCTTGGATTTGGACGAGACGACCGTTGCGGAGATTTTTCGCGACAATGGGTACAAGACTGCTGCCTTTGGGAAATGGCACAATGGCATGCAGCCGCCGTATCACCCGAATGCGCGTGGATTTGACGAATACTATGGATTCTGTTCGGGGCACTGGGGCAACTACTACAGCCCTATGCTGGAACATAACGGCGAGATTACGAAGGGAGAAGGGTTTATTATAGACGACTTTACCAATCGCGCGATGCAGTACATGGAGGATCACAAGGATGAACCGTTTTTTGTGTATTTGCCTTTGAATACACCGCATTCGCCGATGCAGGTGCCTGATCGTTTCTGGAAGAAATTCGAAAATAACGATCTTGGGATGCGAGCTCGACGAGAGGATAAGGAAAACCTTCAGCATTCGCGGGCAGCTCTGGCGATGTGCGAGAATATCGACTGGAATGTCGGGCGGGTGACCGATAAGCTCGATGAGCTCGGGCTAGCGGACAATACAATAGTTATCTACTTCAGCGACAATGGTCCGAATGGCTATCGTTGGAATGGAGATATGAAAGGCAAGAAGGGAAGCGTTGACGAAGGCGGCGTTCGCTCGCCGTTCTTTATTCACTGGCCGGGTAAAATCGAGGGAGGTCGAAAGGTTGAGCAGATTTCGGGCTCGATCGATTTATTGCCGACATTGACGGACTTAGCGGGTATTAAGAAATACGATACACTACCTTTGGATGGGGTGAGTTTGAAGCCGCTTATGCTCAAAAAGAATGCTAAGTGGAAGGACCGTTTGTACGTGAATCATTTCAAGGGGAAGACCAGTGTTCGTAGTCAAGACTTTCGCCTTGATCAGAATGGAAAACTCTACGACATGATCAATGATCATGGTCAGCGAGTGGACGTGACCGATAAGTTTCCGGATGTTTCCAAGCGATTGCTTAAAGCCCAGCGAGCCTTCGATAAAGATGTCGCTTCTTTAGTTGCCACCCCGGACGACCGGGCATTCTCGATCGGTCACCCGGATTACGGATTCACGCAAATTCCAGCTCGGGATGGATTGTATACTGGTGGAGTCGAGCGATCGGGTCGGGCTCCGAACTGTTCCTTCTTTACGAATTGGACGAGCAAGGAAGATCGAATTTTCTGGGATGCTGAGGTTTTGGCGACCGGCGATTACCAGGTGGATGTTTACTATGCCTGTCCAGAGAAGGATCTCGGCGCGACGTTCGAGTTGTCGCATGGGAGCGCTCGTTTGTCGGGTAAAGTGACCGTTGCGAACGAATCCGAAATGCGCGGTGCCGAAGACGATCGGTCGACTAGAGGCGGCGAATCGTTTGTGAAGGATTTTAAATCCCTAGATCTAGGCGTGATCCATTTGGAAAAAGGTCGAGCGAAATTAGAGTTGAAAGCGCTCGATGTTCCCGGCGATCAAGTGATGGAAGTACGATTGCTGATGTTCCACCGGGTGGATTCTTAAAAACGTTAATTAGATAAGGTCGCAGCCGATCTCAGAGCGGCCATTTGCTATTTGGTAAATGAATATTGCCTCTCGGAGATTGACCGCTACATTGAGGGAATATTTCAATATTCCTAAACTACAGATGACACAGAGTAATAGGAAGAGTGATCTTTTTGTAATTGAAGAACCATTATTTGTGCTCTCTGTAGCTGATTTTTTTAGTACCTCGAATGAATCTCATCTCTTCGTTCTATGATCCTCATACAATGACCCCCCCCAGTCTCCTCTATAGAACCGCTTTTTTTGTTGCCTGTATTGCGTTTGCCCTGGGAGCATCGGCTGAGGAACGTCCTCCCAATGTTGTCCTCATCTTCATCGATGATATGGGTTATGCGGATATTGGACCGTTCGGGGCTCGCGACTATCCGACTCCGAATCTCGACCAGTTGGCAGTGGAGGGGCGACGGTTTACCGATTTTATGGTGAGCGCTCCGGTCTGCTCGGCCTCACGGTCAGCGCTGATGACGGGAGCTTTTCATGTGCGAGTCGACGTGAATGGCGCCTACAGCCCTAAAGCAAAATTTGGTCTAAATCCGAACGAAATGACGATTGCGGAGTTGTGTAAGCAAAAAGGATACGCGACAGCCATATACGGAAAATGGCATTTGGGGCATCACCCGAAGTTTTTACCAACCAATCAAGGATTCGACGAGTATCACGGCCTGCCGTATTCCAATGATATGTGGCCATGGCATCCGCGTTACGATGGTCTGCCGGATGACGATCCAAAACGTAGAGAAGTGTATCCGGATCTGCCGTTGGTAGAGAATGCGACTGTCGTCGATGCAAACGTTACAGGCAAGGACCAGGAGAACCTGACGCAATGGGCGACGGAGAGAGCGGTTGGTTTCATAGAACGTAATGCGAAAAATCCGTTTTTCCTCTATTTGCCGTATTCAATGGTTCACGTTCCGATTTACGCAAGTGATGCGTTCAAGGGAAAAAGTGGAGCGGGACTCTGGGGCGATGTCGTGATGGAGCTTGATGCTTCGATTGGCACAGTAGTTGAAACGCTTCGCGAGCAAGGATTGGCTGAAGACACCTTAGTTATATTCACGAGTGATAATGGACCTTGGATTGGCTATGGAGATCACGCGGGTTCTCCAGGACCTTTCCGGGGATCAAAGCAGACTTCCTTCGATGGGGGTGTGCGTGTGCCGACGCTTTTCTGGTGGCCTGGGAAGGTTCCTGCCAATACGAATTGCGACGAGTTGGCATCGACCATTGATGTCCTGCCGACGATCGCGAAATTGATCGACGCGGATTTGCCTGCCCACGCTATCGATGGGAAAGACATTAGTTCCTTGATATTCGGAGAAGAGAATGCTCGTTCGCCGCATGCATACTTCCCGCATTTTCATCACGGGGAATTGCAAGCGATCCGTAGCGATCGATGGAAGCTGGTGTTTCCGCATAAGTATGGGTCGCTGAATGGGCGTCCAGGCGGTACGGGTGGATTGCCAGTGAAGTACGATTCGAATATGGCCGAACTTGCCTTGTACGATCGATTGAATGATCCGGGCGAGGCGACGAATGTCATTGGTCAGTATCCGGAAATCCACAACGAACTTTCGAAAGTAGCGGATATGTATCGCAAGGAACTGGGAGACAAATTGAAGAAAATGAAGGGCAGTGGTGTTCGCCCTGCTGGTGAATTGGAGCCGGGGGATGAGAAGCTGGAATGGTGATTGAGGTTACAGCTCTAAACTTTCATCATGTTGGCGTAGCTATCATATAGTGAGGTACGAACGTATCCTGTTAAATTTAAATAACGATATTAGAATTATGAAAAACGCGAAAACACTTCTGGCGCTAGTTGCGCTATCGACTGTATTCGCTTCCGCTTCTGCGGAAGCTCCCAAGGGTGATGGCTGGAAGGCCCTCTTCAATGGTAAGGATTTGACCGGTTTCGAAACCCGTAATGGTTCTGCGAACTATAATGTGGAAAATGGAGCGATTGTTGGGCGGACTTCGCCGGGGAGCGAGAACACCTTTTTAGTTACACGCGATCATTTTTCGAATTTCGAATTGAGCTTCGAAGTGAAGGTTGACAACGGACTGAATAGTGGCGTTCAGATTCGTTCTCACGGCCGCGATTGGGGACATAATCGCTACTATGGTCCGCAGGTCGAAATCGAGTCTAGTCCGGGCCAGTCCGGTTGGGTTTATGGTGAAGGAATGGATACAGGATGGATTTCTAAGGAACCTGGCTCTAAGGATTCTAAAGTGAATTCCCATAGTCATATGAAGAACGGAAAGTGGAATAAGTTTCGTATCGTGGCAAACGGCGCCAAGGTGAAAACGTTCATCAATGGGAAGCAAGTGGCCGACGAGAATATGACGAAGTTCAATCGAAACTTCATTTCCGGTTCTATTGGTTTTCAAGTTCACAAGATCGCCGCTGATAAAGGGCCCTTCGAAGTTCGTTGGAGAAACGTCTATATTCGCGAACTTTAAATCAGTGAATTAGCAGGGTACGTTCGTGCCTCACTATATGATGGCTACGCCAACATGATGAAAGCTTAGGTCGCAATCCCGAATCTCATCATGCAGACTCGTAGAGTCATCATATAAACGAGGAACGAGTGCATCCTGTTCATTTAAAACAAAACTCCCCATGAATAATCTATCCAAAATATTTCTGCTTTTTTGCGGTTTAGCGTTTACGGGAATCTCTGTGGCTTCCCAGCCGAACATTATTTTCATCATGGCTGATGATATGGGTTCGGGCGATGTGCAGGCTTTGAATCCTAGGTCGACGATTCCTACGCCGAATTTGAACCGATTGGCTCACGAAGGTATGACCTTCACCGATGCCCACTCGCCGTCTGCTGTTTGTACGCCTACGCGTTACGGTGTTTTGACGGGACGTTATTGTTGGCGCAGCTCAATGGTTCGTGGAGTCCTCAATGGCTATGGAGCGCCGCTTATCGAAACGGATCGCGAGACAGTCGCTTCAGCTTTGAAGAAAGTGGGCTATGCGACGGGAGTTGTTGGAAAGTGGCACCTGGGACTTGGCTTTCAGAAGACGGATGGCGAATGGGATTGGACGAAGACTTTAGATTATTCGCCAATCGATGTAGGCTTCGATCATTCTTTCGTGATTCCGGCATCGCTAGATTTTCCTCCATACGTTTACGTCGAGGGACACGAGATTACCGGAGAACCGGATCGGATCCAACCGAAGCAGAGTTTTCCTGCCTTCCTTCGCGAAGGTGAGCTAGGCTCTGATTTCTCGATCGTCGACTGCTTGGATCGCATGACTGACGAAGCTGCGCGTTACATTCGAAAACAAGCGAAGCGCGATGATCCGTTCTTTCTCTATTTTCCCCTGAGCGCTCCGCATAAACCCGCTTGGCCGCATTCGCGCTTCGAAGGTCGGAGCGGTCTTGGTCCCTATGGCGATTTCGTGATTCAAGTAGATGAGACTGTGGGGCGAATTCTGGATACGATAGATGAAATGGGAATTACTGACGATACGCTGGTTATTTATACGAGCGACAATGGCTCTTATATGTACCGTTACGCAGACCCGGATCAAGTCGACCATGTGAAGGATTCTTCGGTTCAAGGGTACTATGAAGGCAATCATACGGCGAATGGCGTTCTACGCGGTACGAAGGCCGATGTTTGGGAAGCAGGGCATCGCGTGCCTTTTCTTGTGCGATGGCCGGGCAAGGTTGAAGCGGGAAGCTCGAGCGAAAGGACGATTACTCACACGGACTTTTTCGCGACAGCAGTTTCGGTTGCCGGCGGCAAGATGCCGGGTGCTGTCGAAGGAGCTCAGGATAGCTTCGATTTCTCTCCGCTGTTTCTAGGTAAAGAGAAAGCGTTTAAACGGGCTCCTGTTATCCATCATTCAGGCGGAGCGATGTTCGCTATTCGCGAAGGTGATTGGAAACTTGTATTGGGCAATGGTTCCGGTGGTCGCGAAAAACCGTCTGGCAAGCGTTTCGATCGTCCTTGGCAGCTTTTCAATTTGAAGGAAGATATTGGAGAAAAGACGGACCGTATTCGGGAGTTTTCCGAGGTGGCTCTTAAGCTCGAGAAAAAAGCCCTCGAGATTATGAGCAATGGGCGAAGTCGATAGACTACGAAGTTGTGTAATCGGAGAAGACTCTTTGAATTGAATGGATATGAAGGATGCGAATCGTTTTGTAAGTGGCGAGCAATCGCGTCGATGGTTTTTGAAGGCGATGGCGGTCGTTTCCGTATCGCGTTTTGCCAAGGCAGCTACTCCTGCGAAAGAAAAATTTGCGATAGGGAAGCTTAAGGATTCGGGGACTCGTTTCGTTAGTTTCGATCCGCGTTTCGATAGACTCGTTCAAAAGGGAGCTCCGATAAGTCGATTGCATTCGGGTTGTAGGTGGTCGGAGGGCCCGAGTTGGGATAATATTGAAAAACGTCTGATCTGGAGCGACGTCCCTAATGATCGTCAATGGAGTTGGAATGAGAAGAGCGCGTCTGTTTCCGTATTCAGGGAACCGTCGCGGCAAACCAATGGAACGTGTTACGATGCCGAGCATCGTATGATTTGTTGCGAGCAAGTAGGTCGCCGTGTTGCCCGTTACGATGCTCAAGGCAAAGCGACGGTATTGGTGGATCAATGGCAAGGTCTACCTATGAATTCTCCTAACGATGTCGTTGTTCATCCGGATGGAGGGATTTGGTTTACGGATCCGGGTTATGGAAACCGTGGCACGCTAGAGCTTAAAGAAGCGACCTATCGGATTGATCCGGTCGATGGCAAGGTCGAGCGCGTGGACTATTCTTTGGGAAAGCCTAACGGACTTTGCTTTTCGGAAGACTATAAACGTATGTATATTGCTGATACGGGAAAGTCTGAGCCTAAATCGCTATACGTTTTTGACGTGGTCGACAGTCGTCGTTTGGAAAACCGTCGTACGTTTGCGAATGTGCATGTCGATGGGTTGGTTGCAGGACCCGATGGTCAGCAAGTGGATGTAGATGGAAATCTTTGGGCGAGCGCGGGGCATGGAGTTGAGGGAGTGAATGGCGTGCATGTATTCGATCCCAACGGAAAACGCCTTGGGATGGTGCTTCTTCCCGAAGGCTGCGCGAATTTAAGTTTCGGCGGATCGGACGGAAAGACACTTTTCATGACGGCGACTACTTCGCTTTATTCCGTGAAGACTAAAATGCGGGCAGCGCATTACGCCTAAATGTGCTTACCAGCGTTTCGATTTTCGTTTCGCTTCGGTGTAGCCAGCTTCGACTCGTTTTACTTCGAGTTGCTTTTTGAGCTTGTTTAGCTGCTTTGCGTATTTGGGATTGTTTGCGAGGTTGTTGAATTCTCCTGGGTCGTTCTTGAGGTCGAAGAGCTCCATGCCAGACGACCCGAATCCCCATTGAGTAAAGCGCCAATTGTGTGTGCGAATAGATTCTCCACCATTGCGGCTGATCGTGAAGGCGAGGTCTTTCTTCCACGCTTTTGTTTTGGGATTTTTGAGCAGTGGAACGAGGCTTTCGCCTTGAAGGATATCGGGCGCTTTGAGGCCGGCGAGTTCGGCCATGCTGGGGTAGAGGTCGACGAGCTCGGTGATTTGTTGAGTCGCTTCTCCGTGTTGGTCTTTTAGCCAAGGAACACTGATGATGAAAGGGACCCGGGTCGCTTCTTCGAAGAGGTGTTGTTTCTGGTATTTATGGTGCTCGCCGAGCATGTAGCCGTGATCGCTGGTGAATATGACTATGGTGTTTTCTTTGAGTCCGAGGTCGTCCAGGCAGTCCAGTAAGCGACCGACTTGAGCGTCCATGTAGGAGACGCTGGCGTAGTAGGCTTCGAGCAAACCCTTGTGTAGTTCGGGGGTGACGCCATAGGTTGTTTCGTTATTCTTGTAGCCGCGAATGATCTCCGGAACGTCATCAAGATCGTCGGCAGGCACTACGGGAGCAATCATGGCGTCCCGGTCGTAGCGATCGAAGTATTTGGTAGGGGCGACGAGCGGAACATGCGGTCGCACGAAACCGCAGGCCAAAAAGAAAGGTCTGTCTTGGTTGCGTTTCAAGAAATCGATGGCGTGGCTAGCGGCCATGCCGTCGGCGTGTTCGAGATCGCCGCCTGTGGCTTCTACCCCAAGGAATTTTTGGGATGACTTATCTTTGGGCGACCAGTTGGTTTTTAAGCCAGGAACATTATGTTCGCCCGCTTTGATGTTCACGGTTTCGTCCCATGAATGAGGATCGTCCCTCTCGGCGGTGCCAGCGATGATTTCTGGGGGGATACCCATGTGATAGATTTTGCTGACGCGTCCGACCCGGTAGCCGTTTTGGCGGAAGAGTTGGGACATGGTGACTACATCCGGCATGCTGCCTCTGAGGGTTCCGGAATTGCCCATCGTCCCTGTGGTGTAGGGATAAAGGCCTGCCATTAGGGATGCACGAGAGGAACCGCAAACTGGGTATTGGCAATGCATGTTCTCGAAGCGGACTCCTTCGGCGGCGAGCTTGTCCAGTTCGGGAGTCTTGCACTGAGGATGCCCGAATCCGCTCAAGGCCGTGTTGAGGTCATCGGACATGATGAACAAGACGTTCGGTTTCTTGTCCGCGGCTAAGCCGGTAAGGGTGAAGGCAAAAGCGAGGGCGGCTAGAATAAGATTTTTGCTATGCATGTTGTTCAAAGAGTAAGTGGTCGTTTGTTTTTTGGCGGGTGGGAGAAGGATTCCTTATCGAGGTGAATGTAAAAATCTCTGTTTAGGGGAAGATGTGTTCGGTGACCGATTCAATACCTAGGTTCTCCTTCGTATTGAGTCTATCGAAAACGGTTGTGTTTGGGGTGTGGGAATTTAGCCGCTTGCCTACCTTTCGGTTGCGGAGTATTTTGGTTTCTCGTTTATCCTTCGTTTGGTAGCCCCGCTTCTGTTATGACTGTCTTGAGACACACGAACGTTTCGTTTTCAAACAAGCTGGCCGTATTCGCGGCGATTTTTTCATTGATCGTAGCGTCTGGGCTCGATGCCCAATCGGAGGCTGCTAAGAGACCGCTAATGGCCTATGTCGGCACCTATACGTCGCCGCTGCAAAACATGCGGGATACTCAAGTGGATTTGCCTCCTGGAAACGGGCGCGGGATTCATTTGTTTCAAGTGGATAGGCTTACGGGAGCGATGACGCCGAGCGGACTGCATGAGATGGGGACGAGCCCGAGCGCCTTGGCTTTCAACGCTACAAGGACGCGTCTGTATTCGGCGAATGAGACTGAGAGGATTGGCGACGACGAAGCGGGTTCGGTGAGCGCTTTTTCAGTCGATCTGGTTGATGGAAGTTTGAAGCTGCTGAACACTGTGAACTCTGGCGGCAAGGGACCGGCTCATTTGAGCGTTCATCCTTCGGGGCGATTTGTGTTGGTGGCGAATTACTTTGGCGGATCGGTGGCGGTGCTGCCGATTTTAGAGGATGGAAGCCTGGGAGAGGCTTCGGATATTGAAAAGGATTCCGGAAAGGTTGGGCCGACGCGGGCGACGAACGCTCCTCCAGGAAGTTTCGCCTTCAGCGGTCACGACCAGATACATGCTCATATGATCGAGTCGGATCCGTCTGGAAAATTCGTCCTGCACGTTGATCTGGGATTAGATAAAATCTACGTTTGGAAGTTCGACGAACGGAAAGGGCAGTTGACGCCTAACAATCCGGCAGCGGTTTCATTGCCGCCCGGAGATGGTCCGCGGCATTTTCATTTTCACCCAAACGGTCGCTGGCTTTATTCTTTGCAGGAGGAGGGATCGACAATCGTTTTGTTTGATTACGATTCGCACAAAGGGAGGTTGGCTGAGCGTCAGACGATTTCCAGTCTGCCTCTTGGTTATAAGGGGAGCAATTTCTGCTCAGGGATTTCGGTCTCAGGCGATGGCCGATTTGTTTATGTTGGAAACCGATTACACGATAGCATCGGAATATTTTCAGTCGGAGAATCCGGCGAGTTGAGTTGGGTTGGCGACGAGTGGACGCGTGGCAACTATCCACGTAGTTTCAATTTCGATCCGACCGGCGCGTTCCTGTATTCCTGTAATCAGCGAGCCGACAATATAGCTATCTTCCGAGTGGATAAGAAGTCGGGGACTTTAAATTTTACCGGACAATACGCGGCAGTCGGCAATCCTTCGATTATCGTTTTCCACGATTTGGCTGACGAAGAGTGATGACTGAGTGCAAAAAAGCCGGACCTTTCGGTCCGGCCTTTGAAAATTTGATGACTAGTGGTTGAGCTACGCGTTCTTCAAATCGTTGAAGAGCTCGAAGCCTTCTTTTGGCGTGAGGTTGTCGTGGACGACTCCGCTGACTGCTTTGATCATCGCTAGAGGAGCGTCAGACTGGAAAACGTTACGGCCCATGTCTACGCCGGCTGCGCCGCACTGGATTGCGTTGTAAGCGAGCTCGAGCGCTTCAAGTTCAGGAAGTTTTTTACCGCCAGCGATTACGACAGGAACGGGCGTTGCAGCTACGACGTTTTCGAAGCCTTCCGTGTAGTAGGTCTTGACGATGCTCGCACCGTTTTCGGCGCAAACACGAGCGGCTAGACCGAAGTAGCGTGAGTCGCGGGCCATATCCTTACCTACAGCGGTTACTCCCATTACGGGAATGCTGTACTTTTGTCCGATGTCAACCAAGCGGCTGATATTGGCGATTGTAATGGCCTCTGTATCGGCGTCTCCAACCGCGATCATTGCAGCCATGCATGATGCGTTCATGCTAATCGCTTCGGCTTCGGCGATCAGAACGTTGTGGTTCATCTCTGTGAGGATGGTCGTTCCTGTATCCGTGCGAAGACAAATTGGCTTTGTATTCTCAGCGGGGATACAAGAGCGGATCATTCCGCGAGTGCCCATGAGGCAGTCAGCGTGCTCGGCGAGAGGAGCGATGTTAAGATCGATACGCTCGAGTCCCGAAGTCGGTCCCATGAGGAAACCGTGATCGAAGGCCAGCATAACGGTACGCCCGGACTTGCGATTGAAAATACGGGACATGCGGTTTTTGACACCCCAGTCTGTGCTATTGATTCCTTTAAGGTAAAAGGAACTGGTATCGGCGGGCGTGTTGAGCCCGAAGTTGTCGCCGTCTCTGATATCGTCTAGATCTGCCATTTTATGGTGAAGGTTTTTAGGTTTTATGAATTTAGGTGTTTAGGAAATTACTTTAGCCAACGTAGGCGCTAGCGGTTTGGAACATTATGGATACGGAGACTGCTCCGGGATCGGGGTGACCGATTGATTTTTCGCCGAGCGTTTTGGCTCGTCCCATCGTCGCGATCATCGCTTTGGTGGCTTCCATGCCTGCGGTCGCTCCATCGCTGACGGCTTTCATCGCGTCGGGTAGCGAAAGGCCTGTGCTGGCTGCGGCGGCTTCTTGTGCTCCTGCGAGCGCGTCGACCATTGTCTTATCGCCTGGTTTGGCTCCGCCGAGGTTGGTGACTCCTTCCAGCGCGGCGGTCATGAATGTGGAGAGCCCGCTTGCGTCGAGGCTATCGGCATCGCCTAGAGCAGTACCGCCGTTTTGGTAAAGGATGCCCATGACTGCGCCGGAGGCCCCGCCCATGGTGCCCATGAGGGTCATGCCTGTAGTAGAGAATACTTGGCCGACGGTTGTGGGTTCCAGGGCTTTAAGTGCCGCTTTCGCCGCTGTGAACCCGCGTTTCATTCCAAGGCCATGGTCGCCATCGCCTAGGCGACGATCGGCTTCGGAGAGCAGTTCTTCGCTTTCGATGATCTTATCGGAAATGGCGATAAGCATTTCCCGGACTTCGTTGGGGCTTAAGGTTTCTTTGCTCATATAATATAGCTTTTGATTGGTAGCGGCCGCTCGGAGATCGGCCGCTACCATCGGTTAATTGATTCTTAAAGTTTCGTGTAGCCGAGGGAGGAGCAAGGTGCGTCCCAGAGCGGTTTAAGCGTGTCGTCGACCTTGGTCAGACTGATTGAGAGGCCAGCCATTTCTTGGCAGGTGACGAGCGGACCTAGCATAACGTCGTAAATTTTGATACCCTTGTCTACGAGTAGGGCTTTGACTTTTTTCAAGACGATGAGGCATTCCATCATTGTGGTGGAGCCTAGGCTGTTGATGAGGACAAGCACGTCGTCACCGGATTCGAGAATGAGGTCGTCGGCGAGAATTAGGTTGAGCAACTTTTCTGCGAGGTCATCGGCAGGCATCATTTTTTCGATGCCGACACCCTGTTCGCCATGGATGCCCATTCCAATTCCGATGGAATCATCATCGAGTTCGAAAGTTGGTTTGCCGGTGGCAGGGATTGAGCCAGGCGAGAGGGCTACGCCAACGGAGCGTGTGTTGTCGCGAGCACTCGTGACGAGACTGACGAGTTCGTCGAGGTCTTTCGCTTTGTCGGCAGCTGCGCCGGCGATCTTGACGATCGGGATAAGGCCAGCGATGCCGCGACGATCTTCTTTTGTGCTTGGCTGTGCGGAAGCGACGTCGTCCCAGATGAGAACGGTTTCGACTTTGATGCCCTCAGCTGCAGCGAGTTGAGCGGCGATCTTGAAGTTCATGACATCGCCCGCGTAGTTGCCGTAAAGATACAGGACGCCTTTGCCTTTGTTCACGGCCCTAGTAGCTTCGAGAATTATGTTCGGGGGAGGGGCTGCGAAGATGTCGCCGCATGCTGCGCCGTCGGCCATGCCTTCGCCGATGAGACCGTGGTAGATCGGTTCATGACCAGTGCCGCCGCCTACGAGGAGGGCTACTTTGTCGGATGCGATATCGGTGAGAGCGATGGCACCTGGACCGACTTTGGTTACTTTGCCGTTGTAGTAGTCGACGAGGCCGTCGACGAGTTCGGCTGCTGCGTCATTGGGGTCGTTGAGTATTTTTTTCATATTTTAAATTGGGGTTGGTCGCGATTGCCGAGGATAGTCGATTTTCGAGAGGGTGTGATCTGTTTAATATTAAATAATTCGATCGTTGCCGCCGTCGACTGGAATCTGAGCGCCGGTGGTTTTTCCGAAGACGTTCGAGGCGAGGGCCACTACGACGTTGCCGACGCTACGGGAAGTGATCTCAGTTTTCATGAGATTGCGCTTCTTGTATTGTTCGACGGTGATTCCGTAGCGCTCAGCTGAGCGTTCGAGGGCTTCTTTGGTCCAAAGTTTGGTGTCGAATACGGCGTCTGGGTGAATGATATTTACTCGAACGCCATCGGGAGCCAATTCCAAGGCCGCGACGCGGCAGAGTTGGGTGAGCCCGGCTTTCGCGCAGGAATAGCTGGCAGCTCCGGCTCCTGGAGCGTTTACGTTGCGCGAACCCATAAGAATGATCGCGGGATCGATTCCTTTTTTGACGAAAGGGATGGCGTGTTTGAGCAGGACTTGGTGACTCGTGAGATTGACTTGGAAGCTGCGGTCCCAATTGCTTTGCTCCAAGTTTTCGAGATAGGCTCCTGCTGTGAAGATGCCAGCGTTGGAGACGACGATGTCGAGTCCGCCGTAGGTGCGAATGATCTGCTCGATCATGGCTTTAACCTTGGGCTCGTCGGTGAGATTGATAGCTATTCCGAGAGCGCCGATACCTTCCATTATATCCGTGATCTCTGGATTGATATCCGCTCCGATGACGCAAGCGCCTGCTTCGGCGAGCGTGGTGGCAGTCGCTAGTCCGATGCCAGCTGCCGAGCCGGAAACGAGAGCGATTTTACCTTGGAGAGTTAGCGGCGGAGTTGAAGCTTTGGGAGACTCCGAAGAGCTCGGACTCCAGCTTGCGGCTGGGCCAGCTAGTCGGTTAGCGTGGCTGGCTCTGGAAGCGTTCGCTGCTTGGGTCGCGGTTTCGCTTTTGCTGTTTCCGAAGCTGAATAATCCGCGGTTTGGCCAAACTACTTGCCGCAGTTCGATTGCGGCTTCTAGGTTAGAATGGTGGTCGCCTTGAGTTGTTGCGGAGCCTGCTCCGAGGAGCGTCTTAGCTTGGTCGCTACTGGAAAGGGCGATCGCCTCTGAGGAATCGTCGAGGTGTCCGACTTGAGCTTGCGCTAGTCTGTTGGATACGGCCTGTCGTAGCTCCGCGAATTCGATTAGCGTCGCCGATTCTGCGTTCGATTCGGAATCCGTTGCGTTGGACTGTGCATCGAGGAAAGCTCGGGCTTGCTCGGTGAGCTGAAGGGATTTTTGGTAGGATTGCTCGGCTTCGTCGTGGAAGGCAAGTAAACCGACGCCTGCGACGAGGACGCCTTCAATCGACTGTAGCTCGCTGGACTGAATGAGCCGAGCGAGCGAACGAGCTTGTTCTGGAATGGTGGCGGCGGCAGGAACTGTGAGGACACGTTGTCCGAAAATCGCCTCGGCAAGCGTTGTGCAGTTGGTTTGGCGGACTAGGGCGAAAATTGGGGCTGCGCAGGTTTGGTCGATGAATCGCGCTGGAATGGCTGCGTGGAGGAGAGCGTCGATTGGAGCTGTTTGGCTCAGAGGGCTTGTAGCTGCGAGTTGCAGTTGAGTTGGGCTGTCGGCAGCAGACAGCGAGGCAGCTTCGTTGATTTTTGTAAGGCTTTCCTGTTTGAATGATTGAAGATCGCTTGCTTGCGGAGTTTCGTCGAGTCGATCGTTTTCGATGATGGCAAGCTGGGCTTCGGTTTCGCCGAATGGGTTTTGGATATCGGTTTTAGCGGACCCAATACTGCTCAAGCCGTTTGCAAGTGCTTCGGTTTTCGCGATTAGGCTCGTGGCGTAGACTCTTGTCGAAAGAGGGTCGTTGAGGTGATATAGAGCGTCCTCGTTGTTCCACAGGTTTTGCATATTCTAAACGTTTCCGAAATTAGGCAGTTGCTGGCGAAAAGGGTAATAATAGGCTAGATTATGGGGGAGAGAGTGTTTTTGAGCTAGGATGATTTCCGCAATGATTTGTATAATTCCTGCACTTGGGGTCTAGGCGAAATAGGGCTTAGCTCGAGGTGGGTCGAGGTGCTTTAAATTAAGTGTAGCGTTTACGGTAAGCGGCTGGGGTGGTGTGGAGAACGCGGAGGAAGGATCGAGTGAAATGGCTTTGGTCGTAAAAGCCGCAGTCCATGGCTATGGCGGAGATCGGCTCGTCGCTTTGGCTCAGGGCGGAGCAAGCTTGTTGAATGCGGTAGCGATTGAGGTATTGGATGGGGGTGAGATGGAAGCTCTTTTTGAAGTGGCGTTCGAAAGCGCTTAGGGAGAGGCCGCAGACTTTAGCCATGTCGATCAGTTTGATTTCATTGGGGTAATTGGTGGCGATGTGGTCGATTGCTCGGCTCAGGGCGGAGTGGTGCAGGGCATTGGTATTGCCTTCGAATTTGCGCGTTACGCCTGCTAGTCCGCAGATGTGGCTGTCTTTAGAATAGAGCGGAATCTTGTTGGTGATGTGCCATTGGATGAGCCGTTGGGAGGTCGTAATGAGCTCGACCTTGTTTCTTACGACGTAACCTTCTTCGATGACACGCTTGTCGTCGGCGGCGTAGCTTTGTTCGATATCGTCCGCGAAGAAATCGGTATCGGGGCGTCCGATGATTTCCTCTTTATTTTCGAGCCCCATAAAGTCGGCGAGCTCTTGGTTGATGTAGATGAAATGGCGGTTGGCGTCCTTGACGAAGAATAGCAAGCCGGGGATGCAGTCAAATAAGAGCTGACCCGTATTGGAGATACGGTTTTCTTCGATGAACTGGGATAGCGAATCGTTTGTCGGCACGAGGTTCTTATTGTGTCTAAAGCGCCGAAAGCCCTGCGGGTACAGAGAAGTTGGAAGCCTTCCGGGGCATGTTCAGATGAAGCAACCACCGAGAGGCGGTCACCGCAAGTTCAATGATTGTCAGCGATTCGAAATCGCAATGAGTCCGTTAGCGTACGACGCGACCTGAGCCGCCGCTGTTCAAGAGCGCTTCGACTTCGGCGCGGGTTGAGAAATTGAAATCGCCATAGACCGAGTGGGCAAGGCAAGAGGAGGCGACTGCGAATGAGATCGCGGTCTGTGGCTCTTGCAGGCCGGAGGTGTTGAGGGCGTATATTAGACCGGCTCCAAATGAATCTCCTCCGCCAACGCGATCGACGATGTTACGAATTTCGTAAGGTTGGTAGGCGTTGCCCGAGTTGGGAGCGAAATAGCCGTAGTCGGCTTCTTTATCGTAGAGAAGGGCTCCCCAGTTGTTGTGCGATGCGGAGATGCTTTCGCGCAGGGTAATGGCTACTTTGGATACATTTGGAAATTGCCTAACGATTTCTTGAGCGACGCTGGTATATTTGCTGGCGTCTATCCGTCCGGAGTGGACGTCGGTGTTTTCGGCTTGGATTCCGAGAACGTCGGAAGCGTCTTCTTCGTTGCCAATGACAAGGTCGACGTAGGGAAGGATTCGTTGCATCGTTTCGCCTGCTAGGTCGCTTGCGGATAGAGTGGGGTTCCACTTCCAGAGCTTCTTGCGGAAGTTTAGATCGCAAGACACGGTTAGCCCGGCTGCTTTGGCGTGCTTGACGGATGCGATGGTGGCCTCGGCGGAAATCTCCGAAAGCGCGGGAGTGATTCCAGTGGTGTGGAACCAGGCGGCGTCGGTGAAAATGGTTTCCCAGTCGTAGGCGTTGGGGGAAGTGAGGCTGACCGATGATTGGTCGCGATCGTAGATTACGCGGCTTGGGCGCTGGTTGGCTCCGGCTTCGACGAAGTAGAGGCCGAGGCGTCCTTGATCGGTCAATACGATATCGCTGGTCTCTACGTTGAGGCCACGTAGGTTTGAGAGGCAGGCTTGGGTGATGTCGTTGTCGGGGATAGCGGTGACGAATCGGGTACTGCCGCCGAGCATTGCGATCGAAGCGGCGACGTTGGCTTCGGCTCCGGCGAAGGTGAGGTTGAGGTCGCCTGGCAAAGCTTGGCGGAAGCGATTAAAGCCGGGAGGGCAAAGGCGCCCCATAATTTCTCCGAAAGTGACGATTGTGTTCATAGTGGTGTGTTGTTTTTTTGGTGGGCTGACTATGCTCTAGCTGCGTTTGCGTTTTCGCGGGCTTGGCGTGCGTTAGCTTCGATTTGGTCCCAGTTATGGGCAGCAATTAGGTCGCGGCTGGCGATCCAGGATCCGCCGATTGCGGAGATAAGGGGAGAGGCGAGGTAGTCGCTCATGTTGTTCGCGTTGAGACCGCCGAGCGGAATGAAATCGATGCCGATGTGCTGATAGGGAGCAGCCATGTTTTTGAGGTGCTTCAGCCCGCCAGCGGTTTCGGCCGGGAAGTACTTGAGCGTTCGGCAGCCGAGTTCGATGCCTTGCTCGATGTCGCTTGGAGTGACGATGCCAGGGCCAAATGGGAGGCCTTTATCTTTAGCGTGCTCGACGACTCGTCGATTGAGTCCAGGGGCGACGCCGAAAGCGGCTTTGGCGGCCACGACTTCGTCAACTTGGTCCGTTGTAAGAATGGTGCCGATGCCGGCGAGCATCTCCGGTACTTCGTCGCGAATGGCACGAAGGGAATCCAATGCCGCGTCGGTGCGCAGGGTCAACTCCATGGCTCCGATTCCGCCTCGCAGCAGAGCGCGGGCAAGTGGTACGGCATTCGCCGCGTCGTCAATGACGAGTACAGCGATGATCGCGGATTCTTTGATCTTTTGATGTAGGTCGGCAGGAAACATAGGTTTGAATACTAAATATTATTGTCAGTATAGTTGACAAAATTATCTGAATAGCAGACAGATTGAAAGTTGAATCTGTAATGTCAATTGAATCTCGCAGCCTCGCTACGTCGTTATTCAAGTCCTTGGACTTGCTGGGTCTTTTGAATTCTCGGGCAAATGGGTTGAGCATAGCGGTGATCGTTGAGGAGATGGGGTTGCCGCGCAGCAGTTTGCTGCGAATGCTGGATAGCTTGGCGCATTATGGCTTCGTGGAACGCGATGGGGCTCGGGTGTATCGAGTGACTTCGAAATTTAGGGATTGGCGCGTGGAAGATGGCGACGAGCGTTTGAAGGCTCGGTATCGGCCATTGATGCGGCGTATTGCGGACGAGGTTGGTGAGATGGCGGTGTTGGGGCGTCTTCAGGGACGGCGGATGCGGCATATCTCTCATGAGGAACCGAATTGTCGGGTTCGGGTGATTCCGCCGGAGGGCAGAACATTCGCGATCGATCAGATGGCGATGGGTAAATTGATTTTGAGTCAGCGTCCCGATTTGGTGCCGATTGACTGCTCGAAAATGTCGCTAGCGGAGATCGAAAAGGCGGGCAAGGAGGGCTTCGCTTGGAATCGGGGAGAATCGGAGGAAGGAATTATCGCTTGGGGAACTTGGCTCGAAGAGCCGTCGCCCTTGGGGCCGATGTTGGCGGTCACTTGGCCAGACTTTCGATTTTCGGAGGATTCGCTGGCGAAGGTGAAGGCGATTTTGAAAGCAGCTAAAACTTGAGGAGACAATCATGCCGTACGTGAATATTAAAATTACCGACGATGGGGTCAATCGGGAGTAGAAGAAGCGGATCGTCGAAGACGTAACCGCATCTCTCGTTGAGAACCTTGGAAAGCGTCCTGAGCATATTCATATTGTGATAGACGAAATTGCTTTGGAGAACTGGGGCTTCGCCGGAATGCTCACGGACGATTTTAGGAAGAAGCAGCCTTGAGGCGAAACGAATTCAGCTTGGCTTGGTTGATGTAGCCTAGCCTGCTGGGGTTGGCTGGGCAACTGGGAGAAGCGTTTCGATTTACTTTAGGAGGACGGCCAATTTCGGAATGATTTGGGCTTCGGGGCTATCGTCAGTTTGGAGAATTTTCGCCAGTTGCCGAAGACTGCGCGTTGACACAGCTAGCTTGGCTTTTCGCTGAGCGTTCTGGTCGTTTTGAAATTGAGGGGATTGCTCGATTGCTCGGGCGAATGCGGAGATCGCTTGAGGCAGAGGAGCGTCATCTCGAGACTCAAGGATGGCCAGGAGCGAATCGCGCGTTTCCTGGGGCGTGCGCTCTAGCTTTGGTTTGAGGGCTGTTATCGGGGGAGATGATTTCGTATTGAATGATATCAGAAACTCTTCGTTGGTGATCGCAGTGCTTTGGGAAGGTTCGCTTGCTTGAAAGACTTGGGCTAGGCAGAGGCTGCACGCAAATGCAAGCGTGTGGCTTCGGATTTGGATACAGGTATTGTGGGATGGCGTCGCTCCATGAAGTTCCCGGTTACGGAGAGGGCTTAAGCTTCTTTACGGGGAGTGGGTCCGAATGAAGGAGATTCCTTATGGGTTAGCCGTTAGACGCGCTAGTCGAGTCGAGAGAGATTGCCGAGGGGCTCTGACGGAACTACGGATACCGAGGACGCTTCTAAGTCGGTTGCTGATCGGTTTTAGGAACTACTGCCGAATGATTTTCGGTAAGCGAGGGGGGAGGCGCCTTTGCGTTTCCGAAATTGCCGGGCGAAGTAGTTGCTGTCGTTGAAGCCGACTTCGAATGCGATTTGCGAAATGGTGAGTCTGGAGTTTCGTAAAAGCCCCATGGCTCGTTGGAGGCGAAGTTGGATGAGGTACTCGAATGGAGAGAGGCTGGTGGCTTTGGCGAACGTGCGTATGAAATGGCTGCGGGATTGGCGTGACATTTCAATGAAGTCTTCGAGTTTCCAATCGCGGGCGCAGTCTTGCTCCATGCTGCTAATGACTGAGCCGACGCGCAGCAGGGCAGCGGAGTTTGTGGACTTGGATTCTTGGTAAGAACGCGAGAGGAACACCATGAGGTCGATGAGTTTGCCTAGTAGTGCGGACTCGTAGCCGTCGAGTCGCCGGTCTACTTCGTCGACCATTTCCAATGCTATTCGTTCGGCACGGGATAGAGCAAGGCGAGCGAGGTGGAGGCGACTGGAGAATCGGTGTTGCTTCCGGAATACAGGTTCGAGCAAGAAGAGGGCGCAGTAGCCGGGCATTTTGAGGAGGCGACTCTCGGGCAGTTCGATTTGCTGGGGATCGTACATGATGTTGATCATTTCCAGCCGGTCGCGCTTGTGGAAATAATGATCCTGCTGGCCCTGGAGGAGGAAGATGTCACCTGCGACTATAGGGAATTCGCTTCCGTTGAGCCAATGGAGGGCGGTGCCGCCGGTTATGAGGACGAGTTCGTTAAAGTCGTGGGCGTGCTGAACCTCGGTAAGATCGTGCTCGTGCGAGGGTTCGCTTGATGATCCGGTCAAAACGTGTCGGGCAGTGATCGGGTAGGATGCGTCTTCGAAGTAGTTTTCGCCTTTGGCTAATATACCAGTCATTTGGAGTATTGTTTGTCGTTCGTGGGATTGAAGGTGGCACCTGATTGTGAGGGGTCAATGTCGGGGTGGGACAATAATGCTAACTTTTGAGACAATGTTTAAGGTATAAACGAACTTGGACGTGGCATAATGCTGCAGCCTAGAGATTCCTGCTGGTTTCTCTGTCTTTTGATTTCGAACGAGCGAAGACTCCGTTCCCACCTAAACACGACACTGAATATACAACTGCGATGAATATTATCCAAGGCGACAAAGAGTATTTCCCCGGAGTGGGATCGATCCCTTACGAGGGTCGCGACAGCGACAACCCACTAGCATTCAAGTGGTACAATCCCGATCAGCAGATTGCCGGAAAATCGATGAAGGAGCTGTTTCGCTTCGCGATCGCCTACTGGCATAGCTTTTGCGGAACGGGCAACGACCCGTTTGGTCCTGGCACGAAAGAGTTTCCGTGGAACGAAGGTTCCGACGCGGTGAGCCGAGCAAAGGGGAAGATGGACGCGGCGTTCGAATTCATCACCAAGATGGGGGCTCCCTATTACTGCTTTCACGATTTCGATTTGGTGGAAGAAGGAGCGAGTTTTGCGGAATCCGAAGCGAATCTAAGAGCTATCGTTGATTTTGCGAAACAAAAGCAGGCCGCATCGGGCGTTAAGCTACTTTGGGGAACGGCCAACTTATTCAGCAATCCTCGCTATATGAACGGGGCGGCGACTAATCCAGATTTCAATACGGTGGCTTACGCGGGAGCTCAGCTGAAGAACGCTATCGATGCGACGATCGAACTTGGCGGCGAAAACTACACGTTCTGGGGTGGTCGCGAAGGCTACATGTCTTTGCTCAATACGGACACGAAACGCGAGAAGGAGCACTTTGCCCGCATGCTGATCATGGCTCGGGACTATGCTCGCTCGCAAGGATTCAAAGGTCAGTTCTTTATCGAGCCGAAACCTGCGGAGCCTTCCAAGCATCAATACGACTTCGATTGCGAAACGGTTATCGGTTTCTTGCGGCAGTACGATTTGTTCGAGGATTTCAGTCTGAATGTTGAGGTAAATCACGCGACATTGGCGGGACATACGTTCGATCACGAATTGCAGATGGCAGCCGATGCAGGGTTGCTGGGCAGTATCGATGCGAACCGCGGCGACTATCAGAATGGTTGGGACACGGATCAGTTTCCGATGAACTTGAACGAGTTGACGGAAGCGATGTTGGTTATCTTGAAGACCGGCGGATTGAAGGGAGGAGGTGTTAACTTCGATGCGAAGACGCGTCGCAATTCGACTGACTTGGAGGATCTATTCATCGCTCACATTGCGGGGATGGATGCATTTGCTCGTGCGTCCTTGATTGCAGAGAAGATTCTCGATGGTTCTAAACTGCCAGTGCTTAAGACGGAACGCTATAGTAGTTTCGACGGAGGAAACGGGGCGAGCTTCGAGAAGGGCGAATTGTCGCTCGAGGCGCTTTATGCGATCGGCAGCGCCAATGGAGAGCCCAAGCAAATCAGCGGCAAGCAAGAGCGTTACGAGCAGATCGTAAACGATTTCATATTCTAGAACGCGTCTTTCGATCGTTTATCAAGGTTACGCGGGATGGCTCTTTTCGGGGTCGTCTCGCTTTTTTGGCGTGAATCGACTAATTTTAAATTTTCTTTAGAGATAAATTAATAGCAATAAATGCTTGCCAGGGAAAAATAAGAATGTGACGCTTTTCCTATGTCTAGTGTGCTTTTGGAAGAGGCGGAGGGTTTGCCGATGTTCAATTTCTCGATTTTGCGAGAGATTAGGAAGCGGGCGGAAATGACATTGAGCGATTTGTCTGAGGCTAGTGGAGTCTCGATTGCGGTGATCTCAAAGCTGGAGCGGAACCAGACTCAGGCAGAGGTTGAGACTTTGTTTAAGATAGGCCGCGTATTTGGAATGCGAGCAACGGATTTGCTAACGTTGGCCGAGGCGCCGCTTTCGAATCGCAAGGAAGCTGAGTTTTACGATGCGGACGGTTTTCTTTTTAGGGCAGTGCGCTATGCGAACGCGAACTGCCTGTTGGGCGAAGCTGCTAAGGGGTCGAGTATTTCTAAGCCGGAGATCCATCATGACGACCATGAGATTTGTTGGGTGTTGAAAGGCGTGTTGCGTCTGACTTTGCCCCAGGAAACGCAGACTTTATCGGTGGGCCAGAGTATTCAGTTCGATGCTATTCAAGAGCATAGCTACGAGGCTCTCGAGGATTGCCAATTCATGATCGTTCACATTCGAAAAGATAAGAGATATTAATTTGTATGAAAATTGACACTACGCTTTCACCTGAATCGCTAACAGGTCCTTTGGAACGCTTTTGGGAGCTTTCCGGACAGAAAATCGATTTAATCGAAAAGGAATACGATTCTTCCCAAGGATCGCCGGTTTTTACGATCGACGGGAAGTATTCGACTCGTGGTTGGACTGAGTGGACGGAAGGCTTCGTTTACGGTTCGGCGTTTTTGCAGTTCGATGCAACCGGCGACGAACGATATCTTGAGCTCGGCAAAAAGCGTACCGTGGAGCGAATGGCAACGCATGTGAGCCATATCGGCGTGCATGATCACGGATTCAATAATTTGAGCTGCTATGGCAATTGGCTTCGCTTGTTAAACGAAGGGAAGATCGAAGGTCCGCAAGCAGAGAAGGATTTTTGCGAATTGGCGCTTAAGGTTTCCGGAGCGGTCCAAGCTAGTCGCTGGACGAAGACGCACGACGGAGGCGGGTACATTTATTCGTTCAATGGACCGCATAGTTTATTTGTGGATACGATTCGAAGCTGTCGTATTGTGATGGTTGCTCATGCAATGGGGCATGTGTTGATGGGGGAGGGTGATTCGCCAATCAGTTTGTTGGGTCGCGCTCTGGATCACATCAAATCGACTGCTCGGTACAGCGTGTATTACGGCGAAGGCCGTGATAAGTATGATGAATTGGGTCGTACGGCGCACGAGAGCGTATTCAATACGAATGATGGACAATATCGCTGTCCTAATGCTCAGCAAGGGTTTAGCGGGTTTACTACTTGGACTCGTGGATTGGCTTGGGCTATGGTTGGGTTTGCGGAGGAGTTAGAGTTTTTGGAAACGCTTGAAGGTTCGGAATTCGAATCGTTTGGCGGTAAGACTGCCATAAAGGAAATGTGTCTTAAAGCGGCTCGGGCGACTTGCGATTGGTTTATCGAAAACACGCCGACCGATGGGGTTCCTTATTGGGATGGCGGTGCGCCGAATTTGCACCGCTTAGGCGATTGGAGAGAACGTGTTTCCGATCCGTACAATGAATGGGAGCCAATCGACAGTACTGCTGCCGCAATAGGAGCGCAGGGTTTGATTCGTTTGGGACAGTATTTGGGAACGGATACGGAAGACGGCGCTAGGTACTGGCAGGCGGGGTTGACGAGCATGCGGTCATTGTTGGCGGCTCCCTATTTAAGCGAGGCGAGCGATCATCAGGGATTGCTGCTGCATTCGATCTACCACGAGCCTAATGGTTGGGACAATGTTCCGACGGGGCAGAAAATCGCTTGTGGAGAGTCTAGCCAATGGGGGGATTATCACATCCGTGAAGTGGCTTTGGGGTTGCAACGAATGATCAAGGGAGAAGCTCCGTATACGTTTTACGGTTGCTTGAATAAATAGACCAATTTCCGAGAGAGGAGTATTCGATATGTCCGATTTATCTAAACTGTGTATTCATAGCATAACGACGAAGCCTTGGGGCTTGCGAGAAGCGGTTGGCAAGTATGCGTCGGCAGGTGTTAGCGGAATTTCCGTGTGGCAAGACGCGGTGGCTGCCCAGGGCGAAGGTCATAAGGCGACCGGCGATATGATTCGGGACGAAGGGGTGGATGTGGCCTGTTACGTTCGAGGGGGATTCTTCACGGCCCTAGGCGGAGCGGATCGGCAAAAAGCGATCGATGAGAATAAGCGAATTATCGACGAAGCAGCTGTGCTCGGAGCTCCGTTGGTGGTGCTTGTTTGCGGAGCCACTCCGGGACAATCTTTATTCGAATCGCGCAAGCAGATTACGGAAGGCATTTCGGCGTCTCTCGAGCATGCGTCGGCTGTCGGTATTAAATTGGGAATCGAACCGCTTCATCCGATGTATGCGGATAGTCGCAGCGCGGTAAATACGATGACTCAGGCGAACGCTATTTGCGATGAAATCGGTCATGCGAATCTTGGAATAACGGTGGATGTTTTCCACACCTGGTGGGATGATCGACTCGAAGCCGAGATAAAGATAGCCGGTCAGAAGAATCGGATTTTCTCCTTCCACATATGCGACTGGAAGAACTTGCCTGAGGACATGCTCAATGATCGCGGTTTGATGGGCGAGGGAGTGATCGACGTTTCGGGGATTCGTAAATGGGTTCGCGAAGCAGGGTTTTCCGGATACGAAGAAGTTGAAATTTTTTCCAATAGATATTGGGCGATGGATCAAGACGAATACCTCGCCAAAATCAAGGAAGCGTACTTCGAGATAAAGTAATTTAGAGTAAGAACCAAGGCATTAGGAGAATAAAATATTATGAAGATACATACGGTAGGCATTATCATGAACGGCGTCACTGGACGCATGGGTACGAATCAACACCTCTTACGCTCTATTGCGGCTATTATTAAAGAGGGTGGGGTTAAGGTAAACCCGACTGAAGTCATTATGCCTGATCCGGTTTTGGTGGGTCGTAATGAGACGAAGCTCAAGCAGCTTTGCGAACAAAGCGGTGTTGAGAAATACACTACGGATTTAGATAGCGTGATGAAAGATGATCATTATCAAATCTATTTTGACTCGCAAACGACCTCTCGTCGCGCGCAGGGCGTTAAGGATGCAGCAGCGGCTGGAAAGCATGTTTATTGTGAGAAGCCGACCGCAGTTGATGTTAAGACAGCAGTCGAACTTTCGGATATTTGCAAGAAGGCTGGCGTCAAAAATGGCGTGGTGCAGGACAAGCTTTGGCTCCCAGGTCTCGCTAAGCTTCAGCGGGTAATCGATTCTGGCACCTTGGGAAGAGTTTTTAGCGTTACAGGAGATTTTGGATACTGGGTATTCGAAGGCGATAGCATTCCAGCTCAGCGTCCTTCTTGGAATTATCGCAAGGAAGATGATGGTGGAGTGATCATAGACATGGTTTGCCATTGGCGCTATGTTCTTGCTAATCTCTTCGGTAAGATCGAATCGGTATCTTGTATTGGAGCGACTCATATACCTGAGCGTGTGGATGAGTACGGAAAGACATACAAAGCGACTGCTGATGATGCAGCCTACAGCACATTCCAGATTGAAGGAGGTATTGTAGCCCACATTAATTCAAACTGGTGCACGCGACCACGTCGTGACGATTTGTTCATGATGCAAGTCGATGGCACGAAGGGATCTGCAGTTGTGAGTTTACGCGATTGCTGGATTCAGCCTTATAATGCGACTCCAAAACCAGTTTGGAATCCGGATATCCCACAGCCAATCGATTTTTACGAAGGTTGGCAAAAGATGCCTGAGCAAGAGAATTTCGATAACGCGTTTAAGGTGCAGTGGGAGCTTTTCCTTAAGCATGTCGTTCTCGATGAGCCGTTTACTTGGGATTTGCTTGAAGGCGCTCGCGGGGTGCAGTTAGCAGAGTTGGCTCTAAAGTCATGGGCGGAGCGTCGTTGGGTCGATGTTCCCGAGATGGGCTAACCTTAGTTTGTAACGAATGGTAATTTCGAACAGAGGAACTATTTTATGAGTAAGAAAACCGCTCTAGTAACTGGAGGCTCTCGTGGCATCGGTTTCGGTATAGCCAAAGCTCTTGCGTCCGAGGGGTGGAATATCGTCATCAATGGTATGCGTCCCGAAGAGTCTGTCGCTGAGCCAATTGGCGAGCTGAAGGCTTTGAATGCCGAAGTGGCTTATGCTCGTGGAGATATTGGTTCTGCCGAAGGGCGTGAAGCGATTTTGGGCGTCGCCCACGCATTCGCTGGCGGAGCTTTGAATTTACTCTGCAACAATGCCGGCGTCGCTCCTAAAGTACGGGCGGATTTGTTAGAAACATCTGAAGACAGCTATGATTGCGTTCTCGATACTAATTTGAAAGGCGGTTTCTTCCTTACTCAAGCGGCTGCTAATGCCATGGTGAAAGCGAAGGAAGCTGATGCCTCTTTCGAGGCTGCGATTGTGAATATATCTTCGATTTCCGCTACGGTCGTCAGCGTTAATCGTGGTGAGTACTGTGTCGCAAAAGCAGGGCTTTCAATGGTGACTCAGCTTTTTGCATCACGTTTGGGCGAATTCGATATTCCTGTTTACGAAGTTCGTCCTGGAGTAACGAAAACGGATATGACGTCTGGGGTGACTAACAAGTACGATAAACTGATTGAAGATGGGCTATGCGTTACGAAACGCTGGGGCTTTCCTGAAGATGTTGGGAAAGCGGTAGCGGGATTAGCGCGTTGTGACTTCCCGTACTCAACAGGCCAAGTGATCATGGTTGATGGCGGATTGACGATTCCTCGGCTCTAATTGGTAGAGGCCGATTTCCGAGCGGCCACTGAACGACGCAGTCGTTCAGTTGACTTGACAACAATGACCGCTCGGAGATCGGTCGCTACCTTTAAACTGCTCCGGGCTTGTTCAGGGGACGTATTATTTGGGGTTTTTTGGGAGTTCGGGCTTTGGGCAATTGCATGCGCTATTGCAGCCGCTTTGCTTGCCTTTGAAAACGAAACGTTTCGCTAGGAAGCCGACGGCGATGGCTAGGATGCCGAGAATGATTAGGATTTCTAAATGTTGCTCCATGGATGAAACCAGTTGACTTTGCCTACCATAAACTGAAACTCGGTCTCAACAAGCTCAAAAGGAGACCCGCTTTGAAAACCCTCAACGATCTAATTGCCGGACAAACTGCAAAAATCGGTTCATACAAACCGACGCTTACTGCTGCCCGACGACTTATGGAATTAGGCCTTATGCCGGGTGTTACGGTGCGATTTATCAAGTCAGCCCCTATGGGTGATCCCATTGCGTTGGATGTCGAGGGACGCCAGTTGAGTCTGCGCCGCGAGGATGCGGCTCAGATTTTGGTTCAACTGGTTTAGGGATCAGCGACTCTTCGGTACGTGTCGAATTCCGCAAAGACTGATTTAGGCGAAGGTCGCCTCCGGCGAGTTGCCTTGATAGGAAACCCGAATACAGGAAAGAGCACTTTGTTCAATTGCCTGACGGGTATGCGCCAAAAGGTGGGCAACTATCCGGGCGTAACGGTTCAGAAAAAGACAGGGATTGCTCTGATCGGAACGGAGCGGGTTGAAATTAATGACTTGCCGGGAACGTATAGTTTGGCGGCGGCGTCGCCCGATGAGCGGGTAGTAGTGGATGCTTTGCGTGGGGAGGTCGAGAATTTGGATCGTCCGGATTTGGCTTTGTGTATCGTCGACGCGACGAATTTGCAGCGAAATCTTTTTCTGGCCTATCAGATCGGGCAGTTGGGTCTGCCGATGGTCTTGGCATTGAATTACTGGGATTCGGCCAAGAAACGTCATATTGAGGTGGACGTCGAAGCGCTCAAAGCTCGGTTGGGAATTCCGATCGTACCGATTTCGGCGTCGAGGGCCGAGGGCGTTGCGGAGTTGAAAGAAGCGATGGCTCAAGCGTTGGAGGACAGTCCGCTATTGCTAACGCCGATTTGGCCGGAAACGGTTAGCGAAGCCGTGGAGGAGGCTCGGGAAGTTTTGCCTGAAGCCTGTGACGAACGGATGGATGATGCGTCAATCATGCGTGGGATTTTCGAAGGCGACGAAAAGATTTTCATTCGCGGAGGAGCTTCGGGAGACGAGGCTCGGGATGCATTGGAGAGTTCGAAGAAAACTCTCTTCAAGGGGGGGCTGAACCCGGCGAATGCCGAAGCTGTTTTGCTTTACCGCCACATCACGAAAATTGTGGAGCCGTGCATCAATACGAGTCAGTCGCGGCGGGCGGATGGCAGCGAATCTATTGATGGATTATTGACTCATCGTTGGTGGGGGCTGGTGGCTTTCCTGGCTTTGATGTATCTGGTTTTCCAATCCGTGTATAGCTGGGCTGGTCCCTTCATGGACGTAATCGAATCGGGTAAGGGTCTCGTTCAGGGGTTACTTTCCAGTTGGTTGGCCCCTTGGCCGATAATCCAGAGTTTGGTGACGGATGGCATTATTGAAGGCGTGGGAGCTGTAGTGATTTTTTTGCCTCAGATTCTTATTTTATTTTTCTTTATCACTTTGTTGGAGGATACTGGTTATATGTCGCGAGCTGCTTTTCTGATGGATAAGCTGTTCAGTTGGTGCGGTCTGTCGGGTAAGAGTTTCGTGCCGCTATTGTCGAGTTACGCGTGTGCCATACCGGGGGTTATGGCGACTCGTACGATTCAGGACCCGAAAGCGCGATTGGTTACGATTTTGGTGGCTCCGTTTATGAGTTGTTCGGCACGCTTGCCGGTGTACGTGTTATTGATCGGAGCTTTTATCGAACCGAAATATGGAGCGGGGATTGCCGGCGCGACCTTGTTTGGGATGCATTTCGTGGGTTTGATTGTGGCGATGCCTTTTGCGTATTTGATGAATCGCTTCGTCTTGAAAACGCCGCCGCAGCCTTTTTTACTGGAGCTTCCCAATTACCAGATTCCGAAGGTGCGCGACGTCTTTATTCGGATGTATAATCAGGGCAAGGAATTCGTGGTCAATGCGGGCACGGTGATTTTTGCGATAACGATTGTGATATGGGCTCTATTGTATTTCCCGAGATCGGAGTCGATTGGATTGGAAACTAGGGATGTATTCTTGGAGAGTCTGGCTTCGGAGAATGGCTGGAGCGCCGACGAAAGTTTGGCGGAGCTGGAATCGGACGAGGACTTGCAGTCGATTTTGGAGCATCAAGTTTCCTCGGCTTATATCGAACAAAGCTTTATGGGTCGAATCGGCAAGATGGTGCAGCCGGTGTTTGCTGGAGCGGGCTTCGATTGGAAAATAACCGTTGGCGTGATCGCGAGCTTTCCGGCTCGAGAGGTTCTCATATCGACTTTGGGTATTATCTATAGCTTGGGAGGAGACGTGGACGAGGAAGCGGGCGATTTACGCGAAACGATGGCGAGTCAAACGTGGTCGACTGGACCGGAGGCGGGCTTGCCGATTTTTACGATCCCGGTAGTTATCGCGATCATGGTTTTCTTCGCTCTCTGTCAGCAATGCGGAGCGACGCTGGCTATTATCGCTCAGGAGACGAGCTGGAAGTGGGCCGGCGTGTCGTTCGGTTTTATGACATTGCTGGCGTGGCTAGCGTCCATTCTGATTCATCAGATTGGAACGATGTTGTAGCTTTCATTTTGGTGGCTCCGTTTGGTAATCGCTTAGCGTTGTTCGCTTTGATCGCGTCGTTTGGTGAGTCCTTCGAAGGCTTGCTTCAGGCTTGTTTGGAGAATCGAGAGGGCGATTGGTTTACAAACGAAATCGTCGATGCCTGCTTTGAATGCGAGGTCTTGTTCGGTTTTCATCGTCCCGGCGGAAATGCCGATGATCCAGGGTTGTTCGCGGGCTTCGCGATTTTTTCGAATTTCCTTGGTCGCATCGAAACCGGATAGGATCGGCATGTGCATGTCCATGAGAATGACGTCTTGGTTGCCGTTGAGAAATAGATCTATTCCTTCCTGCCCGTTGCTGGCGAGTTCCGGTGTATAGCCGAAACGATCCAGCATAGCTCCGATGGTTTTGAGATTGGCGAAGTTGTCTTCGACGACTAAAATAGAAAAGGGATACCGCGTATTGGGCGTTTCGGTATTGGGATCCTTTGTTTTGGTTTCCGTAATTGACTCCTGGCCTATTTCGAAGGGGATTGTGAACGAGAATTCCGAGCCCTCGTTGAGCTTGGAATTCAATCGGATGCGCCCACCCATTAGCTCGACCAGGTTTTTACAGATTGCGAGACCTAGTCCGCTGCCGCCGAATCGACGGGAGATGGAAGCGTCTACCTGAGAGAAAGGCTTGAAGAGTCGACTCATTTTATCTGGATCGATTCCGATTCCAGTGTCCTTGACAACGACTTTGAGCTCCGCGGATTGATGGCCTAAGGGCTCCGCCGTCGCGATGATTTTAATCGAGCCTTGCAGAGTGAATTTGAGAGCGTTGTTAACGAGGTTTAGGACTATTTGGCGAAGTCTCGCCGCGTCGCCGATGGCGATCTTAGGAACGGAGGGATCGATCTGGGATTCAATCGTCAGAGAGCGTTGCAGCGCTTTGCTTTTGAGGAGGAAGACGCAGCTGTTGATGCAATCGCTGGGGGAAAAGGGGATAGATTCGATTTCGACTTTGCCAGCTTCGATCTTGGAGAAGTCGAGAATGTCATTGATCAAAGCCATTAGGGTATCGCCGCTCGATCGGATGGCCTCGAGCATCTCTCCTTGATCGGAGTCTAGTGGGGTTTCTTCGAGAAGGTCGATCATGCCTATCATACCGTTGAGCGGCGTACGGATCTCGTGATTCATATTCGCGAGAAAGGCGCTCTGCATATCGATGGCTTTGCTAGTAGAGGCGAGGGCGGCTAGTTCGGTAGAGATGAGGCTAACGGATACGGATTGGAGGGAATCGATTTTGTAGGCGCTACCGTGATAGAAAACGAAATCGCCTGATTCGTTAGGGAGAGAGATATTGGGCGAAGTTGCATCGCCGTGGGTGAAAGCTCCTTGCACGAGTTTTGCGAGTTCTAGCGATTGCTCCATCAGCGGGTGTTCCCGTGATATGAGGTGGGCACTGGCTTCACTGCATTGCAATAGATTCAGCTCTCTATCGAATATAAGCGAAGCGATTAATCGTGAATTTATCGGCATTTAGTCTTTATTGCAGCGAATGGTTTCATCTTTAGCATCGGATTGTAACATTCTTTTCCCAGACAGATAATCTAATGGATTTTCGAGAAAAAATCGGCTATCGCTTGTCCTTTGCGTAAATGGAGACCTTGGCTTCGCGGTCGCCCAATATGACCTTGGCGCGCTTGAGGGCTTTGGCGGTAGAGAGTGTCGGATTGCTTTCTTCGTCGGCGAAAAGGTTGATGGGGTTGATGATGTCGATGAGCCCTGATTTCTCGAGGATTCTCATCGTGTCCGGCCGTGCTTCGCTCACAAGCAGGATTCGGTCGCGTTCGTTCATGTACCTGATTAGCTCTTCGAGGGCCATACAGCTAGTAGCGTCGAGGTTGTGTGCGTTTCGTAGTTTCATTATAACTACTTTCAAATTCTGAGCGTCGCTTACGCGTCGCATTTGGTCGCGAAAGAGTTCGGCGGCTCCGAAGAAGAGTTCGCCTTCGACGTGGACGATGGAGACTTCCAAATCGTCGCGTTCCTCGGATTCGTCGAGCTTGCCTAGCTTGCCTTCGTCGTCGAATGCGTATTCGACGATTTCAGGATTGGCGACTTTCTTGATAAAGAGGGCGATCGAGCAAACGGCTCCAATGTAGATCGCGAAGTCTAGGGCGAATACGAGTCCGGTGAGGAAAGTGACGTAAAAGGTGATACTGTCGGATCGCGTGGTTCTGGTCACCATTCTGAGTTGGTGTCTGTTGATGAGGGAAATGCCGATAGTGACGACGACGACAGCTAGGGATGCGCTGGGAATATATCCGATGAGCGGGCCGAGGAGAATGGCGCCGAGGAGAACGATAATGCCTGCGTATAAATTGGATAGCGGCGTTCGTGCCCCGCTATTGGTATTTAGTTGAGACCGGGTTAGGGATCCCGACGCGACCATGCCTGAAAAAAGGCCGCAGGCGATGTTCGCCATGCCGGAGCTGAGCATTTCTTGATTGCTGTCTAGGCGTCCACCTTCGCGCGCGGCTAGGGATTTCCCAATGGAGTTTCCTTCTAGAACGCAGAGGAGCGCGATGGCCAATGCGATTGGTAGGAGGACTTTGATCGTCTCGAATTCGAAGCTCGGTATGGAGGGTCCCCATTCGGAGAGGCTCAAACTCGGCATGAGCGTTACATGCAGGGAGGGATTTACTTTGTAAGCGACAAAGGCGACTAGCGAAGCGAGGACCAGCGTGATAGCGACTGCTGGCAATTTTTTCGAGACGCGTTGAATGGCTATGAATATGAGTAGAGTTATGACGCTGAGCCCGAGCGATGGCATATGGGTTTCGCCGATATGGCGAATAGTCGTCGTAACGACGTCTATGAAGGTAGAGGCTTTTTCGCCTGGCGAGAATTCGAATCCCAGCGTTTTCTTGATTTGGTTGGCTATGATTAGAGCGGCTGCTGCCGTGATGTATCCGCTTATTACGGTACGCGAGATGTATTGGATAAGCGTGGCCACGCCTAGGTAGGCGCCGACGACGAGGATGATGCCGACTAGTAGGATTAGGAGCGATATGTAGTCGATAGCTTGGCTACCAGCGAAACCCAGGGCTGCGAACGAGCTCATCACCATGACAGAGGTCGCATTGGTCGGTCCGAGCACGATGAACTTGGATCCGGCGAAATACATACCGACGATAGAAGCGACGACCGATCCGAAGAGGCCGTAAGAGAGTGGCAGGCCGGCTATCATTGCGTATGCCATGCCTTGTGGAAACGCTAGTAGGGCTACGTTGAAGGCGGCTTTGGTGTCGCCGATAAAATACTCGCGATTGTATTCGGCGGCGGTTTTGCGCAAGGGAAAAAGGTCGAGCCGAGTCATGAAGCTTCGTTTGCGTGACGAAAGGTTTTTGGTAGTGGACGCGTCAGCCATTTATCAGGCGATAGCTTCTGTGTTGATGAACGATAAATCGAGCAAAATTAGCGGTGGATTTCGAGGGATTGGAAGGATGGGCTTGGTGGACGTGTTTCATTCTTATCGGACGGGGGCGTTCTGTCATTGCCGAATGGGCAAAAAGGTTTCAATGATGACGGATTAATGAAATCGGAAAGCGACCAGATCCAACCAATCCCTTCGATCGTTCGAGGGCGCGTCTATTTGTTTCTCGAAAACAATAAGCTGGTCTTGCAGCTCGATGGAGATGGTCGTTGGGAAACGTTCTTGAACGGACCGGATCTGGAAAGCTTGGGAGAATCGACGCCTGAGGGATTGCGATCGGTAGAGATTGGCAAACAAGGAGAAACGCTGCTCGCGTTTGCGATGTTGGAAGGATCGGTTGAGGATCTTGGGGATGCGTATCGAGCATTTACGCTGAAGGAAATTTACGAGCTTTCAAAGACGGGTTCGGTGCTCGCCGAAAGTTTGCTCGAGGACCTGCCGGTCATTCGAGAAAACGTGATTCGAATTCCCTATCTCTATTTCAAGGAAACGGATTACATCTATCGCTTTCGAACGGATAAGCAGCGGAACAAGCAAATCTATCACATCGATGATTCATCGTCCGCACTTTATCACAGTTCGTTGTGCGATGCGATTAAGGCAGTCAAGCGAGCGAAGGAACGTTCGGCTTCCACACCGGCAACGCTGGATTTCGGTGCGGTCGAATATTTGTTGCCGAGTCATTTCGGATTTTGCTTGGGGGTTCAGAATGCTATTGAACGCGCGTACGAGACGATCGCGGCTCATCCGGGCCGTCGGGTATTCATGTTGAGCGAGCTCATTCATAATCCATTTGTGAACGAGGACCTGAAATCGCGTGGGTTGCATTACTTGCAGAGCGATAAAGGCGTTCCGGCGGTCGATTCGGAAACGGGTAAGTTATTTTGGGATGTTTTAACGGATGAGGACGTAGTAATCATTCCGGCATTCGGAGCGCGGGATGAGGATAAGGTTAAATTGATAGAGAGTGGCTTGCCGCTCAATGCGTACGATGCGACCTGCATGTTGGTGGAAAAAGTATGGAAGGCGGCCAAGCGTTATGGACAGCGCGGGTTTACCGTGGTGATCCACGGCAAGGCCGAGCACGAGGAAACGAAGGCGACCTTTTCGAATAGCGCGAAATACGCTCCGTCATTGATTGTTCGAGACATGAAAGAGGCGGTATTGTTGGCTGGGGTAATTCAAGCTGAAGACTCGGATGAGCGTGAGCGGCTTTTCGAGCCCTTCCGCGATCGTTGCAGTTCGGATTTCGATGTGAGCCGTCACTTTGAAAAGCTTGCTTTGGTCAACCAAACCACGTTGCTGCGCAACGAGACGCTCAAGATCATTGATTACCTCGAAGAAGTGTTGAAAAAGCGTTATGGTTCTGCTCATATCGAGGAGCATATGGCGATGAGCAGCAAGGGAGATACTCTCTGTTACGCGACTCAGGTGAATCAGGATGCGTTGACTCAGGCGATCGAGGAGCCGATTGACATAGCGATCGTAGTGGGCGGTAAAAATAGTTCGAATACGTATCAGCTTTACAGGATTTGCGAGTTGGCGTTTGGCGATCGGGCTTTCTACATTCAGTCGGAGGCGAATATTCAGTCGAAGACCGAGATCGAGCATTTCATATTTCCCTACAATCGCAACGATCCCAGGCAAGGACGGATGGAAATGCGCCCGTTTCTTCCAGAAGAGAGTCGACCGCTGAGGGTGTTAATCACAGGCGGAGCCTCTTGTCCGGATGGATTACTCCAGCAGATCATCGCCAAAGTGAACAATTATTTCGATCCGTCTAAACTTAGACGTATCGAAGATGTGATTACCGATGTTGAAAATCAGGGGTGATGGAAATTTTCAGTTGCAATTGCTAGTCTGATCGATTTCGAGAAAAGGACCCGAAACTCTACGATATGTCTGAGTATTGCGTTTAGAAAAAGCGTTATTCCTTTCGTGTGATTATTTCAGAAGCTTATGTTTTCGCTCTGCAGACTACGAGGGTCGCGTGCTTAGTTGCTTACTTTGGACGCGGCCGATCTCAGAGCGGTTATTGAACGATGCAATCGTTCAACTATTGAAAATAATGGATAGTGGCCGCTCGGAGATCGGCCGCTACCTGTTCAATACCTCGGGGCTTGATTCGGGAACGGGTTATTCCAAGCGATTCGGCAGGCTGACCTAGAGTCGGTTTTTTATTTGGCCGTTGCCGGATAGGAGAACGGCGATCGGGCGGGTTTGCGGGAAGTGCGAACAGATGATCATCGCGATAACCGTTATCGGTACGCAAAGAAACATTCCGGAAACGCCCCACAAGGATCCCCAGAGCCCGAGGGAAAGCAAAATTACCAGTGGGCTTAGGTTTAGCGAGTTGCCCATGAGTCGCGGTTCGAGGAGGTTTCCTACGAGGATTTGAGTGGCCAAGATGCCGCCGATTACAAGCCCGACGGTGGTTGGGCTTTCGAATTGTATGAGGGCGAGGATCGATGGGAAAACGGTTGCGAGGATCGAGCCAATAGTCGGGATGAAATTGAAGAAAAAGATGAGCAAAGCCCAGAAGGCTGCAAAATCGAGGCCAGCCCAGGTCATTACTCCGTAGCTGAGAAGGGCGGTGGTCAGGCTGGCGAGGGTTTTAATGCCGATGTACTTTCGCGTGTCGCGGTCGATTTGCTTGATGATTTTTAAGATTTCGGTCTCCTTGATGTTGCCCCGGGCCATGCCTTTTATTTTGGGGCCGAAACTGCGTTGCTCAAGGAAGAGGAACACAACGTAGATACTGATTAAACCGGCGTTGCCGGCCAGGCTGCCTAGGGCTCCGGCAACATTTTTTATAAGACCGCTGAAATCGAATTGAGAGACGAATTCTTTAATTGGGGGCTGTTCATCGAAAGGGAGCCAGCCGTAGACCTTATCGATCATCGGTTCGATTTTGGCCTGGTATTCGGGGGCTACTTGAATGACTTCGCTGACGTTCTTGGTGATGAATGTGAAGAAGACGCTGAGAATTCCGACTATGAGTAAAACCGAAGCGATGTACCGAAGCGATGCCGGTAGCGCTCGTCCGCCGACTTTCAGCTTCATGATGGCGAAGGAGAGGACATTGATTAGGTACCAAATGAAGATCGCCAGGATAAAGGGTATGATCAGCTTTTGGCCTATGAAGAGAATAAAGAAGACCGTTACGGTTATACCCAGCCAAAGAAAGGCCCGGAATAGAGTGGATGGAGGAGCTATAGGGATCATGGAAGTAGTGAATTCGGAATGAGATTGTGAGGATTAAATAAATAAAATCGAGAAATAAACCGATTATCTGAGGGGTTGGGTTTTGGTAAAGTATTGGTGTTCAAACGGTTTTAGAAAAAATATTTTTTTTGGAAACCGAATTGCTCTGAATGGGTCTGATTCAAAAGCAGCGATGAAACAGTATTCACTGTTGTTAGGAAATAGGGGAAATTTTTTCTGGAGTGGATTTGAGGAACCCAGAAAAAACTAGAGGAGGGCCCGGGCGAATGGGGATTCGCCCGGGTTTTTTCTTTGTCGCCGCTTTGGCATGTGCCTTAATCAAGGGCTGGTTTTCGCTCAGGCTTGCCTGCGACAAGAGAATCCCTTTTGGTTTGATCTTAGAGTCCGTTAAAGAAGTCAGCCAATTCGTATTTGCGTGTCTTTTCCGCTCAAATTGCATTGCCTCGTATTGGCAATATTCCTCGGGTATTGCTCGAATCGAAAGCCGCAATTTGAATGGGAAGACCCACTTCGACTATTCAGGCGGGATTTATTTAGCAGCCTCTCAGAGAATTTATCATGCCGACTTACGCTGACTTAGTTAAACCTGAACTTCTTTCGCAACCGGTCTATCAACCTGGCAAGCCGATCGAATACGTGGCTCGTGACCTGGGTTTGGACCCTTCGACGATAGTGAAATTGGCGTCGAACGAGAACCCGCTGGGGGCGTCGCCCAAAGCGGTTGCGGCAGGCAAGGCGGCAATGGATAGTATCCAACTGTATCCAGACGGTGGTTGTTATGACTTAAAGCAAGCGCTGGCTCGATCGCTGGAATTAAAGCCGGATCAATTTATCGTCGGCAACGGCTCGAACGAGGTCCTCGAGTTGCTCGGGCATGCGTTCATCGGGGAAGGTGACGAGGTTGTCATGGGGCAAGGCGCCTTTATCGTGTACAAGCTGGTAACGCTTTTGTTTGGCGGAATACCGGTGGAGGTTCCGACGATAGACTATCGGCATGATTTGCGCGGGATGGCGGCTGCCGTTACGGACCGCACCAAATTGGTCTTCTTGGCGAGTCCGGATAATCCAAGCGGTTCGGCGAACACGAAAGAGGAGATCTTGGAATTGATATATGCTCTGCCTGAACAGGTTGTGTTCGTTTTGGACGAAGCGTATTCGGAATATTTAGACGATCCGGTGGATCTGAGAGGCTTGATCGGGCAAGGACGAAAGGTATTCTGTACGCGTACATTTTCCAAAATATATGGATTGGCGGGGTTAAGGATTGGTTATGGTTATGGAGATCCTGAATTGGTTTCGCTTCTGAATCGGGCCCGTGAACCCTTCAATGCGAATGCGGTGGCTCAGGCTGCTGCGGTTGCGGCTTTGGAGGATAGGTCTTTCGTGGAAAAGTGCCGGATGGAGAATGCCGAGGGCGTGATGTTCTTCGAGAAGCGATTGGGGTCATTGGGGATCGAATACATTAAGACATATGCGAATTTTCTGACGATTAATCTGGGGGATGGCGTCGCCGCTTTTGAGGCGATGCAGCAGGATGGAGTCATTGTTCGTCCGCTTGCTCCCTACGGGATGGGCGAATGGGTTCGCATTTCGATTGGGACGCAGGAGGAGAACGAGCGCGCATTGGCCTCGCTCACTTCGTTCTTGAGTAAACGGAGCGTATAGCGGCATTGTTGGAATGTGCATTTTTTTGCGATAGCCCAGTGAACTTTTTGTCGACCGAGTTGATGCTCTCAGGAGGAGCCGTTTTAGGCTTTCTCATTTTGAATGCCGTTTTTGCCGCCACTGAGTTTGGTTTGATGAAATTGCGGTTTACTCGCTATGGAACCGGGAAGATGGACAAGGCGAAGGAATCGATCGCGATTGCGACCTTGTTGGAAGACATGAGCGGGAGCATCAAGGTTCTGCGCTTGGGTATAACGCTATGCATGATCGCGATGGGTTGCTTGTTTGTTCCGCTTATTTTGTCGGCTTTGCAAGCGATTGGTTGGTCGGGAGAAAGCCAGATGCGCGTAGCGATGACGCTAAGCTTGTTGCTCGCGGTAGGCATTCACTACGTCCTAGGCGAGTTGGTTCCTCGTGCTTTGGCCATGCAGCATCCTATGCGAACTTTGGCAGTGACGGTGCCGTTGGTTCGGGTATTTAGATTATTGGCCAAGCCGTTTTCGAGTCTGTTGAACGGGTTCTCGGGGATATTGCTGAAGGGGTTGAGGCTGGATCCGAATTCCGATCTGAATTTAATCGATGTCGATTCGCAGATCCGTTCGATCGTCAGTAGCGGCGGCGAGTTGCCGACGGTAACGGAACGTATATTGAAAAACGTGATGGATCTGCGAAAACGGGTGGCGCACGATATTATGATCCCTCGAAATCAGCTCAGTTATTTTGATGTGGAGGATTCAATCGAGGAGAACTTGGAGGTTGCTCGAGATACTGGACACACGCGCTTTCCCGTGTGCGAGGCGGATTTAGATCAGTGCATTGGTATAGTCCATATAAAGGATGTGTTCCGCAGCGGGAAGTTGTCCAAGGATGTTGATTTGCAGGAACTTAAGCGTCCTATCGCGCGATTTTCGATGGATGAGCCGTTGGAAGGCGTGCTGCAGGGCTTTTTGAAGCAGAAGCAGCATTTCGCTTTGTTGACCGACGAATTTGGAGGAGCGGTCGGAGCGATTACGTTGGAGGATGTTCTCGAGGAATTGGTTGGAGAAATCCAGGACGAGTTTGATAGGGACAAGGAGATGATATCCAAGTTGGGCGATGGCGGTTTTCTAGTGGATGGGCTCACTCCGCTGCACGATGTTTCGGAGGAGATCGGCGTAGAGCTCGAATCTGACGAAGTGTCTACGTTTGGCGGCTATATTACGTTGAAGCTTGGGCGTATGCCACGACCTCAAGAGTCTTTTCGGATCGATCGGCTCGCGATTATGGCGGCAAGTTTGGATGATCGCCGCGTTATCGCCGCTACGCTGAAGGTTCTAGACGAAGAAGAATCGAGCGAAGATGCCTCTGCAGACTAGGATCATTGCGCTCCGAGCTTGAGTTTTCGGCAAAAACCCGCTTTGTTGGAATATGGGAAGGCTATGGCTTTAATCCTGATTCAAACTTGTCGATCAAACTTACACTCGTTTCTAGATGTCTCTTCTTGGTTCAATGCTTTGCGGTCGAATAACCGCTACTGCGCTCGCCGGCCTTATGATGCTCGGCGCCTCTCTGCGTGCGGACAAGGATGGGCAAGAATTGGAAGCGGAGAGTGGCGTGACGGAGAAAGAGTACATGATACCGGTGCTCGAATATTCGTTCGATCGCGATTTGAAGCATGCGGCCCCGTTGGACTATCGATCGGCCAAAGCGTCGGGATTGCCGCTGGCAATGCGGCATCGGGTTGATGCCATTTGGTCGGGAGCGAGCCTGTTCGGTTATTTGGATTCTACGGCGTCGGATTTTCCGTTTGTAGCCGAGGTGCAGTACCAATTGAGACGTTCGCCCTGGTCGGATCCAGAGCGAATGGCGAGAGCTCGATTGCTGGATGGAGCGCGTTTTCAGGCTTTGGTGACGCGCGAGTTTGGAATGGGCCGTTCATACGAGATGTCTGCCGCGGTGCAGCATGTGGAATCGATTTTGTCTAATGGAAATCTCGATTTTCTCGAGCAAACGCACATCCCTGTGGAGATTCGAACGGAGATCGCGAATCTCGCGGAGAACACGGATTTTCTGGTGGGAGTGGAGTTTAAATCTTCGAAACTCACTTCGAATTCCGAACTTCGACAATCGTCGGAACAGGCATTTAAGGCAGGTGTTTCAGCGGGGCTTGGGGAAGGGTTTTACGCTCAGGTAACTGCCGGGGCGCGTAATTCCCAGTTGGATGGAGATCGTAGCGAGTCGGCATTGGAGGTAGATGGTGCTTTGGTTTGGCAGGCGGGGATCGATTCCCAGTATACGTTAACGTTTAATCGTTCCACGCGTCCTTCGCTAGTGGCGGACGCGTTTGCACAGGCGGAAACCCTCTCGTTCGCTGGCGATTTCACATTGTCAGATATGTGGTCCTCTTATTATGGGGTGTCGAAGAGCTGGGCTGAATTAGAACCGGATTTCGCAAAGGAAATCTATAGCGGCGAGATAGCAGTAAGCTTTTCGCCGAATCAATCGATCCGTTTTGCGGGTGGTTACGTTTTCCGGAGCGGCAGCTTGAATTTCGTGAACGAAGACGAAGCCGAGCAAATTATTCGCTTGTCCGCCTCAGTGCGATATTAGCGAAAAGAGGCTCGCCTGAGTCGGTCGTTAATTGCAAGGCCGAGGCCGAGTTCAGGCGCTTCCTCGGCGATGATTTTTTGATAGCCGGCGTTATCGAGTTCACGAAGTTTGGCGAAGAGACTGGATGCGATTGCTTCGAGTTCACCGTTCTCCGAGAGCCAGTGAATGTTGTTTGCTCGAGCGTTAACCGGTTTGCGAAGAAGCAGATAGGCGGTTTTTTGATCTGATTCGACCAGTTCGCTTTCCGAGACGGCGTTGGGGCGAAGATCGAGGGGGGTGCGTGGGCTGTAGTGCTTGGGCAGAGAGCCCGGGGCGATGGAGACTCCGGCGTGATCGGAGTTTCGAGTGGGACGAAGGAGACGTCGCTTCACTGCGTTTTCGATCAATTCGACGGGGAGGGCTCCATAGCGTAGGATCTCCGGATAGGCTGGATCGCGCAGGTCGACAATTGTCGATTCAAGTCCGTGCTCGCAAGGGCCTCCGTCGAGAATGTATTCGATTTGGTCGCCTAGGTTAGCCTGTACGTGAATGGCTTGGGTTGGGCTGATGTAGGCGAAGGGATTGGCGCTGGGAGCTGCCAGCGGAAAGTCGCAACCTTCTATAAGCTTACGGAAAACCGGGTGATTTGGACTGCGGACGGCGACTGAGTCTAGGCCGGCGGTCACAATGCCTGGTATGGTGTCCTTCTTCGGTAGAACGAAGGTCAGCGGGCCGGGCCAAAACGCATCGGCGAGAGTCTTTGAAACGTCGTTCGGTTCGCAAAAGGATTCGAGTGCCTCGTATGAGGCGACGTGGCAGATGAGCGGGTCGTTGCTCGGGCGTTTTTTAGCTTCAAATATTTTTTCGCAGGCCTTCGCGTCAAGCGCGTTGGCGGCGAGGCCGTAGACGGTTTCCGTGGGAACTGCAAGAAGGCCACCTAAACGCAAAAACTCGCGTAAATTACGCAAGTTCTCATCGGTGGGTTTTAAAATATCGGCCATGAAAGCAGGTCAACCCGAACCTGCGGGCTCTTGGAGGGGGAAATCCGCTCCTACTGCATCATCAGCATATTGCGAGCGCGCTTGATTGCTTTGTTGATCTTGCGCTGCTGCTTAGATGAAAGACGAGTCACTTTACGTGGGAGGATCTTGCCTGTTTCGGTTACGTAACGGGCCATTATGTGAGCGTGGGTGAAGTCCAGCTCTTGTGGCGTGAGGCTTCTGTTGATCTCTTCATTAATCATAGGAAGGGGGGAAATTAGGCTCGGGTGGGGCCTTGTCAATAACGGAAAACGATAAACTGATTGGAAGTCTGTCTTTACAGACGAGGTAAGATTCTCCAGAACCCCATCTCGTCAGCGGACTCAGGTCCGATCACCAACTGGGGCCATAGTTCAACGGATAGAACAAGCGTTTCCTAAACGTTAGATCTGAGTTCGATTCTCGGTGGCCCTAGGGAGTGTGAAAGAGCAAGGCTGAGAATGGATTTTGTTCTAATGAATCACTTCGCCCAGTCGGGAAAGTCGCCCATGGGCGACTCGATGAACGCGGGCAGAAGTAGGTAGGTGGCGATAACGGTGAACACGACTGCTATCAGGTTGAGCAGCAGGCCGGTGCGGGCCATCTCGGCGATGCGGATGCGTTGGCTGCCGAAGACCACTGCATTGGGCGGGGTAGCGACGGGCATCATGAAGGCCATAGAGGAGGATATCGTAGCGGGAATGGCGAAGAGTAAGGGGTGAACTTGGACGCTGACGGCCCAGGTTGCGAGAATGGGTAACAGCATTGAAAGTGTGGCCACGTTGGAGGTAAGCTCAGTCAGGAAGGTAACGCTGAGGCAGATGATGATAATGAGCACCAGGGTTGGCACTTCGCCTATTGCTTGAAAGCCTTGCCCAATATGCTGCGATAATCCGCTGGCCCCGAAGCCGCTCGCCAATGCGAAACCGCCGCCGAAAAGCAGGATGATGGCCCAGGGCAGTTTTTTGAAGGCGTCGTTTTCTAGGATGCGATGGGCGCCGCTGTCGTTTTGAGCGGGCAGAACGAAGAGAATGAGGGCCATAGCGATAGCAATCGTGCCGTCGTCGATATTTGCGAAACCGCTCCAGAGATTAGACCAGCCTGGTAGGTTGAAGGCCCCGATGTGCAGATCCTTGCGGAAGAGCCATAGGAAAACGGTCGAGGCGAATACGAAGAGGACGAGTTTCTCTTCGCGTTTTAGCGGGCCGAGTTCGGTCAGCTCTTTGTGGATCACTGCACGATCCAGGGTGAGTGAGGGGTCGACGCGGCAGAGAAAGCGGGTCAGTAGGAACCAGACGACGAGCATTAGCGACGCGGAATAGGGGATACCGATGAGTATCCATTTCCCGAATTCGATGGGTGGCGCTTCGGGAAAGGATTCCTGGAAAATGCGCACGAATGCGAGGTTCGTAGGTGTACCCACGAGAGTGGATACGCCGCCAATCGAGGCGCCGTAGGCGATGCCTAGCATGATGGCGAGGGAGAGTCCGTGGGTACGTTCTTTCCCGAAGGCGTCTTCCATCTTGGAGATGATAGCCAGTCCGATCGGCAGCATCATTACGGCGGTGGCCGTATTGGATATCCACATGGACAGGAAGCCTGAGGCGACCATGAAACCGAGCACCATCAGGTCGGCCCGTTTGCCGATGGCGCTGATAATGTTAAGGGCAATCCGGCGGTGCAGGTTCCAGCGTTCCATAGAGAGTGCAATGAGGAAACCGCCGATGAAGAGGAAGACGATGGAGTTGACGTAGGATTTGGTGATGGTTCCCGCGTCGATGATACCGGTCAGGGGCAAGGCGATGACCGGGATGAGGGCGGTGGCGGCGAGCGGTATGGCTTCGCTGATCCAAAGGATAGCCATGAGTGCTGCGATGGAGGCCATGAATCCCACTTTGGGGTTTTCAGGTACGGGATTATAGAAAAGCAGCATGGCGGCGAAGACTATGCCGCCCGCGGCGAGGCCGATCGGTTTCCAGGGTAGATTGGTCATAGATGAGGAACAAGGCTAGTTCATGAGGCCCATAGAGATTGGGTACTCGATATTACACGATATTTTTATCGATACCCTAGGAAAGGGGTCAATAAATGAATCTGGCTGGAATGTTCAAGGGCTGCTCTTCTGATATGGGTAGTCCAGGGTGCCTGAGTCTGGTACTTGTGGTGAACCGGGCTGTATTCGGTGAGCTCACCTTTGCCACCAGGGCCGGTGATCGGAGAGGATTACGGTCGTCGCCAAGGCCGGAAAGCTTGGCAAGTTCAGCCTTTGTCTGGACGGGCCAGCCTCCCTCGTACTTGCCGTCGGACGGGATCTTGGTCGTGATGAGGTAGATCAACCCGTCCGGGTTACTCTCCTCCTGTTTAGACAACTTCTTCAGATAATAGGTGCACACGGTCAAAATATCAACTTTCCCCGCGGCCACGGATTTCCGTGGCTCCTCATCCGCCCCTTTGGTCCACTATTTATCTACGGCACCGCTTCCGCAGCCGCTCTAGTGCTAGCCGACAAGCTCGTGCTTTTCTCTCCCCGCCGCCTTGGCAATCAGATCAATCTTCTTTGCCATATAGCCCAGGAGGATGAAGAAGCTGTGCCCGGTAAAGAAGACTTTCTTGCCATTTGACCCCGTGGTCGTAGACGTGACCGGTTATTCCACAGCAGGGGCCTGGGGCGATAGAACTACTTTGAAAAACGTATTAGGCAAAAATAATTCTAGGTCAATTTGTATTTGATTTTCTACTACTGTGTAGGATTCCTGTTCGACTGTGTTCCAGATTAGAAGATCCGTACTGGATTGGACTTCCCATAGGACTTCATCGTAAATGGGACTAATGATCACTTTCTCGCCAGATTGGGATATGAAATCGTATGTTAGGGTTGAGGAGTTGTCGATTGGGCTAAGTTTTGCGAGGAACTCGAATCGATTGCTCAACTTGTCGCCATCGGGGTCGGCGTCTGGTCCGGCTATATTTGGGTTGAGAAGGTCATCTCCGGCGAAAAATAATTGAAGCCATGTGGCGAAATCGGTGGCCTTTGGTTGCGTGTAAAGCAAGAAGCTCGTAGTCGATAGGTAGCCAATAATCGTTTCGGGACTGTCGAGTCCACCCGTTTCGTTTACGAATATGACGTCTACTTCGTAGTATTTGTTTTCTGAGAAAGTATTTTCGGGAATGGTGAACGAAGTGGCCGTGGCGTCTAGGAATTCGAAAATGAGTTCTTCGTCGTCCGTGTCATCGTACAGGTTAAAAATTACTCTATCCTCGGGACCGGCTCCAGTGAAGGCGTTCCAGGTGACAAGGAAGTCTTGAGCGTAATTGGTGTCCTGTAGTGCTTGCGCATTTGTAATGTGAGGAGCTATAGGGTAGCCATCCCCAGTAATGGAAAAGGGGCCCAAATCTTGAGTTTCGCCTCCATCAGTAATACTAAAAGAAAAACTGCCGTTTGGATATGCCGCATCCAATGCGGCTTTGGTAGCCAAGCTATCCGGATCTAGTTCGAAACTGCCGTCTTCTCCAACGATGGAGGTTGCGTTGTTCTCGCCAGGCAAAGAGACGGATACTGCGGTGAGTTGTTCGTCTCCTGATACTCCTGCTCCGAAGCTCCATTCAGTGGGCGTGACGGGTTGAGTGTTCCCCTGCTGATCGAATACTTGTTCTTTTATGGTGAAGATGAACTCGATGGTCGCATTTGCATTTGGCAATAGACAAAAGCTGGCCAATAGGGCGAAAGATAGAAGGGATCTATTCATGGAATTTTGGATGTATTTCACTGTTAGATTATAAGAAGGGTATCGGGGACACAAGTACTTATAAGTTAGGTGATTAGAATTGGAATATGATGCAGTGCTAGCAACGAAATTATTGAAGTAGATTTATGGTAATTCGATTTCGCCTCGGGCTATTTTGGCGAGCGTATCGGGGTAGAGTTGGTGTTCTTGGTCGAGAACGCGGAGTTGAAGCGCTTCAGGGGTGTCCCCTGGATACACAGGAACGGTGGCTTGTTGGAGAATGGGGCCTTCGTCGTATTGGGAGCCGATGAGGTGAACGGTGGCTCCGGTTTCGATTTCGCCGGCTTCCAATACGGCTTTATGGACGCGAAGGCCGTACATGCCTTGGCCCCCGAATTTTGGAAGTAGAGAGGGGTGGATGTTGACGATGCGGTTGCGGAATGCGGCCATCGTTAGCGGGCCGATCTTCTTCATAAACCCGGCTAGGACGATGAGGTCGATTCTAGCATTCGTGAGAGCGTCCAATATCGCATGATCGAGAGACTCAGGGTCTGGGTGGGTTTTCCCGTTGAGGATGCGTACGGGCAGATCAGCCAATTGAGCGCGTTCGACTGCTTGGGTGTTTGGGTTGTTGCAGATGAGTATCGCTGGAGTCGCTGAAATCCATCCATCGTCGCAACCGTCCAGGATCGCTTGCATGTTGCTGCCGCCGTGCGAGGCGAGAAAACCCAGTTTCATATCGGGGAGGTTGAAACGAGATCTTTGGGAGATCAATAGTCTTTGGCGGATAGTCGCCTGACTACGAGGCCGCGTAGTGCACTATTATGGTGGCTATGGCAGCTATAAAACAATAGATCGCGAAGTGAATGAGCTTTCCGCGCGTGACGATAGCGATCATCCATTTGCAGGCGAGTACGCCGGAAAGAAAAGCTGCGAGGAATCCGGCGAGCAGCGGTAGGGCACCGATTGAGCTGTTCGCCATTCCACCGTCGAGGATGTCCTTCGCGTTGGCGCCGATTATCGGAATCAGAACCATGAGGAAGGAGAAACGGGCGACTTTCTTTTTGTCGACGCCGAGCAGAAGACCTACGGCGATTGTTGAACCGGAACGCGAGATGCCAGGCAGGACGGCGATAGCTTGAGCGATGCCGATGATGATCGCTTTGCCTTTGGTGACCTCGCCCCCGTCTTTGGGCGAATAGTAGGTGAATGCCAACAACGATCCGGTAACCAGCAGCATGCAACCGACGAGCAAGACGTTGTTATTAAAGAAACCTTCGATTTCTTCTTTGAAGAGAAGTCCGATAATAGCGACGGGGATTGCCGATAGGCAAATCTTGAAAGCGTAGTCGGTGGAGTCGCTCCATTTGAATTCGAAGACGCCTTTTAGCAAATTGATAATATCGCGATAGAATACGACGATGGTACTGAGAACCGTCGCTCCATGCACAACTACGGTGAAGGTGACGTCGCTGCTGGGCTCAATTCCGAGGAGGACTTTGCCTAGCTCCAGGTGTCCGCTACTGCTAACGGGCAGAAATTCGGTGAGACCTTGAATGATTCCGAGTATGAGAGCTTCTAGCAAAGACATTTGATGAGATGGGAACGCGGAGTCGGATTAGAGCGCGGAAGCCGTTTAATGCGAGCAGGAATAGCGTATGAAATCGATCCAGCTGAGTTTCTAATGATTGTTTTACGAGAGTAATTCGTCCGTCATGGCCTGAGCTTGAGCTGCGTAGCTCGAACCGAACAGGTTGTAGTGATTGAGGCAGTGGTAGAGATTGTAGAGCGTTTTGCGTTTGTCGTATCCAGAATCGTATGGGAGCGTATCTTGGTAGGAGGCATAGAAACAAGAGGGGTATCCTCCGAAGAATTCGGTGAAGGCTAGATCGGTTTCGCGATCTCCGAAATAGCAGCAAGGGTCGAAAATGAAGGCTTGGCCGTTTTGGTCGAATGCGGCGTTGCCCGACCAAAGGTCTCCGTGAAGCAGAGAAGGCCAAGGGCTGTGGTTTTCGAAATAACCTGGAAGGCTTTGGAAGAGGCGATCGGCACCGTTTAGAATAAATCCGTTATAGCGAGCCATGTTTATTTGGGGACGTAGCCGTTGATCGCACAGAAAGCTTATCCAGTCGTCGCTTTTCGGATTCGATTGGAGCGTCGCGCCGATCGCATTGTCTCTGTGCCATCCAAAGTAGGGCTGGGGAGTTTTGTGAAGGGCAGCGAGCTGACGGCCGAATTCGGACCAGCTGCGGGTGTTGGGCGAACCGGGTTGAATGTATTCTAGTAGGAGGTACGCGCGATCATCGGCGATTCCGGAAGCGATGGGTTTGGGGATACGAATAGTCGCGGTCGCGGCGAGCGAATCTAGCGAATCTGTTTCCGCTTCGAAGTTACCGAGGAATTCGGTTCGATTGGTTTTTAGGAAATAGGATCGGTTTGGGTCGCTCAGGCATTCGGCTGCGCTGACGCATCCGCCGCCGATGGGTCGTCGCTTTTCGATATTGAAGGGCTGTCCCGTTGTTTCGGACAGGACGGTTTCTATTTTGCGATAGAAGGACATGGCCTTCGGTGTTACGCGAGATTTGTTCGAAGCTGTTCTAGGATGCCTCCGCACCCGTCTTCCAGGAGATCGAGGACGCGCTCAAATCCCTGGGCTCCGCCGTAATAAGGGTCGGGGACTTCATTGGTTTCGTGGGTGCGGCAGAAATCACAGAATAGACGGACCTTCGCCTGGGCCACTTTATCGGGAGCCATGTGTTTGAGATCCTCGAGATTGGAGTGGTCCATTGCGAGAATGAGGTCGAAGCGATAAAAGTCGGCTTGGGTGATCCCCCGAGCACGTCCTGTCATGGGCAAGCCGCGTCGTCGCCCTGCTGCTGCCATACGGGGATCTGGCACATTGCCTTGGTGGGCGCTGATTGTACCGGCGGAGTCGCAGCGAATATCGCTGAGCTCGGAATTCTCCAAGAGCTTTCGCATGACGTTCTCGGCACTGGGGGAGCGGCATATGTTACCCCAGCAGACGAAGAGGATGGATTGAGTTTTGGAGTTTAATGGGGTCATTGGCGAAATTGGAGGGGAAGGGAGTGTTGTTCAGAAGATTTTAGGATTGATAGCGTGTTTTATCGATTGCCGTCACTATGAAATCGAACTAATTTTTCGTTCGTTATGATAGACGTAATAAAAAAAGCTATATTGGCGGGCGTTGGAGCTGCAGCCTTGACGAAGGAGAAAGCTGAGGAGGCCCTTAGCGATTTAGTTGAAAAAGGGAAGTTATCGGCGAACGATGCGAAGGAAGCTGCGAAGAAGATCGCGGATGACGGCAAGCATGAATTCGAGACGGCTGCTTCCAAGGTTCAGGAGAAATTCGATGAACTGGTTTCTAAGGTTGGGAAAAAGCAGTCGGACCGTATCGATGCCTTGGAGACGAGGATCGCGGAATTGGAGGCTCGTTTGTCGGATCAGGACTCAGCGTCTTCCGAGTGATTGGATCGTCGAATCAAGTTTATTAGCAATTGAGTAAATATCTCGAAACTTTCCATAGGTCCTGAAACTCTTGAAGGTTTTTTTATCGTTAGTTATGGTAGCGTCCGTTCTCCCAGCGGTTATTGGTCTAGCTTAGCGGGATCAACTACTTTGAAAGCTATGGCCGCTCGGAGTACGGCCGCTACCAAATCCAGCAACGAAGCAAGCTTCGAGGTATTTACCCAGAGGGAATAAATTGAAGCTCGTAGAATCGGCAAACGCCGCTCCTATCGAATCCTCAGAAGACAGTGGTATTTCTTCGCTTACGCCAAATGTGCGCGTCCTCCTCTGGGAATGAAGTTTCTGTCTTCAAAGTATAGGAAGATTAAACTACGTCCAGAAGACCTGCGACGTGGAATCCGAGTGCGACTAGAGATTCGCTTACACTCGAAGGTAGAAGAGGACCCGGTTTCGCCACGCGAACTTTTGCTAGGAAAGCGTTCTCACTTTAAGAATATCTTCGAAGCAGGGGTACGCTGCTTGAAGGGTTATTCTCTGATTGTGAAATAGCCCGATTCATTGGTGGCGTCGGCTCTGATAGGGACGACCGGCTCGGTTCTCCCTGATTTTGATTCCGCTTTGCCGAAGACAAGGCCTAGAGCGGTCTCGAAAGATTTGAAAAAGGCTTCGTTTGCAACTGTTCCGCTGTTACCGGGAGTGTTGTGAGCGAAGCCTTTGTGTATTCAGGCGACGGCTTTTTCTGCCGGTCTAGTAGTCGCCTTTAGTGTAATTGCGGAGTCGATTGATTAGAGATTTGGCTTCGACCGGGGGTTCGAACCAATCGCTGGATACTATTTCCGGAGCGTTGTACTGGGTATTGTAGAAAGATTTATTGGCTACGTTGTCAGGCTTAACCCAACCGGCTTTTACGGAAACGCCTGCGAAAAGGCCTTTGGTTCTCGTGTAAACGAGGATGTTGGCGTTCTTGTAGTCATCGCTTTCATTGGCTTCAGTGAGAATACCGACGGGCCCAGCGACGGCTGCGGCATCGGCACTTAAATCGAAGCGTCCAGAGTAAGCTTTGCGAACCGTGTTTTCGTCCATTATTACGTAAACCGTGTCGAGCTCCTTCACGCCGATTTGAAGCCCTAAATTGGCTCCGCCTGTTGAGACGAAAGCGGGTACTCCCCATTTGCCGGTCATGGAATTCTTAACGACCAAGACGCCGCGACCTGCGTGGCCGCCGATTATGAACCCTCCCTTGTAATTAACTGTGAGGATGATGCCTTTCGCTTGTTGGAGGATCGAAGCCGGGATCCTGGTCTCGTTCTTTGCCATGATTTCCTCGAGAGCGTATTCGCTGTTTACGATACGATTGACGAGTTGGCTGCGTTTTGGCGCGGCGATCGCCCCCAGCCCGATAGCGAGCGAGAGAGCGAGAGTGATAGTCCGAAAAATGTGGTTCATTTTAAGTGAGATGAGCGGTCTTTACAGGATGTTCCTTTTAGAGGGAAGTTGACTTTCTGGGATTATTGGGGACTCGCGACTTGGATTGCAATAGAAGAGCGCTGATTTGCAGGTAGGAATCGGGAGCGACGGTCTATTTAGATCACTTCAACATTGATTCGTGCGGCTTCCTCCAGCAAAGATGCCATTTTCCCAGAGAGCGATCTATCGTAGCGTTAGGAGATGGATCACTCGAACTATGGAGTTCGTGGCTCTTAATCAGCGTCGTCGGTTCCATGTCCTCGCTTTGGTGATCGGGGCTTTGAGCGGACTCTCAGCGGTGGCATTTTATCAATCGATCCATTGGGCCGAGGAGAATTGGATTCACCGAATAAAAGATTTGCCTGGCTGGTTGGGTATTGTCGGTCTGATTACGTTGCCGGCTTTAGGGGGCGTTTTGGTGGGATTCTTGTTGAAGCACTGGGCTCCGGAAGCGGCGGGCAGTGGAATTCCTCAGACGAAGGCGGCTTATTATTTGAAATTCGGCCGTATTCGGTTTCGGATGGCGATCAGCAAATTTATTTTGGGAACGATATCAATCGGCACAGGCGCAAGTCTAGGGCTGGAAGGCCCTACGGTACAGCTTTCGGCGGCACTGGCTTCGTACGTCGGTCGCTGGTTCGGCTTGGCTCCGAGGCAGGTTATGGCGTTGATTCCTATGGGCTGCTCAGGGGGGGCGGATGCGTTCAATACGCCATTGGCCGGGATTGTATTCGCGATCGAGGAAATAATGGGAGACCTGAAGCACCGCACGTTTGCGGGTATTGTAATGGTTGCCGTGATTGCCACGGTCATAGAACAATCGATATTGGGTATGAAGATATGTCAGCGGCTTTGTTTGAAGAACTGGGGAATGCGTTGCTTGTAGTTCTCATGGTCGGCAAATTCGCCGCTACGATTTTCTCTTATTCGAGCGAAGGCACAGGAGGGATATTCGCTCCTACTTTATTTATTGAAGCGATACTTGGGGAGTGACTGGATTGTTGGACGAGATGATGGGAGCGAGGGGATCATCGATGTCGGGTACGCTTGCTCTAGTTGGAATGGGTGCGATGTTCGCAGGAATCATTCGGGCTCCAGTGACGTCCATTCTCATTATCTTCGAATTGACCGGAGACTATAATCTAATTTTGCCTATTATGGCGGCGAATTTGAGTGCTTATGCCATATCGAGCCGATTACGTCAGGTGCCGATTTACGAATCGCTGCTTTTAGAGGACGGCATCAATTTGCGAAAGTTTCCGATCTTGAGGCTTAACAGCGGATGGCAGTCTTTGCCAGTGAGCGTGATCATGACGAATACCGTTCATACCTTGGAGGGCCGGTTACCTCTCGAGCATGCGTATCTGAAAATCAAAGATGAACGCTTTAAGATATACCCAGTTGTCGATTCGAATGGCAAGTATGTCGGGATGGTGCATCGAAAGGGTATAACCGTCGTTAGCCAGAAGGATCCGGATAAGCTAGTGCAAGAGTTTTTCGTCGCTCAGGATTTTCCCAAAGTCTATCCTGACATGAAGAGTCGCGACGTGGCTAACCGTTTCGTGGATACGGAATGGAGCGCCTTGCCGGTTATTAGTCGGTTAGACGAAGGCTGCGTCGTCGGCGTGGTGACGCTGCACGATATTAAGCGTCAGCAATTCTTGCAGGAGCGCGAATCGTAAGGAGGATATGTTAATCTTAGGTGCGGATTTGTCCGTCGCCCACGACTTTGTATTTGTAGCTGCAGAGTTCTTTGAGTCCCATTGGCCCGCGAGCGTGTAGTTTATCGGTGGATATTCCGATTTCGGCCCCGAAGCCGAATTCGAATCCGTCTGTAAAACGGGTGCTGACGTTCCAATAAACCGTTGAGGAATCGACGCCGTTTAGGAACGTTTCGGCTGCATCGGAATCGGTGCTGAGAATGCAATCGCTGTGCGAACTGCCGTAGTGGTTTATGAAGGCGATCGCTTCGTCAATCGAGTCCACTATTTTGATCGATAGAATGAGGTCTAGATACTCTGCGCCCCAGTCCTCTTCGGTAGAGAGTTCGCATTCGATTGATTCGCTATCGAGGATCGACTTGGCATTGGGGTCGGCTCGAAGCACGACTCCTGCCGTTTTCAATGCGCGGCCGATTTCGGGCAAAGCTAGATGGGCTACTTCGCTATGGACGAGAAGATTTTCGGCCGCATTGCAAACGGATGCTTTTTGACACTTGGAATTGACGATCAGCTGGATCGCTTGGTCGGTATTCAAGGATTTGTCGGCGTAGAGCGTGCAGATCCCATCGAAATGTTTGATGACGGGAATGTGGCTGTTTTCCGATACGAAACGGATTAGCCCTTCGCCGCCACGCGGGATGATACACTGCAGGTATTTGTCGAGTTTCAGGAGCGTGTTGAGCGCTGCTCGATCTTTGGTGGGAATGAATTGGGATGCTTTCGCGGGAAGACCGCTTTCTTCCAATGCACGCGTTACCAATTCAGCTAGCGCCATGTTCGTATGGTAGGCTTCGCTGCCGCCCCGCAGAATACTGGCGTTGCCTGACTTGAGGCAAAGGATTGCGCAATCGACGGTGACGTTTGGACGCGATTCGTAGATGATTCCTATAACGCCGATAGGTACGCGTACTTTTTCAATGAGGAAACCTTGGGGATGGCGGTGGCTCTCGAGCGATTCACCGAGTGGGTCGGGGAGGTCGGCTACTTGCCTAGCGCCAACCAGCATATCAGAGATCATGCGGTCGCTCAGTTCCAGTCGTTTGAGCATCGGTGGGGTAATGCCGTTTTCTTCAGCCGCAGCGAGGTCCTTGCCATTCTCGGCGCGCAGGGAGTCTGTGTTCTCTTCGATTAGCTCGGCAAGTCGAAGAATGGCTTGGTTCTTTTGGGCGGTAGGAACATTCGCCAAGGCGAGCGAGGCTTCACGGCCTTCGCGGGCCATGTCCGTTACGACGGCTTCGATATCGATTGCTTCGGTTGTCATGGTGATTTTTCGATTAAAGGCTGGGGACGATGCCGTGACGATTACTTCGTGGCAAACTTTTCTTGAAAGCGGTATTTTTGCAAATTGCCAGAGTGTATCGGATGAGAGCCCTTAATGGCGGTGCTTTCTTGTTATGCATAGAGCGGCAGGTATCGCTCTTTCAAATACCGAATGAGACTTCGGGGAGAAAGCTCTTGTCCGGTAGCTTCCATGGCGAGGGCTTTCAAATCGTAGCGCATGCCATGGCGGTGGACTTTTTCGCGGAGCCACTGCAGTAGGCGCGAGAAATCGCCTTTTTCGAAATCGTTCTCCAGGTCTGGTAATTCTTCGACCGCTGCGTACCAGAGTTGGGCGGCTAGCATATTTCCAAGGCAGTAGCTCGGAAAATAACCGAATGAAGCGTCGGACCAATGGACGTCTTGGAGCACTCCTTCGGCATCGTCCTTGGGGTCGATGTTAAGGAGTTCCTTGTAGAGAGCGTTCCAAGCCTGGGGCAAATCGCTGATCGATAGGCTGCCATCGAAAAGACGTTTTTCGATTTCGAAGCGGATGACGATGTGGAGATTGTAGGTGACCTCGTCCGAGTCTACGCGAATTGGATTTTTGGATACCGAGTTAATTGCAAGATAGAGGGCATTGCTTGAAACGCCGTCGAGTTGCTCGGGGAAATACTTGCGAAGCTCGGGTTCGTAATGTTTCCAAAATCCTCGACTGCGGCATACTTGGTTTTCCCAAAGGCGACTTTGACTTTCATGGGCACCCATTCCGGCTGCCTGACCGAGGGCGTTGTGGAGTTGATCGATAGGCAAACCTTGTTCGTACATGCCGTGCCCAGTTTCGTGTATCGCGCTGAAGAGCGAATCAAGTGGGTTGTCTATGTCGAACCGCGTTGTAATCCGAGTGTCGGCTCCGTTACCGCCGCAGAATGGATGTATGGAAGTATCGATACGACCACGTTTGTAGTTGAACCCTAAAGCCGTCGTGACTTGTTTGACGAAGTCGGATTGTTGGGCGATAGGGAAACCGTTGAATATTTCCGTATTGGCCTGGATTGCGGAATCTAAAATTTGGCTGACGATTGGGACGAGATCTGCTTTTAGCTCCTCGAATAATTCCGATATGGAGGCAGTATCCATTCCGGGATCGTGCAGATCGATGAAGCAATCGTAGGGGTTGTCGATCGCGCCCAAGTAGCCGGCGAATTCCTTGGAATGATCTAGTTGCCGCTGGAGGAATGGAGCGTAGCTCGAGAAGTTGGCGTTTCGCTTCGCTTCGACCCAGGCATGGTAGGATTCACTGTCGAGACGAGCTTTGCGGCTGACGAACTCGGCGGGTAGCTTGGCGCTTCGGTTGTATGATTTTCGGGCGTCTCGGATAACGATTCTCTGGTCGCCGTCGAGCTCGTCATCGCGTGTTTCGAGTTCGGAAAGAAGTGTATCGATTTCCGGGTCAACGGAAGCGGCATGGCATACCTGAGCCATCGCGGCGCACTGCTCTTGTCGCTGGTCGGCGCTGTCTTCGGGGAGGTTGACTAACTCGTCCCAGCTAATAAGGCCGGAAATCGAATTGAGGGCTTGGATGCGTTTGAGTTTGGCATCCAGAAGAAGGTATGGGTCTTCGGACATAGGGTGCTTGAGAAATTGGATTGAGAGCAAAGAAAAGCGGAGACCCTAAGATTGGGACTCCGCTTTACAGATAAAAATCAAAGTATCGAAATTAGAACAGCTTTGGCATCTTAACACCGAATTTTGTCAATAACTTGGAGGCTTCTCCAATGAGCTTCGTCGCTACATCGTATTCTTTTTTATATTTGGTTTTAAGGAAGCGATTTCCTCGAGGGATTCAGGGTTATACTTCGCGAGGATGTCTTTGAGCTTCTTGACGCTGGTTTCAAGATCAGGAATCTGCTCTTTAACGACTTTGAGTACTTCTTTTGGCAGGGCGCTCTTCAGCGAATCGTATTGCTTTTAAAGTCCAGTGACTTGGTTGGTTAGGCTGCTTGTACTCGCACTGAGTTCCGAAAGGACTTCTTCGCGTTGTTTGGAGAGGGCGGCTGAAACTTTGGCTTTCAGTTTGGCGGCTTGGCTTTCCGCGTTTTTCTGGGCGTCGGCTAGTCCGCTGGCGAGATCGCTTTTAGTTGCGGCGGTTGGGGTTTCAGCGGCAGTAGCGGCTGTTTCTTCCGTAGAGCTTGAACACCCGACAAGGCCGAAAAGGGATACTGACAGAAATGCGATGCGTGTTGTGCGGATAATTCGTTTCATGGTTAGGGATTAAAACAGGGTCTTAGGGGTTGAGCAATAGAGAATTTCAAGGACGAGATTTCGCCTGAGGTCCGGTATTTCTAGTCGATTGCAGCCGCGGACCCGGCGATGCGTCCAGTAGTCCAGGCTGCTTGGAAGTTGAAGCCGCCGGTCACGCCGTCGATGTCGAGGGCTTCGCCTGCGAAGTAGAGTTTCGGTTGGCGTTTGCTTTCGAGGGTTTTGAAATCGATTTCGTCCAAGCTTACGCCGCCGCAGGTCACGAATTCTTCTTTGTTCATGCTCTTGCCGGTTACTTGAAAGCGACTGGCAACGCAGGTTTCGGCGAGAGCCTGAAGTTGGACCTTGGAGATTTGGGAGTATTGGGTGCGTGGTTGAATCTTCGCAAACTGAATGAGACGTTCCCAAAGCCGTCGCGGGATGGGAAAGGGAATGTGGGAGTTGATTTGCTTGGCTCCGTTGGCTCGTTTGCTATCGGAAAGGGCAGCGATGGCTTGGGAGCTTTTGAGCGAGCCGGTCCAATTGACAAGTAGTTCAAAACGGTAGTCTCTTTGGGCGAATTCCCGTGCCCCCCATGCCGATAGTTTTAGGATTGCGGGGCCGCTTAGCCCCCAGTGGGTGATCAGCAGCGGACCGGACTGTTCCAATCGAGCGTCGTGGCAGGAAACGGTGACCTGAGGGACCGAGAGTCCAGGCAATCCGTCGAGGCGTTCGTCGCGAATATGAAAAGTGAACAAGGATGGCACAAGTTGCGTGTTTGTGTGGCCGAGGGAGGTTGCGATTGCGTGGCTCGAGGCGGACTTTCCGCCGCCAGAAGCGATTATGAGTCGGTCGAATTCTTCGGACTGTCCGGTCGCGAGCGAGAGTTCGAAGTGGTTGGAATCGATTATACGAACGGAGTTGACTCCGGTTCGACTGCGTAGCGCGATTTCGGAGTCGCTAGCACTTCCCAGGAAGCAATCGATGATCGTTTGCGAAGAGTCGGTGACTGGAAACATGCGTCCGTCGCTTTCAGTCTTAAGTTCGACGCCCCGGGATTCCAGCCATTCTATCATGTCGCGCGGCTGCCATTGGTAGAAGGGCCCGAGAAGGGCTTTGGAGCCTCGCGGATAGCATTTGACGAGCTCTTTGGGATCGAAACAAGAATGCGTGACGTTGCAGCGACCGCCGCCAGAGACTTTGACCTTAGATAGGAAGTGTGGGGACTTTTCGAATACGGTAACCGCTGCCGTAGCATTCGCTTCGGCTGCGGAGATCGCAGCGAAGAATCCAGCAGCGCCTCCGCCGATGACGGCGATTAGCATCGGGGTGGTTGGTTGTTGGCTCATCTTAAGCGCGCCTGTTTAGGCGAAAAGCTGGTAGTGCGTTTCCTTGGCTTGGTTAGCGCTCAAGCGAGGGCCGAATTTGGCGACGACACGGGATGAGGCCAGACTGGCGAGCTTGCCGGCTTCGGCGAACGATTTGCCATGGGTGATTCCGTAGAGGAAGGCTCCGGCAAAGAGATCGCCAGCTCCATTCGTATCGACTGCGTTGGTAGGGAAGGGGGCGATTTGGACTTCGTTCTGGCCATCGAAAAGAAGGGCTCCTCTTGCTCCGAGCGTGATGACGAAGGTTCTCGCGACCGACTTGAGGGCTTCCTTGGCACTGGCGATGGTTTCGGTGTCCGTAAAGAGCATCGCTTCTTCCTCGTTGCAGAAAAGCAGGTCGACGCCGGAACCGACGACCTGGGTCATTGGCTCCTTGAAGTATTTGACCATGCTCGGATCGGAAAAGGTCAGGGCGGTTTTGACGCCATTGGCTTCCGCAAGGCTTTTGGCGGTTTTCATCGCTTCGCAGCTCGAATCTCCCGTAACCAGATATCCTTCTATATAGAGGTACTCGGACTCCTTGAGGGAGACTTCGCAGATTTCGTTAGGTGAGTAAGTTGCGGTAATGCCGAGAAAGGTGTTCATCGTGCGCTCGGCATCGGGCGTGGTCATAACGAGGCATTTTCCCGTGATGCCTTCCTCGTGGTTTCCCGGGGATAGGTTTGTGCTGACACCGTTGGAAGTGAGGTCCTGATGGTAGAAATCGCCCATTTCATCGTTGGCCACTTTGCAGGAGTAGAAGCAGGAAGCTCCGAATTGAGCGGCGCCGATGATGGTGTTGGCTGCGGAGCCGCCGCATTGCCGGTCGCTGCCGGGTAGGTAGATGGCGTTTACGAGCTGATGCTGACGTTCCTCGTCGACGAGGGTCATGAGGCCCTTTTCGATCGCGTGTTCGTTAACGAACGCATCGGAAACTTCGGTTACGATATCGACGAGCGCGTTGCCCATCCCATAGACGTGATATTTTTTCGGCATGTTGAAATATTTTTTGGCGTGGGCGTGCTGACCCGGTTCGACGAAATCGCATACATTCGAGTGCGCAACATAAATTCGAGGTTGAAGCGCATGGCGCCGTTCTCGTAGTGTGCGACGGGATGACGGGCGTGATCGACGAAATTAGAAAACTATTGGAGCTTTATCCGTCGTGGCTTGTGACGACTTGCTTGATAATCGTCGCTGCGGGTATTCTTTACGTCGTCTGGCGGGTCGTAAAGTTTGGCATAGTATTGATGGTAACGGCTTTACTGATAGCGTTGGTTGTGTTTGCCGGTTGGACCTTGTTTGGGTCCTAGGGAGTTTCGATATTGGGGGCACTGCCTGGAACGGCTCATTTTTCGTTTTTAGGAACTCCCTAGTTGACCTAATTGGCACTTTCACATTCACATGGCAGACGACGTGCAGAAAGATAAGCTTAAGAAGTATATTTTCGTAACTGGCGGCGTTGTTTCATCGCTGGGTAAAGGTCTGACGGCCGCCTCATTAGGAGCATTGCTCGAGGAACGCGGAGTCACTGTAAGGATTCAGAAATTCGATCCTTACTTAAATGTGGATCCGGGGACGATGAATCCCTTCCAGCATGGGGAGGTATACGTTTTGGACGATGGCGCGGAAACCGATTTGGATTTGGGGCACTACGAACGCTTCACTTCCGGTAAGCTGAGCCAACTCAACAATCTTACTTCGGGACAGGTGTACGAATCGGTGATTCAGAAGGAACGTCGCGGCGAATATCTTGGCGCGACGGTTCAGGTGATCCCTCACGTGACCAACGAGATCAAGGATCGTATCCGCATGGCGAGCGAAGATATCGATGTCCTTATCACGGAAATTGGCGGCACGACTGGTGATATCGAAGGACTTCCATTTTTGGAAGCGATGCGGCAATTCGCTTTAGAAGCTGGGCGGGACAACGTAATGTTCATCCACGTGACATTGGTTCCTTTTCTCAAAGCGGCTGGGGAGTTGAAAAGCAAACCCACTCAGCAAAGCGTCGCGAAATTGCGGGAGATCGGTATCCAGCCGGATATTCTCGTTTGCCGTACGGAGCACCCGATCGATCGGGAGATTCGCGAAAAGCTCAGTCTGTTCTGTAATGTTCCGGTGAAGGCAGTTATCGAGGAAATGGATGTGGAGTCGTCGATTTACGAATTGCCGCTCGCCTTGCAGCGCGAGGAGATGGACGACTTAGTTGTCGAACGTTTGGGTTTAGATGCTCCCCAAATCGAACATAGCGTTTGGGTCGATATCGTGCGGCGTTTGAAGTCGCCATCGGAGCGCGTTGATATTGGCGTTGTCGGCAAGTATATCGAATTACAGGATGCTTATAAGTCGGTTTACGAATCGCTGACTCATGGGGGCATCGCCAATGATTGCGCGGTGAATGTTGTTCGAATAGACGCGGAAGCGTTGGAAGTTCCGGATGGCGTGAATAAGCTTAAAGGGTTAAATGGGATCTTGGTTCCAGGTGGTTTTGGAGATCGCGGTATCGAAGGTAAGATTGCGGCGGTGAAATTCGCTCGCGAGAATAAGATTCCCTACCTAGGGTTATGCCTTGGCTTGCAGATCGCAGTCGTCGAATTCGCTCGAAATGTTCTCGGTCTCGAAAAGGCGAATAGCTACGAAGTTGATGAGAACTCTCCCGATCCAGTCATTTCGATGATGAATGAGCAAAAGAATATCGTAGATAAGGGAGCCACGATGAGGTTGGGCTCTTATGAGTGTAAGGTAAAACCGGGTACAAAGGGATTTGCCGCATACGGGCAGGAATTTATCCGCGAGCGTCACCGTCATCGTTACGAAGTGAATAATGATTACGTGGAGCGCCTGGAAGCGGCTGGCTTAACGGTCAGCGGGGTAAATCCGAAGCGCGATTTGGTCGAAATGGTGGAACTGGAGGATCATCCTTGGTTTCTCGCGGTCCAATCGCATCCAGAATTCCTCTCCAAACCGAGCAAGGCTCATCCGTTGTTTCAAGCGTTTGTGTCAGCGAGTTTGGAGGAAAAGCGCGTTTAGGCGGCCTTCTCTCGAGTTGCCGTTTCCAAGCAGAATAGATCTACTCATTTTTTCAAACGAAATTCCACCATGTCCAAGCTATTGATTGAAGTGCCGATCCCTTCGATGGGCGCGACGGTAAACGAGATCACATTGATCGATTTGTTTTGCGAAGCAGGGGACACGGTTGTGAAAGGCGATAAGATCGCGGAACTGGAAAGCGATAAATCGATTTTCGACTTCGAGTCGCCCTGCGACGGAGAGATTCGCGAGTTTTGCTGTCGAGCGGGCGATATCTTGGAAGTAGGGGTTCCGTTTTTCCGCATTGAGACGGAGGACGAATCGATGAGCCACTTGCAAGTCTATGGCGAGTCCGCCGGTACTCCGGAAAAAGCGGAATCATCGGTTTTGGAAGTTGCGCCTCTGGCGTCGGTTGAACCGATTGCGGCTTCAATGACTCCACGAAAAGTGGCTGCGACTCAGCCCGGAGGAACCCGTTGGACTCCAAGGGCTAAGAAATTGGCAATCGATCGTGGATTAGATCCCAATACAATTACGGAAATCGAAGGCACAGGTCCGGGTGGGCGTGTGACGGGTGACGACTTGAAACGTTATCAAGCGAGTGTTTCCGTTCCGGAGCTTAGCATTGAAATGGTGCCTGCCGCAGCAAGATCGCTATCGGACCAAACCGTACGGGTTGCGGGAATTGGATACGCGGTTCCGAAAAACGTGCGCTCGAACGAAGATATTTTGAAGGAATTCCCCGGTAAGACGGCGGAAGAGATTGTGAAGGTTACGGGGATTCAGCAGCGCTATGTGATTAGCGAAGGTGAGTCGGCGACGAGTTTGGCGACGGAAGCGACACACAAAGCTCTGGAGATGTCGGGCCTTTCGGTCGCCGACATCGATGCGGTTATCGTGGCGACTTTGCTTCCGGATCAGCCCATTCCGGGAGCAGCGAGCGCTTTGGCTCGCGAGATAGGAATCGGACAGGCCTTGGCTTTCGATTTGAATGCGGCTTGTTCGGGTTGGCTTTACGCTTTGGAAGTCGGGCGTTCTTTCATTGTCGGAGGAACGGCTAAGAATGCGTTGGTCGTAACTGCGGAAATACTCTCGAGTATCACCAATTCCAAGGATCACGAGACAGCGTTCCTATTTGGCGATGGAGCAGGAGCTGCGGTACTGACGCCGCAGTCGGGCGGACATCGATTGTATCGTCACGAATTGAGCGGCGACTCGCGGTATACGAGCGCGATTTGCCGTACGGGCGGTGGAGCGATGAATCCAATTCCGAGGCCGGGCGATAGCCTTGATGCATTTTATATCCAACTCGATGGGGGAGTCGTTTTTAAGCGAGCAGTATTAGCGTTCTCCGATATTATCGAAAAGGCGATGAAGCGTCACAATTTGACCGAGGACGAAGTCTCTTGGATCGTGCCTCATCAGGCGAATGCTCGAATCCTCAAAGCGGTGAGCAAGCGCGTGGGAATTTCCTACGAAAAGTTTATCGTAACGGTAGGGAAATACGGAAATACGTCCGCTGCTTCAGTTTCGATGGCCTTAGGTTGGGCGGCCGAAGAAGGCATCTTCGAAGAGGGCGACAAGATTATCTTTTGCTCTGTTGGAGCTGGCTTCACCTATGCAGGTGGCTTGATGACCTGGTAGTTGAGGTTAGCTTGAGCTCCATTCGTGGCTAAGGATGCTCATCGCATAAACCGCCGCGGTTTCGCATTTCAAGACATAGGGTCCGAGAGTAATTGGCTGGAACCCGGAAGAGCTGATTTGATGGTATTCTCGATCGGAGAAGTCGCCTTCGGGTCCTACTAGGAAAATGCCGGTTGGTACTACGCCGGTCGAGTCGATGGCGGTCTTCAGGGAAACGCTATCGGACTGCAGTGATGCGATTAGTTTCAGGGAAAATTGCTGAGCGCCGTTTTCGAGAAAGTGGCTCAAACCTTGGACTGGATGGATTTGGGGTAGAAAGGGATTGCCGGATTGTTTGGCTCCTTCGATTGCGGCGGTGAGCCATTTTTCAGACTTCGTATCTTGCCGGTCGGTTCGAACTTTCGATTCGGTTCGTTCTGAAGCAAGCGGGAAGATATGTTGAATACCAATTTCGGTTGCTTTGCGAATGATGCCCTCGAGGCCTTTGCCTTTCGGTATGGCTTGGGCAAGGGCGATTTCGTAGGAAAGTGGCGTGTGTTGGATAAATCGCTTTCCGGTCAGTATAGCCTTTCGTTTGTTGGCCTCGGTTAGTTCGCTTTCCCATTCCTGGCCTTGACCATCGAATACGCTAACGGGATCGCCAGAACGGGCTCGGTTGACGGAGACGAGATGATGGGATTCGTCGTTCGAAAGTTGGATGAGTGGGTTATCTGGCGAGAGCACTGGGCAATAGCTCCGAAAGTCAGGCATGAAGCGACTCTATGGGGGACCCGAGCAGTGGAGCAATTTCAAAAACGAAAGGGTCCCGCTAAGCGGAACCCTTTCTAACTTATCAAACTACAAACCAGAAATAAGAAAAAACTCTAACGTTCTCTTATCCATATTATAGGCGCACCTTGAGCGAAAACGTTCAAAGAAAGCAGCACTTTTCGTGAAAACATTTCGGATTCGTCGATGAGAAACCCGAATGCGGGCGAAGAAGCCTTTGTGGAGCGGGTATCTGGACGTAAAAAAGGGCATCGCTAGGCGATGCCCTTTAAAACTTATCAAACTGCAAACTAGATACTGAAAAAAACCAAATCCACTAATAGTTTTAAAGCTAGACCCTCTTAGGGCAATACCGTTTAAAATATGGTATAGTTTTAAGGAAGTTTTTCCGAAAGTTTTACGGCCCCCTCTTATCTTAAAACCCTACCAAAAAAAAAACCGCATTTTGCGGTCTTATTTTGGTACCCAGGGGGGGACTCGAACCCCCACTTCCGAAGAAAGCGGATTTTGAATCCGCCGCGTCTACCAATTCCGCCACCTGGGCATCCTTTTGAAAGAGGAAAAGGGGGTATGGATGCGGGAAAGTTGGGAGGCAAGCAAATTTGATGCTTTGCATTGCGATTGGATTTAATTCCCAGATTCTGAAAAAAGCGTTTGAAATCTGAAGATCAACTCCACAGATTCCACACCCTTTCTTTTTTTGTCGGGCTATGGCGCAGCCTGGTAGCGCGCTTGTCTGGGGGACAAGAGGTCCCGAGTTCGAACCTCGGTAGCCCGACCATTTTTCATCTGCGATGCGTTTTGCGGGTGTGGGAAGATAGGAACCACTCTTTTAGAATGAGCGACTACTCAACATTTTCAGTCCGGAAATTGTGGCCAGTAATCACTTTGGTTCTGACGTTGGCTTGGTCATCGTCTTGCGAGCAAGGAGGCCCTGATGGACCAGAGATTCCTCATTTCGATAAGATCGCGCACTTTTTTGTTTTCGGACTGATGGGAACGCTTTGTTATCGATGCATTCCTAGAATGCTGTGGTCGCATACTCGGTGGTTAGTCGCATTGGTGTTCGTGTTAGCTTACGGAGTGGTTGACGAATGGATACAGTCACGAAACCCCAATCGATCTTCGGATGCGCTCGATTGGATAGCCGATGGATTAGGGGCGTTTACCGCGATAGCGGTTTATCGATACTGGTCATTATATCGAAGAGTGTTGGAGTCGAGTATTTGCGATTTGATAAGAAGTCGTTTGACTAAACTTGATTAGGCTCGAGTGTTCGATGATCGATTTGAAGCGTTTTTCGGTTTCCCCGATCTTGCGTCGTAGCGGCAGTTTGCTTGAATAGACGGGAATGGCTAAGACTTCAGAGGAGAATCGAATTGAGAGCCTGCGGGGAGAGCTTGCACGGCATGATGAACTCTACTATCGGCAGGCTCAGCCTGAGGTTTCCGATTCGGAGTACGATGCACTTAAGCGTGAACTCGAGGATTTGGAAAAACAGCACCCTGAATTGTTTTCAATGGATTCGCCTACGAATCGCGTTGGAGATGATCTACGCGATGGATTCGAGTCCTATCAGCATCGGCAGCCGATGAAGAGCTTGGACAATACGTATTCGAAAGATGAATTCTTTGCATTTGTCGAACGGGTCGAGAAGGGGCTTGAATTGGAAGAGATCGCGTTTGTTGTCGAGCCGAAGATAGATGGAGTGGCGGTTAGTCTGACTTACGAAAATGGGAAACTCATTCGAGCGGTAACCCGTGGCAATGGGACTGAGGGAGATGATATTACGGCGAATGTGTTGTCCATCAAAGAGCTGCCTCGCGTATTGAAGGGAGCGGACCTTCCAGCTACGATTGAGATTCGTGGCGAGATTTACATGCGTAATGACGAGTTCGATCGGATCAACGCTGAGCGTAATGCGGCGGGTTTGGAAGAGTTCGCCAATCCACGCAATTTGGCGGCGGGAACGGTTAAGATGCTCGATCGCGAAGAGGTGGCGAAGCGTCGATTGAACGTGATTCTATACGGTCTCGGTTTTTGCGAGCCGCAGATCGTCGATGCGCAATCCGAGTTTCATGCAAAAATCGCGGAATGGGTATTTCCCGTGGGGGAACGTTTCTGGAAGATTTCGGGAGCGGATGAAGCCTGGGCCTCGATCGAGGAGCTTGATTCGATTCGCGAGGCCTTGCCGTACCCAACGGATGGGGCGGTTATAAAGGTGGATTCGTTGGAGCAGCAAGATTTGCTCGGCGCTACTTCGAAGGCGCCGCGTTGGGCGATAGCGTTTAAGTTCGCCGCGGAGCAGTCGGAGACGACGCTCGAGAATATTACGATTCAAGTCGGCCGCACGGGTGTGTTGACGCCGGTAGCTGAATTGAAGCCGACGAAGTTAGCGGGAACGACAGTCTCTCGAGCCACGCTTCATAACCAGGAAGAAATGGAGCGAAAAGATGTGCGTATTGGCGATTCGGTGATCGTCGAAAAAGCGGGAGAAATTATCCCTGCGGTTGTGCGGGTGTTGGTCGAGAAGCGTCCGAATAATAGCATACCGTTCGTTTTTCCTGCCGAGTGTCCGGCGTGCGAGGCTCCGACACAAAAGCTGGAGTGCGAGGTTGCATTGCGTTGCGTCAATACGGAGTGTCCGGCTCAGGTGCGGGGTCGGTTGGAGCATTTCGCCTCGCGGCAGTGCATGGATATCGACGGTTTGGGTGAGGCGGTTGTGGATCAATTAGTGGAGCGCTCCCTGGTATCCACATTGTCGGACGTGTATCGTTTGACGTTCGAGCAGTTATTGGAGCTCGAGAAATTCGCCGAGAAATCGGCTCGGAATCTGATTGATGCGATAAATCGCAGCAAGCGGGCAGATTTGTGGCGTTTGCTGCATGGGCTTGGGATACCTCAAGTTGGCGCGTCGGCGGCAAAAGATTTGGCCAAGGCTTTTGGAGGCTTGGCGGAATTGCAAAACGCGGATTTGGAGGGATTGATTGAAATCGATGGGATCGGAGAGAAAACGGCGCAGGGAATCGTGACCTATTTTGAAAACCCGAAGAATGCGGCCAATCTCGAGATGCTCTATGAGTTGGGCATGGACCCAGTTACTCCGGAGGTTCCGAGTGGAGCCGAAGCGATTTTCGATGGTATGACTTTTGTCATTACAGGAACTTTGCCGACAATGAAACGCGATGAAGCGAAGGCTCTCATTGAAAGCAAAGGAGGGAAGGTCGCGGGTAGCGTGAGCAAGAAAACCACTTATCTTCTGGCGGGTGAAGCTGCTGGCTCGAAGTTGACAAAGGCCGAGAAACATGGCGTCGAGGTGCTCAGCGAGGCGAGCTTGCTTGAGCGGATTGGAAAATAGAGCGAGCTGGAGGCTGTTGAAGCTCGTCAGGCACAGCCCTTCGTTGAAACGCTTGAACAGCTTCTTAAAGCTGCGGGCCTTGCATCTTGCTTTGGAGTTCCATTTGGAAGGTTTCGATGTCTGCAGGATTGGGCTGGTAGCCTTCTTGTTCGGGATCGAGACCGAGACGACCCGTGGGGTCGACGTACCATTTGGCGGAAACGCCGTCGCTGAAAGTGACCGTTCCACTAAGGGCAGTGCCGGGTTGGTTGATCTTGTCGACATCCACGGACACTGATCCTGCTTCTCCTGCAGTGGGCTCTTCGACGAGTGTCGCTTCGGCATCCTGGGCGATGGTAGCTTCTTCGGCGACTTCCGGTTCCTTGAGGTCGAGATTGAGATCGTCGATGAGAAAGCGCGTTTCCATGAAGGTCATGGAGCCATTGAAATCGTCGGTTACAAGACGTTGGATATCGGAAATAGAGGCTCCGTCGCTGAGGCGTTGGGCAATGATTTGCTTTTGTTCGTCGCTAAGATTCATGGATGGAAATAGTTGAACGCCGATTGCGTTGGAGATGCAATGGCGTTTTTCCGGATTAATTTTGAGCGAGAGGGCGGATCGCTTATGGGAGTCCGCGTGAGTGAGCACTTAGCGTGAAAGTTGGGTTCTTAGATAGTCGACGCTGTGGCGCACGGTATCGTCTTGTTCAGTCAAGTTCTCGACTTGTCGGCAGGCATGGATGACAGTGCCGTGATCGCGTCCGCCAAATGCTTCGCCGATTTCCTGAAGCGAGTGCTTAGTCAGGTCGCGGCTCAGATACATCGCGATTTGGCGAGGTACTGCGATGTGGTTCGGCCGGCGTCGGCTGAGCATATCGGAGTGACGGAGCTCGAAGTAATCAGCTACTTTCTTTTGAATCGTATCGATGGTGAGTTGCTGTTTGGCGGCTTCCATGAGCACATCTCTCAGAAGCATTTCACAGGTTGAGATGTTAAGCGGGTTGCCGGTGAGAGAGGAGTAGCTGCACACTTTAATGAGCGCTCCTTCAAGGCGGCGGATGTTCTTAACGATGTGCTCTGCGATGAAATTGATGATTTCGTCGCTGACTTTGAAATTGTGCTGCTCGGCCTTTTTGCGAAGAATCGCAACGCGGGTTTCGAAATCGGGAGCTTGAATATCTGTTACTAGGCCCCATTGAAATCTGGATACGAGTCGGCTTTCCAATTTGGCGATCTCGTTCGCTGGGCGATCGCTGGAGAGAAAAATTTGTTTCTGCGCCTCGAAGAGTTCGTTGAAGGTGTGGAAGAATTCTTCCTGGATCCGTTCTTTGCCACTGAGGAACTGGACATCGTCGATCAAGAGGACGTCGACCCGGCGGTACCGCTTCCGAAATTGAGTGAGCGTATTTTCCTGGATCGCCGATATAAACTCGTTGGTGAATTTTTCGGAGGAAAGGTAAGCGATCCGCGCGTTCGGCTTGTTGAGTAATATGTGATGGCCGACGGCGTGCATGAGGTGCGTCTTGCCTAATCCGGTTTCGCCGTAGACGAAGAGTGGATTGTAGGCTCCAGCAGGAGCGTGGGCCACGGCTATGGCTGCGGCGTGGGCGAGTTGGCTATTTGAGCCAATGACGAAATTCTCGAAAGTGTTGCGACGATTCAGGTTCGCACTGCTTGGGTTTACAGATTTCTTCGCTTTTCGATCGTCGGCACGTGGGCTAGATTCGGTTTCGACGATGGTTTCGACGCGATTGTTCTGAGCTGTTTCTTCGGAATCAGCTGAAGCGGCTCCATTTTCCAAGGTGACGGATACAGGGTAACCCAAGAAGCGTTGGAAGGCCTTGGTGAGTAGATCCAAGTAATTGTCGTTAATCCAAATGGCAGAGAATTCGTTTTGAACCTGCAATACGACTGAGCTGTCTTCCGCTTTGACGCAGGTGACTTTTGAAAACCAGCTATCGAAGATATCGCGGGGTAAGAGCTCCGATAGTTCGGCTTTAACTTTGTCCCAGATTTGGGTGGGTGCGGTGACCTGTGGCATGGAAAAGGTTAGAAACGTTGATGGTTATTCACATCATTATGAAGAACGCCGAACGGTTGTTATTTCTAAACTGTAATCTGAAGAAAAGAACCACAACAAAAAGAGAATCGAATGACCGAAAGTGATAGTTTGATATCCAAATCGGTAAGACCTTGTTTAGGAGTATCTTAAGTTGAGGGGGTCTGTTAAGCAGAAGATTCGTGAAGACTAGAAGGAAACAGGAGGAGTGTTTGGCGTGAAATAGTAAAATCTTGTACCAGTAACGTAGAGGGAATCGCATTTCTCAAGCCATAGTTTTAGACAAGTTGTTAACATTGGAATGCGCATAAGTTTTTTAGCAAAATGCTTGCCATAAATCCGAACAATATCTCCTTCGCGGAAGCCCCTTGAAATGAGCTCTTTAAGCGAATTTGAAATACGAATTATTCGTTAAACGACTGGTTTGAAAGAGGTAGAATGGGAATGAATTGAAAAAATTGGCACGAAAAAAATCGGCGGTCTATTTTTGTTCGCTCATGCGAGCGATCAATCGATCGTTGAATTCTTTGGCGGGGTCGTGTCCGAGTCGTTTTAGCGCCTGTACCATTGAAGCGACTTCGACGATCCGCGCTATGTCGCGCCCGGGGCGAACGAAAATTTCGATATGGGGAACGTCGATGCCGAGGATATTGAAGTGGTCTTGGTCCAGACCGGTGCGGTCTTCCTCGGAATCCGGAGCGAGTTCAAGGAGGGAGACCACGAGATCGATTCGTTTGTCGAGACGAACGCTGCGCACGCCGAACATCTCGCCGACGTTGATTATCCCGATTCCTCGGCATTCCATGTGGCCGCGGTTGAGCTTCGTACTTGTCGCGATCAATTCTCGCTCATCCACTAAGCGGATACGAGTGAGATCGTCGGAGACTATGCTGTGACCGCGCTCGATGAGGGCGAGAGCGCATTCGCTCTTCCCGATCCCGCTCGTCCCGCGTATGAGTGTGCCGATGCCCTTGATATCCATCATCGTTCCATGCTCCGAGGTGGTTGGGGCAAATGCTGCGTCGAGCGAAAGCGTAGCTGCGTTGAGGAAATTCATCGTGATCATCGATGTACGCAGGATTGGGAGTCCGCGTTTTTCGGCGACTGTCTTAATACTAGGCAGAGGCAAGTAATTGCGTGCGATGACGAGGCAGGGGATGGATCGATCGATTAATTCTCCGAGGCGTTTTTCCTGAGCCTCATTGTCGAGGCTGCGGAGGTAGGTCATCTCGGAGGCTCCGAGCACTTGGAGGCGCTTGTTGGCGAAATATTTGAAAAATCCAGTCAAGGCCAGGGATGGGCGATTGACGCTGCCTTCTCTTATAATGCGGCGCAGTCCACGTTCGCCTGCTACGAGTTCGAGTTTAAGATGCTCGGAGTAGGTCTCTAAAAAGTCTCTGACGGACAGGCCGTCGATTTTCTTGATTGGTTTTGACAAGGGCATGTTGGGGAATCTGAAGTGGAGAAAGAATCACATATTGAAATTCTCTCCTAAGTAGAGCTTTCGGCTCTTAGGATCGTTTATTAGGAATTCGCGGTCGCCGCTGGTCAGGACTTCTCCTTGGTGGATGAGGTAGGCTCGATCGACGATCGCGAGCGTGTCGCGTACATTGTGGTCGGTAATCAGGATTCCGATACCACGATTTTTCAATTTAAGAACGATTTTCTGGACTTCCGCGACATTGATAGGATCGACGCCTGCGAAGGGTTCATCCATAAGGATGAATTCGGGGTTCGTTACGAGGCAGCGGGCAATTTCCAGCCGCCGCCGCTCGCCACCGCTAAGCGTGTAGGCTTTTTGCTTGGCGAGCGAAAGGAGGCCAAGGTCGTCGAGCTGTTTTTCGATGACTTCTTTGCGTTGCCGACGATTGAGCGAGAGGGTTTCGGCGACGGCTTGCACGTTTTGCCAAACGGTGAGCTTTTTGAATACGCTCGGTTCTTGGGGTAGGTAGCCGATTCCAAGACGAGCACGCCGATGAACTTTGAGGTGAGTGATCGTCTTTTTGTTTAGGAGCACGAAACCACGGGTGGCTTCCACCAACCCGGCGATCATGTAGAATGTGGTTGTCTTGCCGGCCCCGTTCGGTCCGAGCAAGCCGACGACTTCGCCGGTTCGGATTTCGAGGTTGGCACGATTGACGACGGTTTTAGGGCCGTAGACTTTGACGAGTCCTCGGGCTTCGATGAGGTGCTGCTCTTTCTCGACATCTGGCGTGTCCGCAGGGTTTTCCTCTTGGGCGAGCTCGCTCATTTGGCGTCTTTCATTGGCGATTCCTTAAGTGAGTCGTCGTTGGTTTTAGGCTCTGCTTCTGGGGCTTTATCGACCGGTTTATCCTCTTCCTCTTCAGGGATGATCGTTTCGTCGTCGTCCTCGAAGCCTAGGTCTTGAATGGGCGGTCCGGAAAAAGTGACCATGTTCTCAGTTCCTCCGATCATTTCAACACGGCTCTTGCCGCGTTCAAATTTCAATTGAGTACCTGGTCCGCCCATGGTGTAGGATCCTTGGAAAAGTATTGGATCTTCTTCGAGAATGATGACGTCTTCATTTGGGAGGACTTCCATTCGCCCGGCGGTTGCAGTGCGTTCTTCCTGAACGATTCGAACGTTTCCAGTAGCGATGATTTTTTGTATGGAACTGATTTCTCCGATGACGGTTTCTTCCTCGTCTTTTTTTGTCTTAGCGAAGACTTCGAGTTGGTTGCAGGTGATTACGAGGTTTGTAGCCGAGAGCTTCACGCTACCACTGAAAATGAGATAGCTTTCGCCATCGTTCGTCTCGCTTCGGCTTCGCTCCGCTTCGATGACGGTTGGTTCGAGCGGTTTGTCCGTCGGGATCGGCTTTGATTTCGGATCGACTTGCGCGAAGACCCAAGTGGAGGCGCAGAGTACGGCCGCTATGATGACTGTAATTCGTTTCATTTAATGATGGAGCCTATCTCGTCGAAAATGATGATTTTGACTTTTCGATTGATCACTACTCGGTTGTTCTCCTCTTGCCAAATCCAATCCTCTCCTGTGAGACGAAAGGTATCGTTTTCGATCATTATCGATCCGGGCCCTGATGCGTGGCTTCGCCCGGTTTTGTCGTAGCGAAAGAGCGCTTCTGGGCTTTCCATCGATCCGATGACTGCGTCTTGAGCGTCCCCCGAGTATTGGCTGAGTTCCATATCCGTTATGCGGATATCCGAATTGTTGGAATAAATTCCTTGGGCTCCTCTGAGGTAGCCGGTCCGATAGCCATCGTCGTTGAAAAGCGGCAATTTGAAATTAATGATGGGGGCGTCCTGCGTTTGGGCGATCGCAATCGCTCCAAATAGGAGGAGCACTATCAGCGGCGGTCGTCGCGTCCAGGTTTGTCGATGAGCGTTCATTTGAATCGGTGATTGGCTTCTACTGAGAACGCGCGGCGAGAATATGGTTGCAAACTTCTCGCACGGCGCCGTTTCCACCTGTTTTCGCGGTGATGTAGTCGGCGGCCGCCAGGGGTTCGGGTTGAGCTTCGGGAACGGCTACTCCGATGCCTGCTAGTTCGATGGCTTCGGTGTCGATGGTGTCGTCGCCCATGTAGACGGCTTGTTCCGCTTTAAGATTTAGTTCCTCGAGAAGAGAGGCCAGGGCGGTGCCTTTGTCTTTTCGCCCTTGGACGACGTATTCGATCTTAAGTTCGTTGGCTCGTTTCGTCGTCGCGTCAGAACCGCGACCGGAGATCCAAGCGATCTTTACGCCCGCTTCGCGGAGCTTCACCAAGCCAAGTCCATCTATTATAGAGAAGCGCTTCGCTTCCGATCCGTCTGAGGAGACGTAAATGCACCCATCGGTCAGGACGCCGTCGACGTCCATCGCGAAGAGTTCGATGGCGTTCCAGTTGAGATAGGATGATGTTTCGTTAACCACGGATGATATTGGTTTGGTTTTTTACCACTGAGGACACTGATGATGTTGGGCTTCGGGATTTGTTGGAGAGTGATAGGATTCAAATCGGTAAGTGAAGCTAAAGCTCATTAAATTTAGATAATATCAGTGTTCTCAGTGGTTTAAATTTAATTTCTATTCGGATTCGATCCAGTTGATCATTGCCGCAAGGATGCTGTCCGTGTCGGGGCGATAGTCGGCTTCGAGTTCGGCGGCGAAGGGGACGGGCATGTTTTGCGATGCGATGCGAAGTGGTGGGGCTTCTAGGTCGAAGAATTGCTTTTCGGTTATTTGGGCGACGAGCTCGGCGCCGAAACCGACGTTGCTTCGGCTTTCGGTGATTACGACTAGTCGGCCGGTTTTGGAGATGGATTCTTGAATGCTGTCTAGGTTAAGGGGAGCGAGCGCTCGTAGGTCGAAAAGGTCGCAACTGTGCTCGTATTCGCTTTCTAGGTATTCGAGGGCTTTATTTGCCCAGAGAGTCATTTCTCCGTAGGTAACGACGGTTGCGTAGTCGCCTTGACGGCGGAGGGAGGGTTGCCAGACATCGTGGTAGTTCGGGTTGAATTTAACGGGTGCCTTGAGAAGGTTGTAGAGGTTTTTGTGTTCGAAGAAAATGACGGGGTTGTCGTCTTCGTAAGCGGCTAACATGGCGTCGTAGGCATCTTGCGGCGTGCTCGGGTAAAGGAATTTCGTGCCGGGAATGTGGAGGTAGAGCGCTTCTAGATCTTGAGAGTGAAAGGAGCCAAATGTCAGTCCTCCGCCGCAAGGTAAGCGAAACACCATTGGGGCTTTGGCTCCGGAGCGGAAATGATAGGTGCCGGCATTGAGAGTGATTTGCGTAGTGGCGTCGGTAGCAAAGTCGGCGAATTGGAATTCGACGATCGGGCGGAGACCATTGATGGCTTGCCCCGTGGCGTAACCGACCATGGCTGATTCGCAAATGGGCGTGTTGATGACGCGACTACGGCCGTGTTTTTTAAAAAGAGATTTGGTAACTTTGAACGGGCCGCCGTAGTCGGCGATGTCTTGACCCATGATGAGCGACTCGGGTGACTCGGCGAGAATCTTGGCGAGTGCGCGGTTGATCGCTTGGGCGAAGGTGACGATTTCCGCTTCTTGGTCGTCTTCGGTTTTCCAGTCAACGCTTGTAGTCGATTGGGCGTAGACGTCTTCCATAAGCCCGACGGGCTCGCACATCGGGAGTTTGAGGGCGCGATTGACGGTTTCGGTGACGAAGGATTTGAGAGTCGCTTCTTCATCGACGATGCGGTCGCCGTATCCTTTTTCGACGAGACGTTCACGGAGGTTTTTAAGGCAATCTTCGTCGAGCCATTTTTTGGAAACCTCGGGATCGATGTAATCTAGGGTGTCGTAGCCAGCGTGCCCGAGGAGACGGAGGGTATGCATCTCGATGAGCATGGGCCGGCCAGTTTCGCGTGTCTCGTCGATGGCGTCCTGGAAAGCTTGGAGGTTCTCTTCGATGTTGGCCACATCGAGTTCGATGCCTTTCATTCCGTAACCTTTGGCCCGATCGACAAGTTTGCCGGTAAATTGTTCGTGGAGCGGGGTGGAGTAGGCGTAGTTGTTATTCTCGATTACGAAAATCACTGGGATGTTGAGCACGGAGGCGAGATTCATGCTCTCGTGAATTTCGCCAGTGCTGGAGCCGCCGTCGCCGAAGAATGTAATGCCGATGGATTTGTGGCCTTTGCGGCGTTGGGAATCCGTGCCGCCAAGTACGTTGGACGACATTTTTCCCAAATGGCTGATCATTGGGTAGGAGCGGTTTTTCGGGTCTCCGTGGTGGGCGTTGCCTTCGCGGCCTTTGGTCGGGCTGCCGGAGTTGCCGAGAAATTGGCAGACGTGGTCGCCGAGATGATCGGACCAAACGAGGTGGCCGGGCATGCCTCGATGGGTCCAGGAAACACAATCGATGTCCTTGTCCATCATCAGAGCGAGAGGGGCGACGAGGCCTTCATTTCCGTCGGAAACGGTGACGGTGCCTTTCATTTTGCCCTGACGGTAAAGCTCGAAGATGCGCGCGTCGGTGAAACGGCTGTAGGTCATCCAGCGAAGGGCGAGAAGCAGGTCTTCGTCGGTGACTCCCGAGGCGGCGATGTTGAGATCGCGTTCGAGCAGGATACTGGGCGTTTCTGGATAGGTGAACTGGCTGCTTACGGTGGACATGGAAATAGCTTGGATTCGCTCAGGGCTCGGACCGAATTTTGGTTTGCGCAGAGCCTAAGATCATTGGCCAAGGATTCGAGTTCCATGCGGCGGGGATGGCGAGGAAAAATATCATTGTTCGCTATGGCTCGCTAGGAGTCGCCACTACGCGGCGCCACTAAGGTTCAGGTACGCTGAATAAAGTTTTAAGAGGTCGCGCTGACAGTCCCAGTCAGCCAGGTTGGTTGAGTCAATCGTTTGCTGCGGCCTCGGTCATGGCAACTTACCTTTTTACTATTCGAGACTTACGGAGACGCGGAAACCGCTGGGTTGGTTTTGGGTGATAGATCCGAGTGTGGAGATGTTTAGGGTTTCGCCGGTGCCGAGGTTGAAGGAGTCGTTGGTCCAGTTGATGAAGTCGGTCGAGTGTTGGATGCGGTAGATCTGTCTGGCGGCGGAGGGGAAGCTTATGAGGACCTTTCGGGGGGGCTGTGTTATTGTGAAAGGGGGGTGGAGCTTTCGTCCAGCGGGTCGTTGAGTTTTAGGAATTCGAATACGTCGTTGAGCTGGTTGAGACTGAGGTAGAGCGGGAATTCGTTGTCGGATCTATCTGGCTCGTTGAGTGTGTTGGCGGTGCCGAGAGAAGAGACTCCGGCTGCTTCGATTGAAAAAGACTGGGAGGAGTGAGCGGCTCCAGTATCAGTTGAGACGGGTAGCGTTACGGTTAGGATTACTACCGCGCTAGCTAGAGAGGGGATGAAAATTCAAAACTTGAACATGGTTTAGGGATGGGTTGATGTGGCAAAAATCTGTGACTATGTGGAGTTAAGGGGAATTTTAGGTGTGCGACGGCTTTCGACTTCCCTCAGGGTCTTGGACACGTCCGTTGTTCCGCAACGCGGAACTATGGAGGATAGATCAATGCCGCCCTACCTTTACCATTGATGCGTTTATTTCTAGGGAGCGACTATTTTTAGGGGAGTCGCGGTTTTGAGTCGGTCGGCGATGTCATCGATCGATTTGAGAAAGAAGAGTTTTGGGTCGGAGTTCCAGTTCCAGGTTTTGCCGAGGATGTAGTGGCGGATGGTTGGGGTAGGGTTAGGATTAGGAGTAGGGAAGAAGAGGGTGATGCTACCCTCTAGTTTGGAGATGACTTGGGCGACCATGCCGTCGGATGGAGTGAGTTGGTGGATACACCAGATTTCGTCGCCGACTTGGTAGGCGAATACGGGGGAGAGCTTCCAGCCGGGGGTGGGAACGTCGAAAGAAAGGGTGAAGGATGAAGAATGATCCGCCTTATTTACTATATGCCGAGACAACGAGGCTGAGGGGGGAGTTGGTTTTTGGACTGGGGTGCAGGCGGTTGTTACTAGCAGGGCGATTGAGTACCGAGCGAAGCGACACTTGAGGAGTTTAGCGACGAAACAAAGGAGAGATTGGGTGAGGGAGCGCATTGGGGGTGGTTTTGAATTTGCGGCCGCTTTGGCGCAGGACGCTCTGCCTCTGGCTATAGATCGAGTTCTTTGAGGCTGCTGAGGGCTATGTCTATTTCGCCCATTAGGTCTTCGTCGAGAGTGTCTAAGAAATTCAATGACGCGAGGTTGTTCTCGAGTTGCTCTGGTTTCGAGGCTCCTAGGATTACGCTGCTGACATTCGAATTTTTGAGGCACCAGGCGATCCCGAGCTGTGGAAGGTCGGCTCCGATTTTTCGGGCGATGCTTTCGAGCGTTTCGAGGACGGTTGCGATTCCGTTCTCGAAATAGCGGTCCCATCGGTCGCGCAGGAAGGCCATGTTTTCGATCGATAGGCGACTATCGTCGGGGATGCCGTTGAGGTATTTACCGGTTAGAATACCTGCGGCTAAGGGAGAGAAAATGGTAGTGCCGAGACCGATGGATTCGTAGAGGCGTGCGTATTCGTTTTCGACGCGTTCTCGGTTCAGTAGGTTGTATCGCGGTTGCTCCATCGTCGGGGGAGCCAGGTTGTACTGCCGAGCTATACTATAGGCTTCCATTATCTCCTGGGCGCTCCATTCGGAGGTTCCCCAGTAGAGGACTTTGCCTTGCTGGATGAGCGTATCCATGGCCCGGACGGTTTCTTCGATCGGAGTTTCCGGGTCAGGTCGGTGGCAGTAGTATAGGTCGAGGTACTCGACTCGAAGGCGTTTGAGCGCTGCTTGGCAGGCTTCGATGACGTGCTTTCTGCTGAGACCGGTTTGATTGGGTAGCTCGCCACCCCAAAATACTTTGCTGGAAACGATGTAGGTATCGCGAGACCAACCGAATTTAGAGAGGATAGCTCCCATGACTTCTTCGGACTGTCCGTTGGCATAGATCTCGGCGTTGTCGAAGAAATTGATGCCTGCGTCGTAGGCTGTCTTGAGGCAAGACTCGGCGACGGAGTTGTCGACCTGTTGGCCGAAGGTAACCCAAGAGCCAAAGGACAAGGCGCTAACTTTTAGTCCGGATTTGCCAAGTCGTCTGTAGAGCATTGTCTAAATTAGGAATGAAGAATTAAGAAGTGATTTTAGCGAATGGTGATAGTTTGGATGGCAATTCTTCATTCCTAATTCTTACTTCTTAATTTAATTCACGGGTAGCGTTTGTCGTCGATTTTTTCGATGCGACGGATGTGTCGTCCTCCTTCGAATTCGGTGGCGAGCCACGTGTCAACAATGTCGAGGGCGTCTTGCTCGGTTACGGTGCGTTCGCCGAGAGCGAGGACATTGCCGTCGTTGTGGGAGCGATTCCAGATGGCTAGTTGTTCGTTCCAGCAGACGCCGCATCGTACTCCAGGAATGCGATTGGCTGTGATCGCTTCGCCGTTGCCGGAACCGCCTAGCACGATACCGCGATCGAATTCGCCAGCGGCGACCGATTCGGCTACTGGGCGGATGAAGTCTGGGTAATCGCAGGATTCAGGTGAATAAGTACCGTAGTCTTTCACGGTGAACCCGCGGTCGCTCAAATGGGCGATGATCGCTTTCTTGTAATTGTATCCAGCGTGGTCGGAACCGATCGCAACGGTTAGTTTGCTCATTTGATTGGTTTACGTGGCGGATCGGCTTGGTTCAACGCATTTTTTGCAATGATGAGTCTATGGCTCTTTTTAGAAGGGATGTTCATACCCACTGACTCAAAGAGGAGTTTGGAAAACTCCAGCTAGAATTTTTTTAACCACTGATTACACTCATGTACCGAGGCTTTAGCCGACAGCGAAGCGAACAACACACTGATATTCATCTAAAAATCTCTAGAAGATTCCGAAGCCTAACATCATCAGTGGTAATCAGTGTCCTCAGTGGTAAAAAAGACAGACCCAATCAATCACAGAAAGGTATAATTTCTTTGACACTATTTTGGCGGAGCACTCATACCACGTTATGAGTGGATTGAGGCGGTTTTTTAGTTCGCTCCGGCTTGTTTCTTAAAAATGTCCGAAGGGGTTATTCGTATAGACGTTTTCCCTTGGACCATCTGGTAAGTCTCGGTTCCGATACGGATCGATAGCGCTGCTGCGTCGCTGTATGTGACACGGATGCTGCCAGTGGCGGCTAGTTCTTTTTCTACTCCTTGGGGCAATGGTGCTTCGAATATCGGTATATCGCCGGTGATTTGCCGAATCCCGACGCGCACATCATCGTTTGCGATCAGCGTGAAAGTGGTTGCATTTGCAGCAGGCGAGGTAGTGGCTGGCGTTGGAGTCAAACTGGTGTCGGCGCTTGGTTCTTCGGAGCCCATGAACGCGAGAATTCCCCAAACCAAGGTGATGATGACTGCTAAGGCTAGCGTCCCGGCTATGGCGATCTTGATCGCGACGTCTTTCTCGAGGTTGAGCTTTTCCAAAATGGAAACTGATTCGGTGGCGTCGGTTGCACTCTTGAAATTATGGTCGCTGGGGGCGTTCGCGCCGTTAGGCTCGTCGGTTGGCGGAGTTTGCTGGAGTTCCAGTCTACCGAAGAATTCGCGGCTATCGCGTCGTGGAGATTTCCCTTCGCCGAGCAAGTGGGCGTTGTAGTCGGTTATGATTTTGTCGACGTTGAGCTTCAGGTAGCTCGCGTAGGATCTTAGGAATCCGCGCGTGTAGATATCTGGGATATTGATCTTAAACGTGTTGCTCTCGAAGCTATTGATGTAGTCGCCACGAATCTTAGTCGCTTCGGCGGCTTCTCTAACCGTTATTCCTTTGCGCTTGCGTGCTTCTTCCAGACGTTCGCCTATACTCTGCATATATCTAGTTGTTAAAAGGGTTTCCTAGATAAAACAAGCGATTAGAAGGCAGGTTTCAACGAAACTCACAATAATGCGTTTTTTTGACAGGCACTTGAAACTTGAGCGAGGCAACTTGGTTGCCGAGATTGAGCTAACAATGCGGCCTCGGCAAACGGGAATTGGTGGTTCTGTCGTAAGGATTTGGGTACGATTTTTGGATTTATCGAGTGGGCTCTGCTTTTTTTACAACTGAGGACACTGATGAACACTTATGGTGTTGGGCTTCGGCGGTGCTATGAATCTTCTATGTTTGAGAATACTCAGTGTAGCATTGGATCCAACGAGTTTGTTTAAGTGGGCTGAGACTTAATTGGTATCGCACATGTGGAAGCGGCCGATCTCCGAG
>JABITN010000169.1 GCA_018700525.1 Opitutales bacterium
CGTCACCCGATGCATCTACTATAAATGGCGAGAGTGTTACGATCTCATCGTCATCGTCTTGAGCTATCATGTTTCCGAGTGGGAGAACGAAGCCAATCACAGCAGCAATGAAGCGACTAAGGCCGCGTGACTCATTCAAGCATGTCAGAGAGTTCTTCATTAATATTTGGTAGGGTTTGGGTAGTTTGAATTGAGCGGTATTTCGCTTAGCTTTGAAAACGGATAGGCTTCGGGGAGTAAATAATTAACACACATCGAATTAATAGTTATAATACCATGCAAGCTCATTTTTATAAAATTAACCCTATTTATGGTGATATCCTGTGGAAATCATTTAATATTAATTACTTATAAGATTAAAATTATTCAATTAGATTATAATTAAAAGAAATAATTTCCCGCTTGATTTATAACTATAAATTAGATTAAAGCTCAATTAGTCAAAAACATGCCCAAGATGCCAAAATCTCAAATCAAACGAATTTCCCAGACGCAAATAGCTAAAGAGCTTGAGATTTCCCAGGCACTTGTATCGATGGCGCTAAATGGTCGAAAAAAAGGCATTTCTGAAAAAGCCTATAAGACAATTTGGGAATTCGCACTCGAGAATGGCTACTCGCCAAGAGGGATGAACCTCGATACGGCCAAAGAGAACACATCAGTTGCGACTGCAGGATATATTTTGCGATCTCCGCTGAAACTCGCGAACAAGAGCAATTTCTTCAGTCACATTCACCAAGGACTCTACGACACTCTGAACGACAACGAGGTTAAGACCATCTTCCTCGGATCGGAGGACGACATAGCGAAATCGGATAAGGATACTCCCCTCACCCTGCCAGACTCAGTGAAAGGGATTGCGATAATGGGAGAAGTCCATCCCGATTTTTTGCAGACAATTCGAAAGCTCAATCGGCCGATAGTCTACATTTCAGCCCGCGAATCAGGAAAATGCCACTCCGTACTTTCAAACGAATCGGAATCAGCTGAACTCCTCGTTGATCACCTTTGCGAACTTGGGCACACCAACTTTGCCTGGTTGGGGGGGAATCGAGGGATGGGAAGACAAGAAGATCGACTGAACGGGATTTCCATGGCCCTTGAGTCGAGGAATTTGAAGCTAAAGACGCCATTCAAGATCAATCAAATCGATGCCGATCGAAAGGAAGGCTTCGAAGTCGCTAAACAGCTGATTGAACAATCAAAACCAGAAGATCTACCAACGGCTTGGATATGCCTTAACGGCCTGATGGCAAGGGGTGCCATTAATTTTCTTTTTCAAAATGGATACAAAGTTGGTTCGGACGTAAGCGTGGCCGCGTTTGATATGACCAATGTCTGCACCGAAGAAGATCCGACAATCACCTGTGCGGGGGCAAACCCAGAAGACATGGGCAGCGAGGCTGCTCGAATTCTATTGAGCACCATCAAGGAAAAATCCAAAGCGCTGTCTGACTTTATTCTTCCAACTAGTATCAGAGTTGGAGAATCCACGGGCCCACATTTAGCGCCTGCAATGCCGGTTCCTGAACGTCCAGTACGCTCGTAAGTTTCGATCGCAGATCCCAACGAATTTTACACGCTTAGAAGAAAACCAGTATCGCAACATGCCCCAACTGCTATAGAGGAATTAAGGTCTAAAGGCAATTAACCTCACTGCATATGGCGTCCGTAGAATACATTGTTATCATCAGCTACCTAATACTCCTGTTAGCTGTAGGGTGGTACTTCAAGCGTTTCAACAAAGACACCAACGATTTTCTCAAAGGCGGTTGTCGCGGTACATGGTGGCTAGTGGGGATGAGTTCCTTTATGAGCGCTTTCAGCGCATGGACCTTCACGGGAGCCGCGGGAGTTGCCTTCGAATCCGGGTTTTCCGTAATGATAATCTACTTCGGAAACGCCCTTGGATTCTTCATTAATTTTCTCTTCATAGGTCCCTGGTTTCGCCAATTGAGAGTCACCACCGGACCGGAAGTAATTCGACTGAGGTTTGGCCCAGCGATCCAAAAATTCTACGCTTTTATGGAGGTTCCCACGCGTATCCTGTACGCAGCAGTCCACCTATACGGATTAGGAATATTTTGTTCAGCAGTTTTTGGATACGATATTCTATTGGTAATCCTAATCGCAGGAATTGTCGTTGTCTTCTACTCCACTTCGGGCGGACGGTGGGCAGTAATGGCAACCGATTTCCTCCAAGGTCTGTTGCTGCTTCCTATTACTGTGATCGTCGCAGTCCTCTGTCTTCGCGAAATGGGAGGAGTGAGCGGAATGTTCGAATTGATCGAAACCCAGGACCTCATGGGTGATTTCAAGCTAATAAACGCGCCAGAACAATTCGCAGGATCCTTCACCTGGGGATGGGCAAGCGCAATGGTACTTAAAAATTTCCTGAGCTACAACACCGTCAACGTAGCATATCGTTACTTCTCGGTTAAGGATGGGGCAGCCGCCAAGAAGGCAGCGTTGCTCTCAATGATACTCATGCTTTCCGGAGCAATTTTTTGGTTCATTCCACCCGTCGCTGCTAGGCTCTTAATGTCGGAAGAAGTCCTAAGCCTTGCGATTTCAAAACCAGCCGAGGCAAGCTATGCGGTAATCAGCATGCTCTTACTGCCGGCAGGACTCACCGGAATGATCGTTGTGGCGATTCTCACCGCGACTATGAGTTCTATGGATACAGGACTTAATACGAATGTCGCGATTCTGATGCGAGATATCTACCCAGCTTTCTGTCGACTTTTTGGAGTAAAGGAAAAGGACGAGGCGACGCTCTTGCGCTTCGGCCGCATCTATACGCTCTTCCTGGGAGCTGCGATCATCCTTTTGGCTATGTATTTTTCAAAAGCCGAAGGCAAAGGTATATTCGATATAATGTTAGACATGGGCGCGCTGCTTGCGACTCCAATGGCAATACCGTTGGTCTACGGAATGTTCTTTCGCAACACCCCGCAATGGACTGGTTTTGCATGCATCATCGGTGGTTTTATCCCATCTACGATCGCCTTCTTCAGCGCAGGGCTATTCGGAGAGGAATGGTTGTTTCAAACCAAAGTGATGGCCGTGTTCATCGGCGGCTCTATTGGCTTCTTCGTTTCCCTCGCTTTTCCAAAGAGCAAATCCCAAGAATATCTCGATAGCGTCAACGAGTTCTTTCGACGCATGCATACTCCCGTTGACTTCGAAAAGGAAATCGGCGAATCCAACGACCAAAGTCAATTAGGCTCCATCGGAAAGTTGGCCCTCGCAATCGCCGGGTTCATCGCCCTTCTCCTATTCGTCCCGAATCCGACAGAAGGTCGAGTTACCATTTTGATTCTTTCCATCAGCATCGCTACAGTAGGCGGACTCCTCACCTATATGGGGAGAAAAGCAAATCGTGACATATCGAAGTAATGAATACACTTCCCTTAATTAGTGTTTTCTCAAAACCATGGCCTAGTCACTCAGCCGCTAATTTGTCAGACGTGCTTCTCTCGCTTGGTTTTAAAGGGATCGAGCTTCCGATACGGGAGGGTTTTCAAGTCACTCCAGATACCATTGAAAAGGCTTTGCCTAAGTTCGCATCCGAATTGCGCCAAAATGGCTTGGGTGTATTTAGCATTGCGGGTGACGTGGACGAGGTGACGATTCGGGCTTGCGGTGAATCCGGCATACCCATCTTAAGAACGATGCTGAAACTGGACTCCACAATTAGTTATCAAGAAAATGTGGATACATTTCGGAGACAATGCGAAGAGCTCTACCCTGCCATTCAGGATAGCGGTGTTTCCATTGGCCTACAAAATCATTGCGATGGTTTCGCTTGTAGCTCCCTCAGTGTTATTCATGCGATCGAGCCTCTACGCTCTGATTGCGTATCAGCCGTGCTCGATCTCGGTCACACTGGACTAGAA
>JABITN010000085.1 GCA_018700525.1 Opitutales bacterium
CCAAGATCCTTGCCCGCTTGAACCACGCAACGAATCGTCTCCTCGTGAGCCTGGGACATCACTACAACATGAGTCGCTCCCGCCTTGGCCATGATTTCCGCCTCCAACCAACCGCCGTCCATGGTCTTCAAATCCGCAACAATCGGCGTATCCGGAAAACGCTCGCGCAACGCCCGAACACCGTGCATACCCTCCGCCAAAATCAGCGGCGTTCCCGCTTCCAACCAATCGATGCCGGCTCGCATGGCCATCTCAGCCGTTTCTATCGCTTCAGCAATCTCAATGAGATCCAATGAAATCTGGGCAATCGGTTTCATATGCGATCCATACTTACACGCATACATCGAAAGCCGCAATGAACTTATGCTTTCCGGTAAATCGCCATGGTTTTTGAGTTGTGCCCGCTAAAGTCGCAAAAAATTCTCTAGCATAGACTCATTATCGCTCTTAGTGAACTTCGTGGGAAATTTGCCACACTCCATAAGCTCAATGTTGAATTGCATCAGAGCCCATTAACCCCATAAATAACACCCATGCCCAAAGTTGTTATCATCGGAGCCAGAAGTCTCGTATTCTCAAGCCGCCTTCAGGCCGACATTCTTAGTTTCGAAAATTTGAGAAACACTCACTTTTGCCTAGTCGAAATCGATGAAGAGCGGCTAGGGTACGCCCAACCAATCACCGAGCAATTGCTCAAAACCGGAGTATACCCGGAAGCAACTTTCGAAGCGACAACCGAACGGCGGACGGTTCTCGCGGGAGCCGACTACGTTATCAGCAGCCTACTCGTCGGTGGGTACGAAGCAATCGAAGCCGAAATCGATATCCCGAAAAAATACGGCGTCGATCAATGTATTAGCGATACGCTTACGCCTGGAGGCATCATGCACTCCCTCCGAACCCTCCCTCATCAAATCGGCATCGCACTGGACATTATGGAGCTATGTCCCAAAGCGGTTCTATTGAACTACACAAAACCTCTCCGGAATCCTCGACAATCAAACCGAAACAGCCGTCACTCTAAAAACGATCGACGATTCGACCACCATTCCGCGAACCGATATCAAGTCGATTTCCCAATCTCCCCAATCGATGATGCCTCCAGGATTATTGGATACGCTAAACGACCGAGAAATCACCGAACTAATTAAATACCTCGAAACGCTCTAATAGCCTGAAATGCAAATTAAATCTCACGCAAAGCCGCTCCGCCGCAAAGCCCATAATCAGTGTCTTCAGTGGATCCCCAACCTTCATCCTCCCAAATTCATAATTCATAATTTCTCCAACTCTCTCCATCAAAAAACCACCATGCCAACCTTACGCCTAAAACTACCCGCCCTCCTACTAATTCTCCTCGCTCCAGCAACGCTGCTCGCCGAGTTGAGCCTCCCGCATTTCTTCAGCAACAACATGGTGCTACAACGAGACAGAGAAGTAGCGATCTGGGGCAAAGCCAATCCCGGAGCCAACATCACCCTCAATTTCAAAGGGCGCCAAGTAAACACCTGGGCCAATGCTGACGGCCATTGGCGTGCCACAATCAACTCTGGCCCCGCCGATACCAATGGCGCCGACTTCTTAATCTCCAACGGCCAAGAACGCACCACCCTCGAAAATGTCCTCGTTGGCGAAGTCTGGCTCGCTTCCGGACAATCAAACATGGCCTTCGCCATGCGAAGTGTTCCCGCCTACGCGGATATTGTCGCCAATTCGACACAGCCGAATATTCGTATGTTCAATGCCGCCACCGTCACCGCCATCGAGCCGCAATACGACATCGACGGTGAATGGACAGCAGCCGGCCCAGCCACAACAACGGGTTATTCGGCAGTCGCCTATTTCTTCGCCAAAAAGCTCCACGTCGAACTCGATATTCCAATCGGTATCATCAAAACCGCCTGGGGAGGAAAACCCGTCGAAACCTTCACCAGCCGCGACGCGCTAAAAACACTGCACGGCACCAAGAAACTCGTTGATGCGATGCTCAAAAATGATTCAAACTACGATCCAGACGCGGCTCGAAAAACATTAGAAAGAAAACTCTCTACCTGGGACAAAGCCGACGCCGAATGGCGTGCAAAACCTGCCAAAGATCGTGGCCGCCGACCTCGCAAACCCACTCTCGCCAAGCGTCCCCTCGACACCGAAGGACAACCAGGCGTTCTCTTCAATTCCATGATTCATCCATTCGCTGGATACACAATGCAAGGGGCTATATGGTACCAAGGCGAAGCCAATGCCAAGAAAGGCAAGGTGCCCTACGACCTCACCCTTCCGTTAATGATCCGCGACTGGAGAGCCCACTGGAACGACCCTTTCTACTTTAACTCCGTTCAACTCGCCAACTTCCGCAAACCCTCGTCCGAACCTGGAACTCAAGACTACTGGGCCCTGCTTCAGGATCGACAACGCCTCCTCCTCGACACAACTCCCAAAACCGGTATGGCGATCATCAACGATGTAGGCGAAGCCGATGATATCCACCCTAAAGACAAAAAAACCGTCGGCAACCGTCTAGCTCGCTGGGCCCTCGCCAAAACCTACGGTCACAACATCGTCGCCTCCGGTCCGCTTTACCTCTCCAGCCAAGCCAACGGCAAAGCGATGACGGTAAAATTTCAATACGTAGGGAAAGGCCTAGAATCACGTGACGGCAAAGCGCTCCAACGTTTCGAAATAGCAGGAGCCGATCAAGCCTGGCACTGGGCCGATGCAAAAATCACCGCCCCCGACACAGTGCAAGTCAGCAGCCCCAAAGTGAAAAAGCCCGCCGCAGTTCGCTACGCCTGGGCATCGAACCCCGAAGGAGCCAACCTAGGCAATAGCGAAGACCTCCCAGCCTCCGTCTTCCGCACCGACAGCTGGAACGACGTCGAATAAACATCCGTTAATACCACGCGGCTCCGCCACGTAGCGACGCGAGGGACTCGCGTGGATATTGCAAACGATCCCGAACAACTTCCCGTAAACCCAACTACGCCCAAGCTTTCCGGATCGCTCGAAGCCAATTGCCGTTCATAATTCCTTCTATATCCGCTTCCTTGTAACCGCGTTGCGCGAAAATGCCCGTCAAGGACTGCAAATCTGCAATCGTCTTTAAATCCTGAGGCGTTTGCTCGTTGCCATAACCGCCATCCAAATCCGAACCGATTCCGCAATGCTTTGCTGATCCCGCAATTTGACAAATGTGGTCAATGTGATCTGCGATTGCCTCTAGCATTAAGCCCGACGATTCCGGAGTCGTTTTTCCTCGCACCCAATTAGGAACGAGCATCCACGCATCGAAGACAGCTCCAATTACTGCATCCCGTTCGACCAATGCCGCAATTTGCTCGTCGCTCAACTGACGCTGGTCCGGCACCAATGAGCGGCAATTACTATGACTCGCCCACAGAGGACCGTCGTACAAATCAAGTGCCTCCCAAAAGCCTTCATCGGTTAGATGCGTCACATCCAAAATTATTCCAAGTTGCTGCATCTCCTTTAGCAGCTCCCGTCCCGCAAGCTCTAAACCACCCTCAGAGCCTGTTCCCGGTGCATAACGTCCAGGACCGTAGTGAGCCGGACCCAATGCCCTCAGGCCATATTCGAAAGCGCGTTCCAAATAGCTCAGATCCAACATTGAATCCGCGCCCTCCAGACTCAATATATACCCAAGAGGCAAATTTTCATACTCACTATTAAACGAATCTACCTGAGTATTCAAATCCTGAAGATTCGTTATCTGGCACATCAATCCACGCTCCTCCATTGCCCGATACCAAGCCAATTGCCCCTGAGTTTGAGCCCAAGCAATCTCCGGACTATTCCAGCCTGGTACGGTGCTCTCCTTCGACACGCTGTGACCTATCTGCGTAGCAATGCAAATTCCGATCTCGGCTTTTCGCAATTCCGGCAGCGATACCGTCGCCCGCTCTCGACCAGGAACATCCTTCAGCCCAGATTCGCGTTCACGCAAATCGGTCAGCGATTCGGACAAATCGCGATTCCACAAAATCGCGTTCATCGAAAGGTCTAAGTGAGCATCAAACAGAAACATAGAAACCTTAATTTATGGATACTGAACTCGAGAAACAGCTAATCGCTACTCGAGCTCGAAAATTCCTTCGACCTCAACTGGAATATTGCCAGGCAAAGACCCCATACCAATCGCGCTGCGAGCGCCGACTCCCGCTTCCTCTCCAAAAACTTCGGCGAACAATTCACTGCATCCATTAATGACCGCCGGGTGTTGCTCGAATTCGGCAGTTGAATTCACCATCCCCAGCACCTTGACAACTCGCTTAACCTTATCAATCGACCCCAAAGCCGAGCGAAGCGTCGCGAGCATTGCTAATCCTGTTTGTCGAGCTGCGTCATACCCCGCTTGCTGATCGATCTCCGACCCCACTCGTCCCTTTATGAGAGTTCCATCCG
>JABITN010000170.1 GCA_018700525.1 Opitutales bacterium
CGCTAGCGAAGGGTTCAATTCCAAGATCCAATCCCTCATAAGCAACGCTAGAGGATATAGGCGTTTTGAAAATCTCAGGACTGCGATACTCTTTCATTGTGGAAAACTCGACATGTGCCCACTAAAAACCCAATAGAACCAAGAGTAGAAACCGAACAGCGAATTGGATCGGTTGTGATTTCAGTAGAGTCGTAGTTCGGGCGAGGACAGTGTTGCCTTGCCTTTTTGCTGTGCTTTGGGAAAACGCTTCTCTATACATCCTAGTCTATGCCCAATACCCGCTCCCCCAAGGTAACCTTTCTCCAGGCTCTCTTCCCGGTTCTTGGGTTGGTTCTGATTCTCGTTTATGGACTGATTATCCGTCCTCACGTCCAAGGACTGGTGGCGTTTCCGTTGGAGATTGTCTTTCTGACTGCTGCGGTCATAGCGATTGCCCAGCTCGCTTGGCTAGGGTTTTCCTGGCAAGAGGTTCAGGATTCCATTGTCAAAAAACTGGCTAAGGCGTTTCCGACCATTCTGATCCTATTCACGATCGGAATGATCATCGGAAGCTGGATTGCGGCGGGCACCATTCCGATGATGATCTACTATGGCATCAAGATCATCCATCCGGGGTACATCTATGTGATTTCCTTCCTGGTCGCCTCGGTTTTTTCAACTTTCACTGGAACGTCATGGGGTTCGGTGGGAACGGTCGGACTGGTTCTCATCGGGGTTGCCGCAACTATCAATGCGGATTTGGCGATTACGGCTGGGGCTATTATCGGAGGAGCGTTTTTCGGGGATAAAATGTCACCGCTTTCGGATACGACTAATGTTGCCGCTCTGGCTGCAGAGGTGCCTTTGTGGGATCATATCCAGTCGATGATGTACACCACGATGCCGTCGGCCTTCATCACTACTATCCTCTATTTTATTCTTGGATTCGTTTATCCAGTCGAGGCCAGCGGGGCCGAAGCGGTTGCTCAAACGCAGGTAATTCTGGACGGGATCGGAGAGATGTTCAATTTCAATCCCCTCTTGTTGATCCCGGTGGGAATCGTGCTTTACGGCTCAATCAAGCGCAAGGCGACCTTACCGGTTTTGGTGGCTTCGTCGTTTTCAGCCTGTATTCTGGCATTCTTGTTTCAGCAAACGACGCTGGCGGATGTGGTACAGTCGCTCTACAAAGGTTACGATACTTCCATGGCAGTTTGGATGCCTATGATCCCGGCAGATTTGAGTACGCTGTTTAATCGAGGTGGCTTGTACGAACTGAGCGAGCCAGTGATTATTTCAATCATCGTTTTCGTGTACGTGGGGGCAATAGACAAGATCGATGCCATGCCGATTTTGGTGGACCGCGCCTTTGGCTTTGCGAAGTCCAGAGGTTCCACAATACTTTCTACGCTAGCTGCCACCTCATTTATCAATGCCTTTACCTCTAATCAAATGGCAGCCAGTTTCATCGTAGGGGAAGCCTTCCATAAAAACTACGATCGGAAAGGCATCCCTCGAAAAATCCTTTCGCGCTCGCTCGAGGACTCAGGCACGATGATTGAAAACCTGATACCGTGGCATACCACGGCGATTTTCATGGTAGCCACCTTGGGAGTACCTGTTTCGCAGTATTGGCAGTGGCAGTTCCTATCGCTCATCAATTTCGCCGTAGCCATTACTTTGGCCTTAACCGGCATCGGCTGCTTTTATCAAAAGGCACCTGAGACGGAGTTGAAATAAAAGGACTCACGCTAAGTCGCAAAGCCGCTAAGAAAAAATCATCATCGAGCTCTTAAAAACTTTGCGTCTTTGCGTCTTCGCGTGAGTCAATATTGGTCATGATTGATCGTCCTGCCGTTGATCCCGCTTTGTTTGCCCTGGATCCCGAAACCGTTTTCCTGAACCACGGCTCCTTTGGAAGTTGCCCCCTCGCTGTATTAGAGCGCCAGAATGAGCTTAGGTTGCGTTTGGAGTCTCAGCCAGTACAGTTTTATCAGCGCGATTTCGAGCCTTTGCTCGACGAGGCACGGGCGGCGCTGGGGAACTTCGTAGGTGCTGATGGCGATGATCTGGTGTTCGTTCCGAATGCGACTGAGGGAGTTAATACGGTCCTTCGATCGCTACCTTTCGAGCCAGGGGACGAGCTTCTTGTATCCAACCACGAATACAATGCTTGTCGGAATGCCATCCACTATGCAGCAGAGCAGAATGGCGCCCAAGTGGTGACTATCGATATTCCTTTTCCGATCGATTCCGAGGAAGCCGTTATCGAAGCCGTATTGGACAAGGTGACCGATAGGACGTGCTTGCTGCTCATAGACCACGTGACTAGTCAGACGGGGCTCGTGTTGCCAATTAAGCGCATCATCGATGTATTGGCGGAGAGGGACATCGACACTCTTGTAGACGGCTCCCATGCCCCCGGAATGATTCCTTTGGATGTGAACGCTCTTGGAGCTGCTTATTATACGGGGAATTGCCATAAGTGGGTTTGCGCTCCGAAGAGCGCTGGTTTTCTGCATGTTCGTAGCGATAAGCAATCCGCGATTAGACCGCTCACGATCAGTCATGGGGCGAATTCTCCTCGAACCGATCGTTCGCGCTTGCAGATCGAATTTGGCTGGATGGGTACGCGCGATCCCTCTGCAGTTCTAAGCGTTCCCTTTGCCATTGAGTATATGGGTGGATTGCTCCCCGGCGGTTGGCCGGAAATTATGGAAAGTAATCGTCGTTTGGCTTTGGCGGGTCGGAAGCTGATCTTGGAAGCTCTCGATATTCCTTCGCCCGCGCCGGATCATATGATTGGTTCGCTTTCTTCGATTCCGCTTGCGAGTCCGAGTTTGGCTAAGCCGTATCAGTCGCTCAAATACCAATCGTTCTGGCAGGAAGCGCTTATCGAGTGCCACAACCTTGAGGTTCCGCTTTTCGCGTGGCCTAGTCACCCGGATCACATTGTTCGAATATCGGCTCAGGTTTACAATAAGCCCGAGCACTACGAGTTACTGACGGAAGCGTTGAAGGGCCTTTCGGGATCGTGAAAAGGCAGAGCAACGACTCTGCTGAGCGGGACGTCGTACCTCTTTTGAAACTAAAGGTAGAGGCCGATCTCCGAGCGGCCATTTTCGAATGAGTGGCCGCTCGGAGATCGGCCGCTACCTCATGCGCGATGCAATGATCTTCTTATGCGGCATGCCGGGACGGCGCTGCCCTACCTGGCTGTTTAGCGACAGGACTGATCCTGTTTTAGAATAGTCTCGCTTGTCCGGATGAATGGTATTTAGAAAACAGACTATGTTTTCTACCTCATTTACCTTAAGTCGATTTGTCCTAGCGGCATTGGTTTCTATGATTCTTCTATCCGGCTGCGGACAGAAAGAGGCCGGTGAGAAATCATCGGGGAAACCGGTCTTTCTTTATAGTAACTATTACAATGCCGAAGGAGAAAACCGCTATCCGGCCGACGGCAATTTCAGCGAAATAATGAAAGAGTTTTCGAAGGACTTTCAGGTCCGCGTGCATGCAGACGCTCTGACTGCTGAGGCTTTGTCCGATGTGCAGGTCGTGTTTATCGCCAATCCCAATGATAAGGCCGTTGACGGGTTTCCAACTCCTCCTCACGTAAGCGCTGCCGACATCGAAATGTTAACGCTTTACGTCAAAAATGGGGGAGGACTGATCACGAGTCATAATCAAGCAAACCATAACCTCGAAACGGTTGCGATGAACCGTTTACTGGGCCGCTTTGGAATTCAGATAACGGATGACTTCACAGGCCCGAAAGCGATTCGAATTCCGGAGGACACTCCTGTGGTAGGAGGATTTCTATGGGCGTATATTATTGGCGATTCCATCAAGATCGATTCTACGCATGCAGCTTCGCCACATGCAATTGTAACAAACGATCTTTCGCAAAAGCCGCTCGTAGGAGAGGATAACGCTGAGGGCATATTGATGGCAGGAGCGGGATTGGGGAGAGGTAGGGTTATGGTAACTACCGATTCTGGTTGGTTTCTCAACGCGGCTCTTAATGGAGAAGAAGCCGGGGGAGTTGTCATTGAGAATAATGACAATCGCGAAATCGCCCGGCGACTGGCTCGCTGGGTTGGGGGGATGTAGGGTTAGACGTGTTGGCGTTCTTAGCCTAGCGACTGTTGTGCATTCTTGAAGGATCCACTCGATTCCCTCGATTTGCTATGTCGCTGAGGGGCGTGGTGATTAAGCCGAAGCGTATCATGGCCGCTTGGAGATCGGCCCTACCTTTAGAGGGTCTTATTGGGTCGAAAAGCGATAGATAGTCGTGGAGGTGTATTCGTCTCCTGGATGTAGGATTGCACTTGGGAAAGAGGGTTGGTTGGGTGAATCGGGGAAGTGTTGAGTTTCAAGGCAGAAGCCGCTTCGGCGCTCGTAGGGAATTTCCTTTTTTCCCGTGAGGCTGCCGTCGAGGAAGTTTCCACTGTAGAATTGGATGCCAGGCTCGGTCGTTAAGACTTCCATGACGCGTCCTGATGTCGGTTCGTAAACGGTAGCGGCTAGCGTGAGCGATTCGGGCTCGGATTTGTCGAGCGCGAAATTGTGGTCGTGACCTAGGCCGTATACAATTTGTTGATGCTTAGAATCGATGTCTCGCCCAATGGAATGGGGGGTTCGCCAATCGAAGGGAGTATTGCCGACAGGGGCGAGCTCGCCAGTGGGGATGAGCCCTTGATTGACAGGTGTGAAGCGGCTGGCGTTGATGGAAAGAATGTGATCTAGAATCGTGCCGTTGCCTTCGCCTTTGAGATTGAAGTAGGAATGATTAGTAAGGTTTAGCGGTGTGGCTTTATCGGTGGATGCGGCGTATTCGATACGGAGTTCGTTGGAATTTGTTAGCCAATAGGTGACGGTGACGTCGAGATTGCCGGGATAGCCTTCTTCTCCATCCGGGCTGCGGCGGGCGAGCATGAGGCCTTTTTCCCCATTTTTACTGATTCGTTTCGCGCTCCAAACGACTTTGTCGAAACCTTTGGTCCCTCCGTGCAAGTGGCAGGCGACTCCGTTTGGTTCGTTGTTCTTAACGAGGTTGTAGGTTTTGCCTTCGAGTTTGAAGGATCCGTTCGCAATCCGGTTGCCAAAGCGGCCGATGATGGCCCCAAAGTAGGGCGTTGCTTTTTGGTATTCGGCGACGCTGTTGTAGCCGAGCGCGATATCGGCAAAATTTCCATTGCGGTCAGGAACGATGATTTTTGTAATAATACCGCCGTAGTTCGTGATTTCGGCTTTTAGATTGTTGTCGTTCTGCAGTTGGAAGGTTTCTGCTTTTTGGGCGTCGGCTAGATTTCCGCCGAGCAGGGTGAAGCAAAGAAGGGTGGCGAAAAGAGATGGTCTCATCATGGTGTAGAGCAATTGAAGGGTATGAGTAGTAGCCGTGATCTGGGTAAGGTCTTGATAAGTCCAGTCTTTTTTGGTTTTGCGAACGCTCTTCAGTAGGGCTTCCCCATGTTGATTTTCGATAGGCCTAGGTTGATGGAATAGCTTTGCTAAGCGACAGAATCTATTTCAAAAAGGAGATGAAGTTTCGTTGTTTCCTTTACCTCGTTCGTCATGAATTTCCTATTGAACTCGTTGATCGTTTTCGCATCGGCCGCATCGGTCTTCGCGGAGAGCAGCCCTAACGTAATCGTAATTCTCGCGGATGATATGGGGTTCTCCGATATCGGTCCCTATGGAGGTGAAATTGAAACGCCTCATTTGGATCGTCTGGCTGAAGGCGGAATGAAGTTCTCGCGTTTTTACAACAGCGGTCGCTGTTGTCCTACTCGGGCTTCGTTGATGACTGGGTTGCACCCGCACCAGACTGGCATTGGCTGGATGACGAATCCGCCGAATTCGACGAAAATGGACCATGGCTCGGAGTTTGCTTCGTATCGCGGTTATCTTAACCGGAATTGCGTTACCCTGGCTGAAGTGTTGAAGGGAAATGGATACGCGACTTTAATGTCGGGCAAATGGCATTTGGGTATGGCGACGCAAGATCGTTGGCCGCTGCAACGCGGTTTCGAGAAATTCTATGGAAGCCTCCCTGGGGCCACGAATTTCTTCTATCCGGAAGCTCCGCGTGGGATAACGCGGGGTAACGAACCAGTCGCGAATCCAGAGAGCACGACCGATCGCCGCTACTACACGACGGATGCGTTTACTGATAATGCAATTCGCTTCATTGACGAAGAGAAGCAGGGTGAGGATCGTCCCTTTTTCCTCTACCTTGCATACACCTCCCCTCACTGGCCGTTGCATGCCCATCAAGAAGAGGTGCAGAAGTATGTGGGTAAGTATATGATGGGTTGGGATAAACTTCGCGCTTCTCGCCTAAAACGGCAGAAGCAAATTGGCTTGGTCGATGCCGGCTTGGAATTGAGCGATCGCTCCTTCAAGGCGTGGGACGAATTAGGTATCGAGAAACAGAAAGAGATGGACCTTCGGATGGCTTATTATGCCGCGATGATTGATCGTATGGATCAAAACATCGGGAAACTCGTCGAGCACCTCAAGCAAAGCGGCGACTACGAAAATACGTTAATCATGTTCCTTTCGGACAATGGAGCGTGTCAAGAAGGAGGAAAACTCGGCGGCAAAAACGATCCTTACGATCTTGAAAAATGGGAAGCGACATACGGTGCAGGCCCTTCCTACGGCGAGGTTTGGGCGAACGCTTCGAATACGCCTTTTCGAAAGTTTAAGCACTACACGCATGAAGGAGGGCTTTCTACGCCGTTCATAGCTCATTGGCCTCAGGGGATAAAGCCGCGGAACGATTGGTATCGGGATTCTGCTTATCTCGTGGATTTGGCTCCTACGATATTCGAGATTACCAACGCGAAGTATCCAAAGAGATTTTCCGGGAATCGAATCCCGGCATTAAACGGCGTTTCGTTGGCATCGGCTTTTAGGGGAGAGTCGATTAAACGCTCGGAGCCGATGTTTTTCGAGCATGAGGACAATGCAGCTCTGGTGACGGAAAAATGGAAGTTGGTCGGGAGCTCGGTCTCGGTGCCAGGTGGACCCGACGAAACGCAGTGGGAGCTTTACGATCGGGAAGCCGATAGAGCGGAAATGAACGATTTGTTCGCTAGTAAACCGGAGTTATTGAAAACGCTTTCGGAACAGTGGCTGAAAATGGCGGATCGTTTTGGAGTGTATCCAAAACCTGAATTTAAAAATTCAGGAAAATAGAGAATGGTAAAGATTAATAAATCTAAAACGTATGAATAAATATATTACATCTATTATTTTTATAATTTTACTGGGAGGGTGTAAGCTTCGGTGGGGTTTTCTCTCGATCTTGTTTTTAGCGTTTCAGATCCAGGGGCATGCCCAAATTTCCAAAGGAGGTGAGGTGCAAGAATGGATGGATCTCTATGTTCCCTATGCCGATGACGTGATGCCTTACCGGCTTATGGAACCGATGGGGTTCGATGTTCGCAAACGCTACCCGGTGATCGTTTCCCTGCACGGTGGCGGAGGCTCGGGGAAGGACAATCGCAAACAATTGAAAGTTTGGAACAATCAGCTCGCCGAGTCGCAAAGGCGGGCGGATTACCCCTGTTATGTATTGGCCCCGCAGGCGGATCATTTGTGGGATGGCGCCCATCTCGAGAAGATCAAAGGGCTGATTGCTGCACTCCCTTCGGTGGACATGGATCGGATCTATATGTTGGGTCATTCGATGGGTGGACATGGTACAAACGTTCTTATTCAATTGGATCCAGGCTATTTTGCGGCAGTGGCTCCTTCGGCTGGAACCGGTAGAAAGCAGGACTCGGATTTCATTGATGCGACTGTGATTAAGGATATCCCTATGTGGGCTTTTCACGGAGATAAGGATAATGTTTGCCCCATCGGACCTCAGTTAACGCTGTTCGCGGAGATGAAAGCATTGGGAGGTAATATGAAACTGACTACGTGGAAAGGGGACGGTCACGGCGTTTCGGGCAAGTTCATTCCAGGTGCTGGTAACGGGACGACTCAAGTTAGTAGCGATCGTTGCGATCCAGAGCCAGATTTCATGAAATGGCTTTTCAATCAGAGTTTGTCGAACTAGAACCGCGTGACTTGCTAAGGTCTGAGATAAGCGGTCGCTACTGGTGAGGTCCTTGCATTGAAATTGTATTTCAAGCGTAATTGAAGTGAAGCGAACGTCGGTTTCGGGCTTCTTCAGTTCTTCTCGTCGAGATTCTTCAATACCTGTTTGTCTGCGAGGAGACGTGCGGTCAGGATTGTTCTATCGATCTCCTGGACCGAGGAATTTTGTTCGATTGCCAGGCTAGCCGCAGTAGCGGCGGATTGTCCTAGAATCATAAACACAGGTTCCATTCGAATAGAGCCAAAGGCAATGTGGCTACTGGAAACGCATACCGGAACGAGAAGGTTTTCGCATTCGTTTGATTTGGGAACAAGTGAGCCGTAAGGAATTTGGTAGGGAGCCTTGGGCTTCACGCCGATGTCACCTTCGTTTTGGACAAATCCTTCAGGAGTAACGTAGCGTTGGATATTGTGGGAGTCTAAAGAATAGGAGCCCATTCCCACGGGATGAGGAACTTCTCGGTGGCCAAAGAGTTCGTGTTCGGTTGTGACATATTCGCCTATCATGCGGCGAGCTTCGCGCACGTAAATCTGGTGAGGCCAATGGCCGTTATCGACGAATTCGTCTTTTGCGAGACCCCAGCGGTTCATTTCAGTTTGGATTTGCTCAGGTACGCGGGGGTCATTGGCGATGAAATACATCAGACCTTTTTGGTAGGTTTCGTGTTCCTCTATTATTTCCCGACGCCTCTCGTAGCTAGCTTCAGGGTAGTCGTAATTCCCCCCGATGTAATCGGTGCTGAACGGTCCATGGTTGTTGGTGTCGGTTTTACGATTCGGGATTGGGTCGAATTTATTGAAATAGTCGGAACGTCCTGTATCGAAAACGCGGATCAGCAGCTCATATTGCTCCGAGTTGTACCCTTCGGGCTTTTCAAAGGGAACGCGATTGTCCGGATGGCTTGAGAGGCACATCCGAAAACAATATGCCTGAACCTTGTCATCGCCGTCTCCTTTAGTTCCTGGATCCTCTGCTGAAACGAGCGGAAGGAGGCCGCTAGAGGCATCGTCTGGGATAATATATGGGCTAATACCGGACTGGAACCAGTGGTGATGGTGAAGGGTGCCGACTTGGATTCCGTTCCATTGCTCTCCGTAAACGCTATTGGCTTCCCGCCCGACGTGATAGGAAATGCCTGCGGAAGCCATGAGGTCGCCTTCGTAGCTGGCGTCGATAAACATTTTTCCGGAATAGGTGGAATTGGAAAGAGTCGTTATAGATTTGATACGTGCCTCAATTGTCTCGACGCCGCTTTCCCTGTCGAGCCACTCGTCGCGAAATACGGGAATACCGTATTCGGCTACCAAGTTTTCGAATACGGTTTCTGCGACATGCGGTTCGAAGATCCACATGGTGCGATCGTTTCCATCGATTGCCGGCGCTCCTTGTCCTTGGTTTCCGTATTCAGATTGTTTCTGCCATTTCCATGCTTCCGGTTGGTCGTAGGCCAAGTAGACGCGATGGTAGAACTCGCGAGCCAAGCCTCCGATGACTTCCTTGCTTCCGGAGTCCGTCCAACCGAGACCTCCAGCGCTCAGTCCTCCGAGATGGGTGTCGGGGCAAACGATAGCGACGGATTTCCCCATGCGCTTGGCTTGAACGGCTGCAATAACGCCAGCCGACGTTCCGCCGTAAACGACGATGTCGTAGTCCGAAGTCGTGTACCGATTCTCGGAAGGGCTGCATCCATATAACAGGGCTATCAGAAGGAATTGGAAGGATCGCATTTTGGGTCGGGTTGGTTTTTATGACCGAGAACGTATGTAAACGTTGTGGCGCCAATAGAAAAGCTGAAAGGTCGGCGGTCGGATTCGACTACCGGTCTGCCGTTTGGCGTTCCATTGCGTTGCAGCCCTCTTCCATTTTCCCGGCGAGCTCTGAAAGGGCATCTACTCCGAAGTTCGATGCGCAGCCTTTAATTGTGTGGGCCAGGCGGCAAATGAGCTTTACGTCTGGATTGATCGCGAGCGCGTTGGCCAAGCTCTCAATCAGCTTTGCCTGACTTTCCATTTAGATACCTAGCATTGAGGATATGGTTTCTTGATTATCACCGAATAGCTCGATCAGTCTTTTTTCCTGTAGAATGGCTTTCCCCTCATGGACCTCAGTGATGGGGTTTGGTAATTCCTCTGAGCTAGGCTGTGAATTACGGTTCATGTTGGCTGTATCTGGAAAAGAGGAATCGAGTGGTGCGTGAGACAGCGATGTCTCCTGATTAGTAAAAGGAATTCTATGGATGATCAGGCTCCTTTGAAAAGTTGTTTGAGAGGATTTGAGCCCTACTTGTAAATCTTTACATGAAATTAAGAGAATAGTGCATGTTTACCCTATCGATTGTTGAAGGGCTGGCACCTTGTTCATTGTTCATCCGCCGAACCGGATTTAGCAAATGGGAGTATGCCGTTCGCTCGTTTCGTTGCCCCCGTTGCATTCCCATTTTGTCGAAAGGCGTTCTTTCCGGATTCCGCGCTTGCCGGGCGCGGGGGAAGTTCTCAACGTCGCTTGCGTTATGATCATCCTTCGTGGAGCGCCGTCCCATTCCGAATTTCGCCTTCAAAAGCTCGTGTCCGAGCTGCAAGCTTGCGAGCTGCCTGTTCGTGGCATGTATGCAGAGTTCGTTCACGCGGCTGAAACGAAAAGCGAGCTATCGGCCGATGAGCAATCGATCTTGGAAAAGCTTCTGACCTATGGGCCAAAGTTAGAAGAGCATGATACAAAAGGGTTGCTTCGGATCGTGGCTCCGCGCCCGGGTACGCTTTCGCCGTGGTCGTCGAAGGCTACGGACATAGCTCATATTTGCGGGCTGGTCACGCTTGAGCGCGTAGAACGGGCGGTTGCATTTTGGGTAGACTGCGGAAACGCGAACCTTGATTCAGATCAGGCGAAATTGCTCGATTCCAAGCTGCACGATCGGATGACTCAAACTGTATTCAGCGAGACCGATGAGCTTGCAATCCTGTTTCGTCACGAGGAACCACGTCCGTTTGCGTCGGTAACGGTGACTTCGGAAGGTCGAGATGCGTTGGTGAAAGCAAACCGTTCGTTGGGCTTAGCGCTGGCGGATGATGAGATCGATTACTTGGTCGAGAACTTTCAGAAGCTTGGTCGGGATCCGCACGATATCGAATTGATGATGTTTGCCCAGGCGAACTCCGAGCATTGCCGGCATAAGATTTTCAACGCGTCATGGGACATCGACGGCGAGGCTCAGGAGAAGTCCTTGTTCAAAATGATCAAGAACACTTTCGAAATGCGTAGCGAAGGCATCTTATCTGCGTACAAAGACAACGCTGCGGTTTTCAAAGGCAGCGAAGGCAATCGTTTTTTTGCCGATCCTGACAGTAACGCGTACGGCCCGAGTCTCGAGCAGATCGATATTCTCTGCAAAGTGGAAACCCACAATCACCCGACTGCCATATCTCCGTTTCCCGGCTCGGCGACTGGATCCGGCGGGGAGATTCGCGATGAAGGGGCAACGGGAATCGGCTCGAAACCGAAAGCAGGACTTTCTGGATACACGGTCTCTAACCTGAAGTTTCCAGGCGCTGTGCAGCCTTGGGAAACGGACTTCGGTAAACCTGGGCGTATTGTTACCCCCCTGGAAATTATGACCGAAGGACCGCTTGGCGGAGCGGCGTTCAATAACGAGTTCGGGCGTCCGAATATTCTAGGCTATTTCCGTACCTTCGAACAGGCCGTTCCGGCAAAATCCGAAATCCGAAATCCGAAATCCGAAATTACTTCCGAATCGGAAGTGCGTGGTTATCACAAGCCTATCATGCTGGCGGGCGGTCTGGGTAATATTCGCTCGGGGCATATCGAAAAGGGCGAGGTTTACCAAGGCGATAAACTGGTTGTGCTCGGCGGTCCCGCGATGTTGATAGGTCTCGGTGGCGGAGCGGCAAGTTCGGTCGATAGTGGCGAAGGGTCCGAGGATCTCGAATTTGCGAGCGTTCAGCGGGAGAACCCGGAGATGGAACGTCGCTGCCAGGAAGTTATCGACGTTTGCTGGTCCATGGGCGATGACAACCCGATTTCATTTATTCACGATGTTGGGGCGGGCGGGCTTTCGAATGCCATGCCGGAGTTGGTCAATGACGCAGGCAAAGGCGGCGTGTTCGATCTACGCAAGATCAACAACGACGAGCCAGGCATGAGCCCGCTAGAAATCTGGTGCAACGAATCCCAGGAGCGTTATGTGATGGCGATTCCGCCTAGTCGAATCGATCGGTTCGTGGAAATTTGCGAGCGCGAACGCTGTCCGTATGCGATCATCGGCGAAGCGACAGACGAGCGCCAATTGGTTCTCGAAGATCCCCATTTCGATAATAAGCCGATCGATATGCCTTTGGATGTATTGCTCGGAAAACCGCCTCGGATGCATCGTTCAGAAACATCGCTCGAACGTGCATTACAGCCATTGAACCTCGACGGGTTAAGCTTGGAGGAGGCGTCGCGTCGCGTTCTCTCGCACCCTACGGTGGCGGATAAAACGTTTTTGATAACAATTGGCGACCGTACGGTGACCGGACTGATTCATCGCGATCAAATGGTCGGACCATGGCAAGTGCCGGTGGCCGATTGCGCTGTGACTGCGTCATCGTTCGATGGTTACAAGGGCGAAGCGATGTCGGTCGGCGAACGTACGCCGACGGCCGTAAATAGCGCGGCTGCCTCGGCTCGTCTCGCAGTAGGCGAGGCGTTGACCAATTTGGCAGCCGCTCAAGTCGGTCCGCTCACGGAAGTAAACCTTTCCGCCAATTGGATGGCCGCTCCATCGGTTCCTGGCGATGCGGCAGATCTTTATGAAGCGGTCAAAGCGGTAGGGATGGAATTGTGTCCCGAGTTAGGTGTGACGATTCCCGTCGGCAAAGATTCGATGAGCATGAGTACTGTGTGGAAAGACGGCGAAGAAGAGAAACGCGTTACTGCTCCGATTTCGCTAATCATTTCCGCATTCGCTCGTTGCGAAGATATTCGTCTCTCGCTTACGCCTCAGTTGATCCAAGATTCGGATACGTGTTTAATATTGATTGATCTTGGTCGTGGAAAGAATCGTCTCGGCAGCTCTATTCTCGCTCAAACGCTTTCGCAAATGGGGCAGGAGACGCCGGACGTCGATAGCGCCGCGGATTTGAAGGGGTTCTGGAATGCTATTCAGCAGCTTGGCAAAGAGCAAAAGCTACTCGCCTACCACGATCGCTCCGATGGCGGCCTGCTCGCCACTGCCGTCGAGATGGCCTTCGCGGGAAATGTCGGATTGGATATCGAATTGCCAGCTGATACTGACTCCTTCGCAGCGCTATTCGCCGAAGAACTAGGAGCTCTCATTCAAGTACGCGATTCGGATCAGGCTGCTGTTCTCCAAACGCTACGATCGCATGGTCTTGAACCTTGCAGTTCGATTGTAGGATCCTTGAACGATTCTCACGTATTTCGTGTGATGCAAGGCGGTGAGGCTCTTCTCGAAGAAGGTCTGTCCGAGTTACGCGCTATTTGGTCCGATGTGACTTTCCGTATGCAGTTGCTACGCGACAATCCTCAATCCGCCGCATCCGAACATCAAATACGTCAGGACCTATCCAATCCCGGCATCAGTCCCAAAGTCACTTTCGACCTTCAGTCTTCAACCTTCAACCTTCAACCTTCAACTGCGAAGCCGCGCGTTGCCATTCTGCGCGAGCAAGGCGTGAACGGCGAAATCGAAATGGCCGCCGCCTTTTATCGGGCTGGCTTTGAAGCGATTGACGTTCACATGACGGATATTTTGAGCGGTCGTGTTTCATTGGCAGACTTTCGAGGTCTAGCGGCATGTGGCGGTTTTAGTTACGGCGACGTTCTCGGAGCGGGCGAAGGCTGGGCCAAGAGTATTTTGTTCAACGAAAAAGCACGCGAAGAATTCAACGCCTTTTTCGAGCGCGAAGACACGTTCTCTCTTGGCGTCTGCAATGGCTGTCAAATGCTCAGCAACCTGCGCGAACTCATCCCCGGAACGCAACACTGGCCGCACTTCGTGCAAAATCGCAGCGAGCGTTACGAAGGCCGTCTCGTATCTGTAAAAATAGAGAAGAGCCCTAGCGTGCTCTTCGCGGGCATGGCAGGCAGCGTCATCCCTATTGCCGTCGCCCACGGCGAAGGCCGGGCCGAGTATAAGAGTCAGGAAGCCGCAGAAAGCGCAAACGCTTCAGGTCTCGTCTCAGCTCGCTTCGTTGACAATAATCACGAAACAACCGAAGCGTATCCCCTTAATCCCAACGGGTCTCCTCACGGAATCACCAGTCTAACCAGTCAAGACGGTCGCACGACCATTCTCATGCCGCATCCTGAGCGCGTATTTCGCACTGCTCAGCTGAGCTGGGCCCCGAAAGACTGGGGCGAAGATTCTCCCTGGATGAGGATGTTCAGAAATGCCCGGACTTGGGTGGGGTAGTAATGACTCGCAATTAGACGACCTAACCAAATAGTAAATGGCACAAAACAACACTAAGTTGATGGAAGCACCTTTAGATTAGATAACCTTAAGAGGGTTTAAATCTATTCACAGTCTTGACCAGTTCAAGCTCGACTATGAAATCAATACTCTGATTGGGGCACATGGAGCTGGGAAGAGCAATTTTATGGAATTCTTTTGGGTGTTCCGAGCCACTTTAATCACTCGGATTTCCACGTCGTTTTCGATCGCTTCGCCAATGATGGTTTCGATATCCGAGTCTACGTAGCGCTTTCCGTAGTAGTCGCCTCCATTTGATTCTAGATGGCGAATTTTGTCCAGGCGCACATCATCCAATCCCAGGTTTTCCATTAACTCAATCAAGGACACGTCGAGTTCGCCTCCGAAATGCACCGATTGGTATTGGCGTCGTCGCTTTTGGAGGTCCGTCGCATACTGCTCGCGGCCGAAATCCGTTTTTCGTCGAAAAACGCTTTCTTAAATCCCGCGCTGGTAGCCGCTTCATCATGGTCTTCGCTAATGCGTTCGTTGTCGTCCAGAAAGGATTCGGAATCCCGTTCCGCAGTCGTTTCGACAATCAGAGGTATGAATTGGCTGAGGTTTCGATCGAATCGCCTGAATTGATAGTCGGAGTCTTCGATATTGATTCGAGCGGCCGCGATTTCCAGATTCTTCTCGAACGTAATCTGAATGATAGAGGAAAAGTCGATTGGTTGATCGGCGACGGGCTCTCGAGCGGAGAATGTCGTTGGAATAGCGGATAACATCCCGCAGAAAATAATGGTTAAGGAGTTTGCTCTGGCGAAGGATAAAAAGTTCACCCTGCCAAGCTAAATTAGAGAACCGATTTGAAACCGAACGGGGAAATGAAAAAGTGTCAGAACTGGGACGATTCTGATCGGATAGCGAAATTATTTTTATCCTAGAGTTTTGGGTTTGAATCGGTTTTAAATTGTCACTTCGTTTCAACCCAAATTCTCGAACGACCAGAAATTCCTATGATGCGATTGATTGTCCTATTGTTAACCTTGGCTTTCGGGCCGGGCTATTTGTGTGGTGGCGTATTTCCTACGTCGATTGATGTTGAAAAGCAAAAAGGGGCGAAGCCTCGCAATGTCATCTTTATTCTCACGGATGATCATCGCTATGACGCGATGGGATTCATGGGGCATCCGTTTCTCAAGACGCCCGGACTCGATCGAATCGCGGCGGAGGGGGTGCATTTGAAAAACGCTTTCGTTACCACTTCGTTGTGCTCGCCAAGTCGTGCGTCGATTCTTACTGGTCTCTACACGCACAAGCATCGGGTAATCGACAATCAGCGCGACGCCCCGAAGGACATTGTCTACTTTTCCGAATATCTGCAAAAGGCTGGATACAGCACGGCGTTCTTGGGGAAGTGGCATATGGGTGGAGGCAATGACGAGCCTCGTCCCGGATTCGATCATTGGATCAGCTTCAAGGGGCAGGGTGTGTATTTCCCGCCAAATGACGACTACACGCTCAACATGAACGGGAAGCGCGTGAAGCAGAAGGGGTATATCACCGATGAGCTGAACGACTACGCTTTGGATTGGCTGAAGGAGCAGAAGCCGGATGAAAAGCCATTCTTTCTCTATTTGTCGCACAAAGCGGTGCATGCTAATTTCACGCCAGCGGAACGTCATGAAGGCTCCTATATGGAGGAACCTTGGGTGATGCCGGATAGCGGTAGTCTTCCTCGGGAATTATCCGAGAAGTCGCCTCGCTGGGTTCGCGACCAACGCAATAGTTGGCATGGGGTCGATTTTCCTTATCACAGCGAGCTCGACGTGGAGCTTTACTACAAACGTTACTGCGAGGCATTTCGTGCGGTTGACGAAGGAGTCGAGAGGGTGATGGATCAGTTGAAGGAAATGGGCATCTACGATGAAACGTTGATTGTCTACATGGGCGACAATGGATTCATGTTCGGCGAGCACGGTTTGATCGACAAGCGGGTTGCCTACGAAACGTCGATTCGCGTTCCGATGTTGATGCAATGTCCTGATCTGTTCAAGGGCGGGACTGTGGTGGAAGAGGTCGTTGCCAATATCGATATTGGGCCGACGATCTTGGATGCGATGGGGTTGAAGACGCCGTCGCACATGGACGGGAAGAGTTTCATAAAGCTGGCTCAGAAAAAGGAGGTAAAGTGGCGTGATTATTTTCTTTACGTATACTATTGGGAGAAGGCGTTCCCGCAGTCGCCTACCGTCTTCTGTCTGCGTGGCGATCGATACAAGTACAACACATATTACGGACTTTGGGATACGGACGAGTTATACGATCTTCAGGAAGATCCTGGTGAAATCAATAACCTGATCGATAGTCCGAAGCATCAGAAAATCGTGAAGGAAATGGAAAATCGGCTTTACGCGATGATGGACGATGCAGGGGGCATGGCGATCCCTCTGAATCAGCCTGGTGACTTTGCAGGAGATAAGCGCTACAGTCGCCGAAGTGGATGGAATGCTGCTGATTTCCCAACATCAATAGTAGTCGACGAGCCTATTAACCAAAACGCGCATTAGAAGCGGTGTGTGGTCGGTCCGACTGATTGGGTCCGTCTGATTTTAGGAGGCCAGTACCGACACTTCCGTGTTGGCCTCATTCGTATTGGAGGGCAGAGGAGATTATGTCTGGAATTATGGATACGTATCGGGTGGCATCGATAACAGTCCGATGAGGTCGCTAGGGACTTTCGATGGCGTCCAATAGATAAAAGCGAATGTCTGCACCGGCGAGCGGGATTCGTTGCTCAGGTTGCTTTTAGGTTGAGCGTCTGTCGAAAACGGGAGACGTTTGCTGATGAAACGGATGTCAAGTATGATAGGCCGTAATGAGACCGCAATATTTATGAAAACGGATTCCTTTTTCAGACAGGCCGGTATGGGTCGCGATATTCAACGTGTTGTCGGGATAATTGGGTTGTTTGGCGTTTTGAGCGCCTTCGGCGAAAGCGAGGATCCCTATCTTTGGCTTGAAGAAGTAGACGGGGAGAAGGTGCTTTCCTGGGTTAGGGAAAAGAGCGATGCGGACACGGCGGAGATAGAAGCCGTGCCAGAATTCTCGGATATTCACGCGGAACTTTTGGAGATGTATAACTCGCGTGACCGGATTCCGATGCCGTCGATTCGCGGGGCATGGGTTTATAATTTTTGGCAAGACGCGGATCATGTGCGCGGGATCTGGCGTCGGACGTGTTTGTCGGAATATTTGACCGAGTCGCCCGCTTGGGAAACGCTTTTAGATTTGGATATTTTGGCTGCTGCTGAAGGAGAGAACTGGGTCTGGAAGGGCGTGAGGTTTTTAGCCCCGGAAAACCGTCTTTGTATGGTGAGCCTTTCGCGTGGCGGCGCGGATGCAACGGTCCTTCGAGAGTTCGATACAGTTGCCAAGGCCTTCGTCGAAGGCGGGTTTGTTTTGCCGGAAGCAAAATCCAGTGTCTCATGGAAGAATAAAGATGCCTTATGGCTGGGGACGGATTTTGGAGAGGGTTCGCTTACGGATTCCGGCTACCCGCGGTTCTCGAAGATCTGGAAGCGTGGTTCGGAGGTACTGGATGCAACGACCATTTTCGAGGGAGCGACCAGCGATGTATCTGTGGGAGCCTATTCGGAACGGACGCCGGAGGCGGTCTACGATGTGGTTCATAAATCTCCTGAGTTCTTTCGAGGCATCAGCTTTTTGCGATTGAGCGATCGTTTGGTGAAGCTAGAGATTCCGGACGACGCTGAGCTGAGAGGCTTCTTTAAGGAGCAAATGTTGATTTCGCTGCGCAACGATTGGGAAGTTGGGGAAAGAATTTATCCCCAAGACGCCTTGTTGGCGATTAATCTCGATGCGTTTCTCGCGGGTGGGCGAGATTTTGAAATCCTATTTAATCCGGAAGAACGAGTCGCATTGGGGTCCGTTAATAGCACTTTGGACTTTCTCATTTATACGACTCTAGACAACGTGAGCAGTCGTTTGTACCGACTGTCGCTTGGATCGGAAGGATGGAATCGTGAAGAACTCTCCCTCCCGGGTTTGGGAACAGTCCAGTTGGGGAGTTCGAGCGCCGAGGCGAACCACTTCTTTTTCACCTATACGGACTTCCTGACTCCTTCGAGTCTTTATTTGGTCGAGGAAACTTCCGAACCCCGAAGAGTGAAGTCGACTCCGGCGTGGTTCGATACGGCGGGAATGCGGGTGGCGCAAAACGAGGCGACCTCGAAAGATGGCACGATGATTCCGTATTTCGTCGTTACCCCAAAAGACTTTAAGGCCGATGGAAAGAGCCCGACATTGCTCGGTGGATACGGCGGATTTGAGATCTCATCCTTGCCGCGTTATTCTGGGACGATTGGTTCGTCTTGGGTTGAGCGAGGAGGAGTCTATGTTTTAGCGAATATTAGGGGCGGCGGCGAATTCGGTCCTAAATGGCATCAAGCCGCGATGCAGGAGAAACATCAAACGAACTTCGACGATTTTATTGCGGTGGCCGAAGACTTAGTTAAGCGAAGAATCACTTCGCCTGAGCATTTGGGAATTCGTGGCGGATCGCAAGGAGGGCTTCTCGTCGGCGGATGCTTTATCCAGCGTCCGGATCTTTTTAAAGCGGTGGTGTGCGCGATACCGCTGCTAGATATGAAGCGATTTAATAAACTACTCGCAGGAGCAAGTTGGATGGCGGAGTATGGGAATCCGGATACGGATGACTGGGAAAACATGAAGTTATGGTCGCCCTATCAAAACTTAGATCCGAAGATGGACTACCCGAAGGTTTTCTTTTGGACAAGCACTCGAGACGATCGAGTGCATCCTGGTCACGCTCGCAAGATGGTTGCTAAGATGACGGATATGAAAAAGCCAGTCTTCTATTATGAAAACACTGAAGGCGGGCATGGGGGTGGCGCGAACCTCAATCAACGTGCCTATACGGATGGACTGAGCTATTCGTATTTGTGGATGATGTTGCGGTAATTTGTTTGGCGAATACCAGATTGGCGTTTGATGAATGAATGATTTCATTCTCGAGGCTTGCTCGCTGTGTGGTGGGTCTGTTGTGTGGTCCGACGCAATGATTAAAACGGCGAAGCGGCTTCAATATGCCAATGGTTACCTGGACTTAGGTATGGTCCACGACGCGAAAGCGGAATTGGATTTGATCGACGAAAAAGATAGATCGAACTCAGAAGTTTTGTCGATGCGCGTTCGGTTGTTTTTGGAAGCTCGTAACTGGAAAAAGATGGTCACGCTTTCCAAGCAGCTTGTCGAATTGGATTCCGATGTGGCGTTTGGCTGGGTGAATTGGGCCTACGCTCTGAGGGAATTGGAGCGGATCGAGGAGGCGAAGGATGTGGCTATTCGCGGTTTGGGTTCAATTCCGAGAGAGGCGGTGCTTTGGTTTAACCTTGCCTGCTATTGCTCTTTGTTGGGCGAAGTTGAAGATTCCTCGAACCACCTCAATAAGTCGATCGCCTTGGAGAAATCATTTGAAGCAAAGTCAGTGGACGACCCGGATTTGGATAACCTCTGGGCTTGGATACGGAGCAATGAATGATGCGATCCTTTCGATGAAAGGGGTGCTGGGGCTCGCTATGACTAGAGGTCGGGGATTTGTCCCCCAATGCGGTTAAGATTAGCTCGATGTCAGGCAGTCGAATTGTTTTCGGGACGTAGTCTGATATGCTGGTTCGAGGCAAACTTCGCGGTCGCCTTTCATGACGTTTGCGGTAAATGCGATAATCGGAATTTTTCGATAAGGGTTATCCGGATTTACTTCGAATCGGTTAAGTACTAAACCTAAGACTGCTTGATTTGTCCGATCGTCGTCTACTACTAAAATGGTTTCCCCATTTCCCGTTGATCTTGTTTGAAATGTCGAGTGCTTCCGCTCTTTGGGCCAGATCTAGAGACTCAATCTCGATCTCGCGAAGGTGGGCTCTAGCACAATTTTAGACGGAATCCGGATTGGATCGCCTTTGTCCTCAATATAGAGAACATATTGATTAAGACAGCGATTAGTTGCGGTCCCTGGCAACCTTGGTTGCGTTTTCCGGATCGTAGTTGGGATTGGGCTTTGGCATCTGAGCGGCTATTGATCGTCTCCATTTGTGGAGTTCAGCCTGGAGATGAGCTCGTTTTTCCGGATGGCTGGTTGCGAGATCGAAAGATTCTCCTATGTCGTTTTCTAGACGGTAGAGTTCGAGTTTTCCGTCTTCGTGAAATTCGACGAGCCGCCAACCTCCTGAACGGATGGAGCTGTAGGGTCCATCGCCACCGGCGTGGTAGTGCGGGAAATGCCAAAATAGATTTCGATCGATGGAATGGTTGGGGTTTTCGAAGGTGGGAATCAGATTTTTGCCATCCATCCGAGCGTTGTGCCCGTGGTGGCCTTTTACGCCTGAGGCGGCTAGGAATGTGGGATAATAGTCGGTCGTGATCACGGGCGTTGCTGATACAGTTCCAGGTTGCGTGACACCTGGCCAGTAGGCGATCGTTGGAACTCGGACGCCTCCCTCGTAGGCTGACCCTTTTCCGCGTCGCAAGGGAAGGTTTTCCGTGAATTCGTCATGCTTGCCATAACGTTGGGTGAGTCCTCCGTTGTCCGAAGTGAATACGATCAGCGTGTTGTCGCTCAATCCGATGGCATCGAGATGATCTAGTACGCGACCCACGCTCAGGTCTAGGCTTTTGACCATCGCGGCGTAGGTGGGGTTCCTGTGGGTTGCCTTGGGATTCACCTTTTTCTCAAAATAGGCGACGAGATCGTCCCGGCCTTGGATTGGTGTGTGTGGGGCATTGTAGGCGAAGTAGAGGAAGAAGGGATTCTCTTTGGAGCGTTCGATTTCCTCGATGGCTTTATCGGTTAGGTAGTCGGTTGAGTAGTTGGTTTCCAATCCGAGGTCTTGGACGATTTCATCTTTGATGTAATAACCGCGCGTGCCTTTGGGTTTGTCGTGACTGACGTCGAAGCCGTGGGCGGTGGGGCCCTGGTTGGGTTGATCGGGGAAATCGAGATGCCATTTTCCGACGTGAACCGTGCGGTAACCGCCACCTTTGAGGGCTTCGGCGATTGTAGTGTAGTCTTTTTCGAGGCCTTTCGTCCAATCGGGAATCGTTGTTTTGGCGAAGGGACGGTTTTGTCCGGCGATGAAATCGGTTAGTTGGAGCCTCGCGGGGTACATGCCGGTCATTATGCTGGCCCGAGTGGGGGAGCAAACGGTACATGCTGCGTAGGCGTTGGTGAATTTGACGCCTTTGCTGGCGAGGCGATCGAGGTTTGGCGTTTCGTAGAAATCGCTCCCAAAGGAGCTCAGCCCGGTCCAGCCGAGATCGTCGGCCAAAAAGAGGATGATGTTGGGGCGGTCGTTTGCCGAGAGGGTGGAGGACCCCAAAATAAATAAAGAGAGAAGGAGGGTTGCAGATCTCATTGGCAAAAACGTGAAGGGTCGTCTTGAATGGGGCAATAGGATAGGGTGCTTCGGGGAGGTTTTTGTCATACGGATGCTTGCGATTTTCCCCGTTCTTAGGCTTGTGCCGTTGAGGCTCGTCGTTAGGACGGGATTATGTATTCGATGCGTATCGTTTTGGTTTTTCTTTCGTTATCCCCGTTTCCCTGCGCGGTTTGGGGGGGACAATCGATTGATAGAATGATCGAGGCCAAGAGGACTTTGGTCTTCGAGGACGACTTCAACCGTTCGGAAAGCGATGATTCCAAGGAGGAGCTGAGTCGCGGTTGGGCAACCAATAGCGAGAAACGGGCTGCCGGGACCAAGCAAGCGGATTTGGTTGGCGGGTTCCTTTCGATTACGATGGCCAAGGATGCCTATCACGGCGTGTCGGTTCGCCATGATGCGCCTTTCGACGACGGCGTGATCCAGGTGAAATTTCGCATGCAGGATGCCAAGGGGATTGGCTTTAATTTCAATGACCCGGCATGTAGAGTTTCTCATGCGGGTCATATCTGCCATATTGGGGTGAAGCCTAAGCAGGTCGATTTTCGCGATGGCAAGACGGGCATCTTCGATCTGAAGATCCGCGAAAAGCGATTGGCTGGCGCCTCGAAAGAGGAGATCAGCAAGCTTACCAAACATGCATTCGCTTATCATGATGTCGATCTGAAGATCGATCGGTGGTATGAAATGTTAATCGTGATACAAGGCGATACGATGTCCGCTTGGATCGATGGTGAATCCGTTGGGAAACTCAGCTCTGCAGGGATAGACCATTCCGTTAAGCAAAATATGGCGTTCGCGGTCAGCGGAACCGCAGAGGTGGACGATCTGCGTATTTGGGCATTGAAGTAGTCGTTAGCTTGAGCAGGATTTTACCATGGGCAAAGCTTGAACGCTCTCGATTTATTAGGTTTTAGATTCAATTTCAATAGTCCGTGATTCTCTCGTCTGAAAAGTCATCATCCACGAGTAAGCTCGATCCGCTTTTTTGTCTAACAATTCCTCGGTCGGGCTACCATCTACTGATCAAGCGTATCGATTTCTATTTTGGCGATACAGCGCAGCATGTAGAGTTGACGCGCTATCGACCCTTGGATTTGCCGATCTCCAAACTCGCGAATCATGGTATCTCGCTTAACCACGATGGCGGAATTAACAGAGCTTGGCCGTGGTCGCGGATTTATGGATTTCCGAAACGTGCCACCTCCAAGTATTTGGTCCTTTTTCGGAATCCATTGTTGAGTTTGATTTCCGAATTTCAGCTTCATGAACGCAATGGGCTGAAGCGCGAAGGCAGTTTCAATGAGTGGAGGGAGTATGCGATTAAGGGGATACGTTTTCGGAAACGATTTATCCGTAAATGGCTGATTGGCTACAATGGCGACAATGTTTTAAAGCTCAGCTACGAACAGTGCACGGCAAATCCCAAGGATTGCTTGAGAACGGCGATCGAACATGCTCAGCGCGTTAAGGAGTCTTTGAATGGAGAGACATTGCAAGCTTGCCTTAATCGTTTTCCGTTCGAAGGGCATCGAGCGTATGAAGACTTTAAATACTATGACAACGTTTTCTTCGAGGAATTGAAATCTCGGCTCGAGGAAACTGCGGCATATTTGGAAGAGCATGAAGAATACGAGATCGACCTTTCCTTGGGTTAGGGGTGGTTTCGGGGTGGATATTCGTCCTGTAGGAATTTTAATCAAGAGTCACGAAAGACCCTCGCTTGGCTACGGGGCGAGGGTCGCGTGGTATCGAGGCGATTTGATCGCTTGCAAGATACCGCTTGTCGATTAGATTTTCGTTTTCCAATTATTCGTTAACCCCTTGATTTTCGATATGCGCGATTCTTTACATCGGCCGAAAGGCTTTTTCTGGTTTGCTATTGGTCTGATCTCTTTGTTTGGAGCTTCGGCTGGGGCGAAGCCCAATGTGCTCTTGATCTTGGTGGATGATCTTAAGCCGGCCTTGGGTTGCTATGGCGATCCGATCGCCGTAAGTCCGAATATCGATCGCTTGGCGGCTATGGGGACGCGTTTCGAGATGGCTTATTGCAACCAGTCGGTTTGCATGGCGTCGCGCTACAACTTGATGCTCGGCAGTCGTTCAAGTTCGAGCGGATTTTATTCTTTCGGTTCGCAGTTCCGCGATGTTTATCCGGATGCCGTGACCCTGCCGCAGCATTTTATGAACCACGGCTATGTGGCGCATTCGATGGGCAAGGTGTTTCACATTGGGCATGGCAATACCAATGACGAAGCTTCGTGGAGCGTGCCTCACTTGAAAGATAAGGTGATCGAGTACGTTTTGCCGGCGAGCACGCATCGTCAGCTGACCCGTGAAGAAGCGCTTTTTACAAATGAGTTCAGCAAACCCATCAAGAGCCTACCTAGAGGCGTGGCCTGGGAGAATGCGGATGTCTTGGACGAAGCCTATGCGGATGGACGCATTGCGTCGCATGCTGTTGATCGCTTGCGTTCGCTTTCGTCTAAACCAGATCAACCCTTCTTTCTGGCTGTCGGGTTCGTCCGTCCGCACTTGCCATTTTCGGCTCCTAGAAAGTATTGGGAAATGTATGACAGAGGTGAGCTTCCGATGCCGAAGTTTGAGAAGGCCCCGGAAGGCGCTCCAAAATATGCAGTGAAACGTCAGGGGGAGATCACGGCGTTTAAGCCGGTTCCGGTGGAGAATGTTATTTATCAGGATGACCTGAAGCGCGATCTTATCCATGGCTACTACGCGAGTATGAGTTATATGGATGCGCAAGTGGGGCGGGTCTTGGACGAGGTTGAGACACTAGGGCTTGATAGGAATACGATTATCGTTTTGTGGGGCGATCATGGATGGCACCTGGGCGATCACGGCTCTTGGACGAAGCATTCGAATCACGAACAGGCGAACCGGATTCCGATCATCGTTTACGCTCCTGGAGTGACGCTAGCGGGTCGGAGTACGCGTCAGCTTGCGGAGACGGTGGATATCTACACGACTTTGGCCTCGTTGGCAGGGTTGCCACGTCCGGAGGGACCTCAGCCAATTGATGGTATCGATCTGACTGCTGTTCTTAAGAATCCGGACGAGCGATTACGGGACCATGCTTATCATGCTTATCGTAAAGGTGGCCATATGGGACGGGCGATTCGCACGGAACGGTATCGTTTAGTGGAATGGCAATCGAGCGATCCAAAGGCGAAAATCGAGTATGAGCTGTACGATTATGCGAAAGATCCTCTAGAGACGAAAAACGTGTCGACGTCGCAGCCAAAGGTATTGGCACGTATGATTGAGATCTTGAAAAAAGAGCCACCTGCAAAATCGCAGGTTCCTAAGGCGAGGTAAGGGCTTCTGGGGTTCGTTCCCGTCTATTTTCGAACGTAGTGGCGTATTTGAAATTCGGATTCGTCGCGCAGGATGCCTTCTAGGCGAAACTCGTCTTCGAATTCGGGGAAGAAAGCATCGCCTTCGACTTCGCGTTTAACAAGGGTTAGAAAGAGTTCTTGGCAGCGGGGAAGCGCTTGGCGGTAGATCTCTCCGCCACCGCAAATCCAAACGGGGTGGGCGAAGCGCTTGGCTTCGATCGCTTCGAGGCTGTCGAGGAGTTCGACGGCCGCGGGAAGTTCAGGTTGAGAGCGGCTTACAACGGCGGTGGTTCGCCCGGGTAGGGGGCGGCCGATGCTGTCCCATGTCTTGCGGCCCATGACTAGGACGCCTCCCATTGTTTTGGCTTTGAACCACTTGAAATCTTCGGAGATACGCCAGGGAATATCGGAACCGTTACCGATGACTCGGTTTTGGCTCATGGCTGCGATGGCGCGCCAAGGGGAAGGTTGGGTGGTCATTTGGCGTTGAAGGCGATTTCTGGGATCCCAGGATTGCTATACGGAAATCGGAGCTTTGATGGTGGGATGGGGATCGTAGTCGACAAGCTCGAAGTCTTCGAAGGTGAAGTCGGCGATGTTCTTGATGTCGGGATTGATCCGCATAGTCGGAAGGGAACGCGGTTCGCGGCTGAGCTGGAGATTCGTTTGCTCTAAGTGGTTTTTGTATAGGTGGAGGTCGCCGAATGTGTGGACAAAGTCGCCGGCTTTGAGTCCGCAGACTTGGGCGACCATCATCGTCAGCAAGGCATAGCTGGCAATATTGAAGGGGACTCCGAGAAAGAGGTCGGCACTGCGTTGGTAGAGCTGGCAGGAAAGTTCGCCGCGCTCGGTATTGACGTAGAATTGGAAGAGACTGTGGCAGGGCGGCAAGGCCATTAGGTGAAGCTCGCCCGGGTTCCAGGCGCTGACCATTAGGCGACGGCTGGTGGGATTGTTTTTGATTTGTTCGATGACCTGCTCGATCTGATTGATACTGCCGCCTTCGGGTGTCTTCCAATCGGTCCATTGGGCACCGTAGACGCGCCCGAGGTCGCCGTTTTCGTCGGCCCACTCGTCCCAGATCCTGACTTTGCGTTCTTTGAGGTAGCCGACGTTGGTGTCGCCTTTGAGAAACCAGAGCAGTTCGTAGATGATAGATCGCAGGTGCAGTTTCTTCGTCGTTAGGCAGGGGAAGCCTTTGCGTAGGTCGAAGCGTGTTTGAGCACCGAAAACGGAGTAAGTGCCGGTGCCCGTGCGGTCGTCGCGAAATTGGCCTTGGTCGAGAACGTGTTGTAGCAGGTCGAGATATTGCTTCATGAAAAGAATGAGTGTTCAGCCTTGAGTCGTGCCTGTCAGCTAAATTTTTAGGAAGCGAGGTCTCAAAAACGAAATTTGAGCGGTTGGCCTGTTTTAATCATAGAAGGAGGGGTAGCGTTTCGTAGCCTATGGGCTCAAGGATGGAGCCGGACGCGTCGCCCTAACTTGAGGCATTTAGGAGGTTGGAGCGGCGATCCGGTAGGTTTCGCCTTGATAGGAGAAGGTGTCGCCGGCTCGAAGCTTGGCGCGTTTCCTCGTATCGATTTTGCCGTTAACGCTTACTTTTCCATCGGCGATAACCGTTTTTCCTTCTCCGCCGCTGCCGACGAGGCCTTCGAATTTCAGGACTTGGCAGAGTTCGATGAGATCGGAGTTTATGGTGATGTTTTTAGGCGATTCGGCCATCATGATCGAGCGGTATAGCGTTACCCTAGGGACTGTCGATGTCTTTTCGTCTAGCGTCTGGGTCGAGAATTAGCAAGTCACGCTCGACTGTGACCGAATGTTCCTCGAGTTCTCCCGTGGTTTCGTTTTTTCTCAGGACGAGAATTTCGACAGACGAGCCGGGAGCGCCGCGCAGAAAGCCGACTGTTTCGCCAAGAGGAATACCGTAGAGTTCGTTGGCAGTTCCGTCTGTTTCGCGCGATTGGACAATTAGATCGCCTTCTCGAATATTCGTCGATTCCAAGGCTCCTCCCGATAGGATAGCTCCGATTTTAGGGAATCCATTTTCTGTGCTAAGCATTGCTCCAATTCCTTTAGGCGTGGCTTCGTAGACGGCTTGCAACCCTGCGTCCCTCTCGCTGCTATTCGCTAGGCTTTCAACCCAATCGAGTGCCTCGGCGGTGCCTTTGAGGGCGAGGGCGGCTGAGATGGCTTCGATTGCGAGGAGCCGACTTTCGGCTTGCTTCATCGTATCCAGTCTTTCGATGAGTCCGTTTGGATCGCGTTCTGCCCAGTTTGTTAGCAGGCTATTCGAAAAACGGTCTTTTTCCCAATCGGTCCATTCGTCAGCGATCGCGAAGACGTTATCGGGATCGAAGTCGGGTTGGCCAGGAACGAGGCGGGCCGCGATTTCGGAACGCCCGGGATTATCGGCGAAAGCATCCATCCAGGCTTGGGTGATGGCGGGGTCAGCATCAGAGCGGGCAAGGAGCGATGCTAGCGAGACTTCCAGCCCGAGGCCTCTTCCGGACATGTTGAGTATGCGTCTTCCTCGATCTTCGAGTGGGTTTGGGTTTCCGGGTTCAGACGTGCCGGTCCATTCGGCAACAAGCGTTTTCAACGCAAAATCGCGGATAGAGCCTTCTTGAGCTGTCGCAATCGTCAAAGCGTCGTTAGGCGAACTGAACGTTGCGATATTCGTAAAGAGGCCTGATATGAAAAGGGCTTGTTCGCGACCTTTTAGAGATTTCGCTTCGAGAAGCGCTTCTTCGAATCTGATCAATCCAGCATCGTAGCCGCGAGCTCGCCAGTCGGTTGGAGCTTCTGGAGGCGTATCGATTTGAACGGTTTCCAAAGGTTCGGGTTTGGATTCGAGTGGGGGCGTTTCGACTGACGGCCGCGAGTCAGCGGTGGGGTCTTCCGTTTCACTGACGGAAGAAATAGGCTTCTCATTGGATCGATTGCCTTGGCGAAAGCCCATTGCGAACGATAGGCCTCCGATAAGGGCGACTGCTGTCAGCTGGATTGCGAGACGGGAAAGCGGGCGTCGATGAGTGGGTTTCATTTTCGAGTTGAGGTAGATGCTTAGTCAGCGAGAACAGGTGAAAGTGCCATAGCGGTTTCGGTGAATTTCAGTTTTGCCTCAGTGAGTGTCGAAAGGGGCCTTGAAATCGGGAATAGATAGTGTACGGCTAATCACACACGTGTTTGTATAAAAATTTACCTCTTATCATGTTTCGCTACACAACCGTCATCGCCGCGCTATTGCTGGCTTCTGTTTCAATGGCTCAAAAGCCCAACATCGTTTGGATCAGCGCCGAGGATATTAGCGCTCACTTGGGGTGTTACGATGATCCGCACGCGATTACGCCTCATTTGGATAAACTGGCGACGGAGGGTATGCGCTACACGCATGCGTTTACGACGGCTGGCGTGTGCGCTCCGTGTCGGAGTGGAATCATTACGGGCATGTACCAGACTACTCTCGGGACGCAGCATATGCGTGGATCGGCTCAGCTGCCTGCGGAGATTAAACCGTTTCCGACCTATCTTCGACAAGCGGGCTATTACTGCACGAATAACAGTAAAACAGACTATCAGTTCGAAACGCCGAAAGGGAGTTGGGACGATTCGAATGGCAAGGCGCATTGGCGAAATCGAGAAGACAAAGATCAGCCTTTCTTTTCCGTATTCAACTTTACCGGATGTCATGAAAGCGGTATTGCGAGCGAGAAGAAGTATTTTGAAGTGACCAAGGATTTGACGCCAGACCAACGACAGGATGCGAATGCGTTGACGACGTTTCCTCCTTATTATCCGGATACGCCAGCGGCACGCGAAGACTGGAAGCGCAATTACGAGTTGATTACGGCGATGGATGCTTGGGCGGGCGACTTGATCGCTCAGTTGAAGGAGGACGGGCTCTACGAGAATACGATAATCTTCTACTGGTCCGATCACGGCGTCGGACTGCCGCGCGCCAAGCGCTGGCTCTATGACTCGGGAACACGGGTACCATTGATTGTGCGAATACCGGAATCGTTGCGCGAATCGGGACAAGGCGTGCCGAGGACAGTAACCGATCGTTTAGTAAGTTCGATTGATTTTGGACCGACTGTTTTGAATCTAGCGGGGATCGCCGTTCCGAGCCACGTGCAAGGAAAACCTTTCCTCGGTAGCAACCCAGCGACTCCACGCGAATTCGTTTTCGGGGCCCGCGATCGTATGGACGAGCGATACGACATAATACGCATGTCGCGGGACAAACGTTATAAGTACATTCGTAATTACGAGCCACTTAAAACGTATTACCAGTTTATGAATACGCCGGAGAAAGGCGCGACCATGGCGGATTTGCGTCGCTTGCACGAAGCGGGTAAATTGCCTCCGGCTGCGGAATATTATTTTTCGCCAACGAAGCCCGTCGAAGAGCTTTACGATACGTGGACGGACCCTCATGAGATTCGGAACATAGCGGCGGAACCCGGTAATGCGGATAAGCTTTCGCGATTGCGGGATGCTCACTTGGATTGGGTTAAGCGAACGGGCGATACAGGCTTGATAGCGGAACCGATTATTTTGGAACGCGAGAAAACTATTGGGCACCGCTATGGGATTTTGCGTCAGAGCAATGACCCGACCTTTTCGGATCGCTTGGCTGATATCGCAGTTCAGGCTTCGGAAGGGCCCACAGCCTTGCCGAAGTTGTTGAAGGCGATGAAGGATGGCGATGCGGCTATACGTTATTGGGGAGCGGTTGGGATTGCCAACATAGGGGCGCCGGCGCGTTCGGCAGCTAAAACAATGCGGGCTGCGTTGAAGGATGAATCAGCAGTTGTACGGATTGCAGCAGCACGGGCATTGTGTAGGCTAGATATGCCAAAGGCGGCGTTGCCGGTTCTCGTAGGCGAGCTAGATCGCGGCGAGCAGTGGGAGCGATTGCACGCGGCGATTGTTCTCGATCAGATTGATGAAATGGCCCGTCCTGTTGTTGTCGAAATGCATGCGGCGCTGAAACCACGGGAGGATTTGTATGCGAAAGGCAAGTACACCGTTCGCGTTCTCAATCGTGCGTTGAATCAGCTCGAAGGAACGACGCGGGCGGTTCCGTAAATTATTATAATTCGTATCGATAACCTCTCTCTTTAAGCAAATTGGGCGGGTCTGTTTTAATGGGATTCGCGTTTGCCTAGGTCTGTTTCTTCTTGGACGAAAGTTTGAATATGAGTAGGAGGGAGAGGAGGATTGCCGAAATGATCAGAGCGTAGCGAAGTAGCTTCTGTTCATTGGAGTTTTGAGGATGATTCGATGAATTGAACAATGGGGTTAAGTATTTAGCGAACTGATAGAGGATGTCTTGTTGGCTGTGGAAATGCGTCTAAGGACGAAATGATTTCGATAATAAGGGAGCGAGGTGTTCGTAGCCTCAGGTTTAGGGAGGAATGGCCGCTTGCCACTATTCTGAATTTCCTAGCAAGAAGCCAGCGAAGGCTTAGTCGGAATTGCTAAGAAATAGGGATGAAATGCAAAGCTTTGTCTCGATTTACGATGTTAGACTGTGTCTTCATGTTATCCATGAAGGTCTACCCCGTCGTTTTCTTTGCTTTTATATTTTCGCTCGCTTCCGGTTTTTTGTCTGCGAGCGGCGGCGAACGCTGGTACCGGGGGAATACGCACACGCATACCCTGTGGTCGGACGGCGATGATTTACCGGAGTCGGTCGCCGATTGGTACAAACGGCATGGGTATCATTTTCTTGTGTTGTCGGATCACAATATTCTTTCGCGCGGAGAGCGTTGGAAGACGTTGCGAGCGGATGAAGCGGTACCTGTGTTGCAAAAGGCTGCAAAGCGTTGGGGAAAGGATCACGTTCAAACGCGTATTCACGAGGGAGAGAAACAGGTGCGCCTGATGCCGCTTTCAGAGGTGCGGAAATTAGTAGAGAAACCTAAGAAGTTCATCATGATCGAGGGCATTGAATTAACGTCGGGTCCCAGCGGCTTCGCTGTGCATTCTAATCCTTTAAACGTTAGCGAGCATCTAGAAGTGCATCGTAAAACGAGCCGATCCGTGGTGGAGGATTTAGCGGATCACGAACGCCTCGTCTATGAGCATCAGGCCAAGACTGGCGATCCGGTCTTCTGGCAGGTGAATCACCCCAATTATAAGTTTTCAGTTACGGGCGAAATGCTGGCTGACATTGAAGGTTTGCATGGGGTGGAGATTATGAATTCCAGCTCGAATTGCTTTAACCTTGGCGACGGTAGTCGGCCTTCGTTAGAGCGAATCTGGGACATCGCGAATACGCTGCGCTTGAAGCGCGGCGGGTTGCCTCCAATCTATGGAACGGCTACGGACGACACGCACGATTATCATGTCGGTGACTATGTGATGAACGCTCCAGGAACGTCCTGGGTGATGGTGCGGGCACGCGCGTTGACGCCCAATGCGATTGCGAAAGCAATGCAACAAGGGATGTTCTATTCTACTACGGGCGTAATCCTCAAGAAGCTGGAGTTCGATGCGGAAGCAGGGACCTTGACCGTGGTAGTCAAAAAAAAGAAAGGGCTGAACTATCGTATCGATTTTATTGGTACGCACAAAGAAGCGTCGCTGGATCATGAGGAAGTGGAAGCGATCGTTGACGAGAAAGGACTTTCGCATCCGGTGACCGCGGACTATGCGGACGAACGGATTGGCATGTCGCTGCAATCGACCGAAGGTTCGAAGGCCGTTTATCGGATGACTGGCGACGAGCTCTACGTCAGAGGGGTGGTGCATTGCGATGCGCCTCCGTATTTTAAATACGATGCGTATAGCGATTTCGTCCAAAAAGCCTGGACTCAGCCAGTGGGATGGAAGAATTGAGACTTTAAAACAACTTAGATATAAGACTATGAAAATACTAATAATTGGATTGATCGTTTTGTTGGGAAGTGGCTTTTCTGGGGCAGACGAACCTTTGTCGTTTAAGCCCTTGTTCAATGGTAAGAACCTGGATGGTTGGGTGGATGTGAATACGGGACCGGATACTTGGTCCGTGAAAGACGGAATGATCGTTTGCCAAGGTCTGCCGATTGGAGTGATGCGCTCGGATCGGCAATACGAGAATTTCATTTTGGAAATCGAATGGATGCATTTGGAAGCCGGCGGAAATTCGGGCGTGTTTGTTTGGAGCGAAGGCGAAGTTAACAGCGCTAATCGCTTGCCGAACGGAATGGAGGTTCAGATGCTGGAGCTGGAGTACCCGGTGATTCACAACCGAGTTAAGGAATACGTAAGCGGAGAGCTTTTCGGAGCAGGAACGGTGACGGCTATTCCCGATCATCCACGCGGAAAGCGGAGCTCGTCACCGGAATATCGCTGCAAGGGCAAGGGAGAATGGAATAAGTATACGGTCGTTTGCGTGGATGGAACGGTTAAGTTGTCGATCAACGGAAAATTCGTGAATGGCATTCGCAATTCTTCGGTTAAGAAAGGGTATCTTTGTTTGGAGTCGGAAGGGGCTCAGGTACGTTTCCGCAATATACGGATTATGGAGTTGCCGGAAGGAATGGCAAAAGGTTCGGAGATCGTGCCGGTAGTCGATTGAACTGGAGAAGCGTAGATCGGTCAATAATGGCGAAAGAATCGTCAAAATTGGGCGAAACTGCATATTGTAGGAAAATAAATGAGGATAAGTTTCGCTTTGCGGGACATCCGTGCGATCGCCCCTGCTATCACTATCTGACGGGACGTCAGAGCGATGCTCGACGAGTCTGAATCAAAGGGTTTTAGGCTTTCTCTGCAGGCTCGCGAAAAACGAACCACTTTTGGCCTACGAAATTCCAGCAGGCCCAGGCGAATGTGGCGAGGAGGAAGGCCGGTTTAGCGCTCTGATCCAGAGCTATCGTGGCATCGTAAACGAGGCTGTTGAGTACCCAACCAGTCAGATAGACGCATGCGAATCGAATGGGTTCGCTGCGATTGAAGGATCGATGGCGAAACGTGAAATGTTTGTGGGCGAAGAACCCCCAAACTGAAACGCATGCGAAGCTGATTCGTTTTGCCCAAGAGCCATCGATGTCGAGCTGACTTGTCAGCCCCAAGTAAACTCCAGCGTCGATAGTAAAAGAGACTCCGCTTACGAGGATGAAGCGGAAGATCTCAGATAGGAGTTTGCGGCGATCTAACATTGGGAAGTAGAAGATTTGGCCTCGGATGGAGAAAGAGAAGGTCATGGGAAGCAAATGTTTTTTTAGAGAAGGCCGTAAGGCTCTCGGTCGAGAGCATTTCAAGCTTGCGGCTTGATCGAAGAAAACGAGCATCGGCGGAACACTCTATCCATACCCCAATCAATTAGGTTCTATTATGAGCAAGAAAATACTTATTATGACCGGCGACGGCGGCGAGAGTTATGAAGTTCTTTACGGACTGCATCGATTCCAAGAGGCGAACTACGAGGTCGACATTGCGGCTCCGTCCAAGAGGCCTTTGAATTTGGTCCTGCACGACTTTGCTCCGGGCTGGGATACTTATATCGAGAAACCGGGCTACGTAGCCGAGTCCAACGTGGACTTTGGGGAAGTGGTTGTCGATGATTACGAGGCGATCTTACTGATTGGAGGACGCGCTCCGGAGTACTTGAGAAACGATCCCAAGGTGCTCGAGATTGTCAGAGAATTTCACGTAAAGGACAAGTGGATCTACAGCATTTGCCACGGTATCCAAATCTTAGCGACCGCGGGATTGTTGGGCGATGTCGACGTGACTTGCTACGAGCATTGCCGTCCGGAGGCCGAAGCGGCTGGCGGAAAGTGGCTACGCCCGGAAGCCGTTATTGATGGCAAGATCATCAGCGGACAGACCTGGATTTCGCATCCGGATTTCTATCGCCTGATATTCCAAAACCTCTAGGCAGGCGAATAGCTTAATGGCTAGTTTTAGGTGACGATTCGCCGGATTCGTCGCCTTCTTCGTTTTCTAAGGGCATGCCTTCGTAAGAGTAGGCTTGTCGAGTACGCCTGTATCGTCGAGTCGGCTTGAGAAAACGTCCAAATAAAACGCCGAAAACAATACCGCAAGCTGCCCCAATCGCTATCCCGACAAACGGATCGAATTCGGATGCCGAGGCAATTCCAAGACCTAGTCCAACACCGACAACGAGACCGAAGTGCATCCCTACGGGTACGTTCTCGGCCCGGGCTTTTCGGGAATATCGCTCTTTGGAGCGATTGGCCATTCGAACTATTAGGAGGTCAGTCATAGTTTGTACGTTTACGTGTTATTTACAATAGCACGAAAACACGGAATGTCTATCAGGATGTCGCCGGGCGATTGCGTAGGGGGAAGCCTCAGGTAGTTTTGACTAGTTCGGGAGATCTCTTTATGCTCGACTTTTTAAGGTAAGAAAATTCTTTTGAAATATGTGATTGGATATCGGGCCGGATTGCGGCAGATCCAAAACCTCAACCCACGAAGCAACGAGTGAAAGACGGTAAGTACAAAGGAGCCCACTGGGAGACCCGCCGAGAAATCCTCAATAAGCTGAAAATGCGAGGAGCCTTGCCGAGCAGTGTGATGGCCGAAGAGTTGGGGATTTCGTCGATGGCAGTACGCCAGCATCTTCGGGAGTTGGGCGAAGCTGGAGACGTTACTTCTGAAGATGTCTCGCGAGGGAAGGGGCGGCCAACCAAATTTTGGGAACTTACGGCAAATGCGAATCGCCATTTCTCGGATCGTCATCGTGATTTGATTCTCGATTTGTTGAGCGGCTTGAGCGAGACGGTGGGATCGGAAGGGATGGATGCACTTTTGAAACGGCGTGGAACGGCGCAGGTTGAGGTGTACTCGAAGAAGGTGGACCGATCGGCGTCTTTGTTTCGGCAGGCTAAGGCTTTAGCCAAATTACGCTCGGAGGAGGGCTATATGGCTGATGTCGAAAAAGACGAAGCGGGGGTGTGTTATCTTGTTGAGAATCATTGCCCGATTTGCGCTGCGGCGGAAAATTGTGCGGGGTTCTGCACGGGGGAACTGAGTGTATTTCAACAAACATTCGGAGACGCGGTAAGTGTTGAGCGGACCGAGCATTTGATGACCGATTCGAGGCGCTGCGTTTACCGTATCGCTCCGAAGTAGGATCAGCGGATCGCTTCGCCAAAGATCCGAGACCTTTGACTGACTAATAAGGAAAGCTTTTAATTGTCCGAAAGCATTAGGTCGGCGAAGATTGGAAAGCCGTCGACTTCGAAAGTGAAGCGAAACTGATCGTTGGTTCCTGCAGTGTTGATCGCCATTCGTTTGCCTTGCATAATGGTCGGAATGGTCAAAGTGGAGGGGAGTCCGAGGTTGGCCATACAGTTTTTAAATGTGCCGGCGAACATGTTGGCCAATTCGCCGCAAACGTCGCGTACGGTATCGTCGTCGAGTTCCGGATCTTCAATGCCGGTGATCCGTTTTGCAGCGTGATAGGCAAACCGGTTGCCCATGAATAGGTAGCAAACGCCATTGATCTCTCCTGCAAAACCAACGCATGACGCGAATATGTGTGTACTGGGATCTCTAATGGGATCGATTGCGGGGCTGAGAGTTTGGCTACCGCGGTAGGCTTCTTGACCTAGAAATTAGCACTTGGCGTGAGCCATTGTCGTGAAGACTTTGACGAGCGAGTGGCTTAGGTATTTTTGAATTTGCTCTACAGGTACGGAGACGGACATGGGAAAGAAAATAAAATCAGCCCAGATGGCTCGAGTCGGATCGCTTGAGTGCGGTCAACTTTTCGAAAGCTGTTGTAAAGGCGTTAAGTTAGGGGGTTATAGGATTAAGAGGATACAACTAAGGTCGAGCGAGAACGGTTTTATTGAATAATTACGTGCGGGTTTATTCTGAGGTTTCGAATGACGGAGTACTTGGAGATAGATCGGAATTCAAGGGCCGTAAGCGTGGTCTTCTAGAGGCTGAATGTATTGATGGCCAAGGTCGCCAGGCTGAGAAAGATGAAGAAGCCAATTACATCGGTGGCGGTAGTGACCATAATCGAAGAAGCGAGGGCAGGATCGATTTTCAGCGAGCGAAGGCCGAAGGGGACGAGCACTCCGGCGAGGGCCGCAGCAATCATGTTTAGGAGCATGGCGAGAAATACGACGAGTCCGAGGATGGGCATACCGATCCAGAGCCATGATGCGAGACCTGCTAAGGTTCCGATTGCGAAACCAGTGGTGAAACTTGTAATGACTTCTTTCAGGAGAAGGGGTTTCCATTCGTCATCGTCGATCTCGCCCAGAGCGAGGGAACGTACGACGATGGTAAGGGTTTGGTTGCCCGCATTGCCTCCGAGCAATCCGACAATCGGAAGAAAAAAGGCGAGGATAGCGTATTGTTCGATCGCCGGTTCGAACATTGATACGACCCAGGCTATACCGAATCCAGTGCACAGGTTGACGCAAAGCCAGGGCAGTCGGTTGCGGACTGATCTTCTCCAAGGCGTGGATACGGATTCGTCGCCTGAGATACCGACCATGCGTTGCATGTCTTCGGTGGCTTCTTCTTGAATGACATCGAGTACGTCATCGGAAGTCACACGGCCGACGAGTTTTCCAAAATCATCGACGACGGGCAGCGAACTGTAGTTGTATTTCTGAAAGAGATTGGCGATTTCCTCTTGGTCGGCGTTGACGCTGATCGAGCGGACTTCGGTAACCATTACTTTGCTGACAAGAAGGCGCAGGTCGCGAAAGAGGAGGTCGCGCAGTCGTAATACTCCTTTTAGGCGCTGGGAATCATCGATTGCATAGACGTAAATTGAACTGACATCTTCTTGGTCTTGATCTTCGTCCTTACGAATCGCTTCCCGGGCTTCGGCCAACGTGAGCGAATCCTTGATGGCGTGGACCTCCTTCTGCATGATTCCGCCCGCGGAATCCTCGGGGTACTCCATCAAGTCGGAGATTTCTTCGTACTCCTCGCTGGGGAGCTTTTCCATGATATCATGGAGTCGCTCGGGTGAGACGTCACCTAGCGCATCGGCCGCTTCGTCGGAGAGCATCTCTGGGATAATCTCGGTGACGCGTTCGAGGCGCATGTTTTCCATGAGCTCGGTTTGGAGCTCCTGGGGCAGCTCGGGAATGACGTCTGCAGTCTTGTCGTCATTCAGATCTCGGAAGACTTCGCGGATTTCGTCGAGTTCCAGGTTCTCGATTTCAGCGGCAATATCGCTGGGGTGCATCTGGACCAACCGCGCCCGCCGCAGGGCGTAGGCTTCGGACTCAGTCGGATTCTGCATTTCCCGCTCTTGCATGAGGCTAGTTGTAGGGGTTCGAGCGTGGGCTTCAAGTCGCCTATTGGGCAATTTTGAAAAAACTGAGGTTTTGGGCTTTTTCCGGCAGCGTAATCGCTGATGAGCTGCACTTCGGCTGGATGTCATTCGGACAAATGAGAAACTTTGCCAGTAATCGGAGCTTGCGAGAGCCCGGTTGTTTGGTTTGTTCGCAAGCTGTGCCTTTAATCGCGAATTCGACGTATCGCTCGCCTTGGTGGATTTCCAATCCACATTGGCAGACGATCTTGCCGAATGTCACCAGGAGGCGACTACGGATTCGATATCGTCGCGAGCGTTTCGAATTGCCGGATACGGACTTCGTGGATGTCGATTGGGTGAAATCGGGCGATCAAGAGTCGAGGTCGCGTTGCTGTATTGTTATCCATGGTTTGGAGGGGAATAGCCAGGCGCCTTACGTAAAGGCAATGGCTCGGACCTTCGATAGGGCGAGCTACGCGGTTGGCGCTTTGAATCTGAGAGGTTGTAGCGGCGAGCCAAATAGGCTAGAGCGATTTTACCATAGCGGGGACACTGTGGGATTGGCTGAGGTCATGAATCGAGTAGCTGAGCGATATGGCGAAGTGTATGTCGTGGGCTTTAGCCTGGGAGGCAATGTGGCGTTGAAGTATTTTGGGGAAACGTCGTCCTGGCTTCCGAAACCGGTTCGAGCGGTTGCGGCGTTTAGCGTTCCATGCGAGCTACAAGGAGGTTCGGATTGTTTAGCCGAGTCCGGCAATAGGTTTTATATGAAGCGTTTTGCACGGCGTTTGTGTTCTAAGCTCCGGGATAAAGACGAATTGTATCCAGAATTTAGTTATGCTAACGGTTGCTTGAAAATGAAAACTTTCTATGATTTCGACGGAACCTATACTGCACCGCTCAATGGGTTTCGCGATGCAGTCGATTACTGGACGCAATCCAGTTGCGCTCGCTCGTTGGATAGGATTGATCGACCGGCCTTATTGGTAAATGCGAAAAACGATCCTTTCCTGTCGGAAGCTTGCTACCCCGTTGAGATTGCCCGGGAGAGCAAGTGGCTGCATTTGGAAATTCCTGAAGGCGGAGGTCATTGCGGATTCCCCGGAAAGGCGAGTCCTGCAGGTTATTGGCATGAGCTCAGGGCTTTGGCATTCTTCGAAGCCGCGAGGAATCAAAGCTAACCTGCCCAGTCGCTTTTGAACGCTTGTGAGGATTCGTTGTCCAATGGATTTGTAAACGCGTACGCCTTTAGGGTTTGGCTTGAGATTGAAGTTTTACAGATCACGGATTGACGGAAGATTACGTTTGTAGTCTATTAAGTTCTGCTTGTATAAGATACGATGAATGCCCCAAGAATATCGGATGCGGAATGGGAGGTTATGAAAGCCTTGTGGGACCACGAGCCCATGACCGCAGTGGAAGTGCTCGCGCGGTTGACGCACGATTTATGGAAACAGAAAACGGTTAATACGTTTCTGGTTCGTTTGGAGGCAAAGGGGGTTGTGGAATCGAAGCGCGAAGGTCGGGCGAATGTTTACCGTTCCTTACTGAGCGAGAGTGAGTGTCGCCGCGCGGAAGGAAGCCAGTTCCTCTCGAAGGTCTTTCGCGGCGAGGTGGCTCCGATGATGCTCCACTTTATAGAGAACGAGGAATTGTCAGGAGACGATATAGATGAATTGAGGCGAATTTTAGAGGAAAAGGGTAAGTAAGAGGGCGGATTTGTTTTGGGCACATTGGGACGCGACCATTAGATTCGCTCTTCTCGCGTTGATCCTCCTCGCGATTACGCCTTTGCTTAAACGGATGATTTCGCCGCACTTGTTGTGTTGGGCTTGGGCGATATTGCTCCTGAGGTTGGCGCTCCCGTTTTCTTTGCCGTTTAGCGGAAGTGTATTCAATGCCCATGAAAACCTGAAACCTTCGACGTGGACGGAAACGATCCGCCGCGGAGTTGTGAATGCTGGTTTGGGCGAGACGATTGTTCCAAATATGTGTGACCAGGATGATGTCATCATTGCGCCGCGGATACCGGTGTCTTGGGAATCGGCTCTGATGTCCTTATGGTTGCTCGGGGTTGTCGACGACAGTTTATCGGAAATTTAATTGGAAGAGGCTTCGCTGGCAAGTGCCGGAGAGGCATCGGCTTGGTTGGGGTTGCCTTTTTGGAATCTATAGCGCCTCGACGAAATCGATCAGGATCTGACGTTCAGAGGAGCTTAGGCGCATGAAGGCTTGTTTGCTGAATTCGGCTTCGCCGCCGTGCCAGAGAATTGCTTCTTCCACGTTACGGGCTCGTCCATCGTGAAGCAGGCGACTGTGTCCGTTGACTGCTTGGGTTAACCCGAGTCCCCAAAGTGGAGGTGTGCGCCATTCGTTGCCCTTGGCCTCGAAATCGGAGCGATTGTCGGCAAGCGGTTCGCCCATGTCGTGGAGGAGAAGGTCCGTATAAGGGTAGATTCGTTGATTCGCGAGGGCGGGAATTTCGGTCTGCGCTCGCGTTGTGAAATCGGGAGTGTGGCAACTCGAGCAGTGGCTTTGAGTGAAGAGTTGACGACCGTTTTCGTAAGCCTCGTCGCTCTTGAAGCGACTGGCTGGGGGAGCCAGCGCTTTAAGGTAGAATACGATGTCTTCGAGGTCGCGTTTGCTGAGTTCCGGAGAACCGCCGCTAGGGAAATCCAATTCATCTAATTGGGAGCTTGAATGGTTTTCGTTGGGGAAGAGCATGGAGGTGATTCCGAGGTCGCTTTGAAACGCGCCAGCGCTTTGATCTTCGATAGTCGCTTTGTTGGCTTTCCATCCATATTTGCCCAATTGGCGTTCGCCTTTACTGGGGCTTTTTACCCAATTGGGTCGACCGGAAATTCCGTCGCCGTTCGTGTCGCTGGGGTCGGAGCGAGCGAGAATGATTTCGTCAGGGATTGCATCGAGTAAGCCCAATCCAAATACGCTCGGAGCTAATCGAGGAGATACCATGAGCGGGGAGCTCGGTTCGGTGTATCCCCATTTTTTTATAGCGTATAGAGGTTTTTGGATACGGTATTCATTCCCATCGGGATAGTTGCTGACGATTTCCTGATAGGAGATTTCGATTGCTGCTTCGGGTGGCAGTCCGGGCAGCGCTCTGACGCTGATTTGATTACCGTAGATCGGATGGGGGGCTTCATTTTCGGCCTGGCTGATGCGGATGAGGAAGCCGTTCGGTATTTCGCCTTTTTCGGGGGGGCGCCCGCGTCCGTCTTTGAAGTGGCAAGCAGAGCAAGAGCGTGCGTTGAATAGCGGACCGAGTCCGTCGCGACCATCGACGACCGAGGATGCGTTGACCCAATTAGTATTGAAAATCGTATCGCCGGAAAAGAATTGGGCGAAGTTCCTGGGGTCGAGATTACTGGCGGGCTGAGTGTAGGCTTCGCGCGAGTTCTCGAATGCAGTGGTTGCGCCGCCTGGCAGATTGGGGTCCGCCGCGAGCGGCCAGCAACCGATGGCGAGCAGTAACCAAATGCGGGAAAAGCTCATCGTCCTTTAACGGAAAGCTGCATGGCTTCTTCCGCATCGGAGAGCGTGTAGACGAATTCCCAAAGAGCGGCGACGGCAGCTTGAATCGCTTGGTGTTCCGATCCGCCTTCTTGAGCCATGATCGATTGATCGAAGGGAGTGGGGATGACCGAGATCAATTTCTTGGCTGTGTGGAATTGGTTTCTAACGCTCTCGGCGATTTCGGAATCTGCGGTTGCTATAAGATCGTAGAAACCCGTTTCGTCGATTATTACTTTGCCGGAATTGCTGGTGAAAGTTCCGAATAGGATGGATTCGATGCCTTCCATATTGGATACGAGGTCGTTGTGAGTGGTGTCGCTGAAACACGAATGTTCGTCTTCCTGGGACCGACTGCGCAGAGCGGTCGCGAGGCGTTCGCTGGCGATCTCTCGCCCGGAGAGAGCGGAAAGGCCTCGGAGAACGGTGCGAATGATTCTGGAGGGACGGCGCAGGAAGAATTCGCCGGGGGTGCCATCGTAGTTAAATGGGTTCCAAGAGTCGGCGATTGCCACTAGATGGAATCGCAGCACTTCAGTGGCTGTAACCAAATAAGTCATACGCCGATCGGCGTTGGGAGCAGTCGTGTAATCGGTCCAGGAGCGTTGGCCTGGTCCCTTGGTATTGAAGTCTTGTCCCCATAGAAGAAATTCGATCGCGTGCCAGCCTGTGGCAATATTGGCTTCGCCGCCGGCTTCGTTGAGTTTGGGTAGGGAAACGCTGTTCAGTTTCGGGTAGCGATCGGGTTGGTTGATGATGCCGGAATTGGGATCGTCGCGGGTGTAATCGATGTAGCTTTCATCAACTGGCCAGGCATTGATGAATATTTCCAAATCGAGTTCGTCGATTGCAGTTTCTGAAAAGCGAAAGGCTTCCGTTCGGCCGTAAATTTTGCGAGCTTGGACCCAGAGCCGTTTGGCTTCCTCGAATGTTTCAGGTCCAGGGTCTTTGCGAAAGGCGTAGATCGCCATGTTGAATCGAATGATCTCGCGGACCGAGTCTGAATACATTTCCCAAGCGAGGTCCGCGTAATTCGACAATGCTTGGTGAGCAACTTCGTTCGAGTAGGGCTGACCTGGAGGGGTTGGCGGGAATGGTTCGAAATCGGCGAATGTTGTCGAAGACGCGACGAAACCAAGAGCCAGGAAATTGAGAATTCGAGTTTTCATGCAAGATAGGAGTTCATCATTTAAGAGAAGCGCCTTTCAGGCAATGGAAATTGTTTCAGTGTCCGATTGCGGCCGGGCTTTAGAGGGAGGCGAGGAAGGTCTCTGGCGAAAGGGTCGTTGGAATGTTTTCAGTTTGTTGCCGTTGGCGTCGAGAGTGAGCAAGTTCGGAAAGCCGCGGAGTTGGTGTTTTTCCATGAAGGCTTTACCTTCTTCGGTTTCGTACTCGATTCGGGTGAAAATATAGTTGTTTTGGATCTTCGTTTTGACTGCTTCGTTGGCGAAAACCTGCTTGTCGAGCTGTCGGCATGACGGGCACCAAATGGCGGAGAGGTCAGCCAGGACTGGCTTCTCGGTTTCTTTCGATTTCGCTAGAGCGGTCTCTAGAGAGAGGATTTCAAGGCCTGTGCTATCGATTGTTTTTTGACCGAGATGGGTCTGATAGGCGGTGTTAAGAAAGTAAGCTCCGATCGCGATGACGGCGAAGGTTAGGAGCGAGCGAATAATGGATTTATTTTTTTAGGCATGCTTAGCTCCCGTGTTAACGTTCAGGGGAGTGGATTTGTTGCGGATCAATCGCTGTCGGGATTGTCGGCGTTTCTCCATTCGTTGCAGCAGGATCCGTAGATAGGGTAGCATTCGTCGCAGACAGGAGGGTAGTCTGCCTGGAATTCGATTGGCGCTCCGCAACGTTGGCATTTGGCGGATCTTGCGGATTCGTTGGTTTTCATCGGTTTTCTTTGTGAAGAGCCCCATCTTGCTGGAAATTGGAGGGAGGAAGCCAGTGAAATTTTCGAGGTTAATTACAATTTTGGGCGATTATTTCCGTCATCTATTGTTCCTCGCCGGTAAGGTTCGCTGTCCTCAGTGGTAAAGAAATCAAAATGAACAAACCATAAGGAATCTTAGAACCACTGAGCACACTGATTTACACTAACGCAAATAAACCGAAAGCAATTGGGATGACGCTTGATGCAGTAAGGGTGGGCTGAATTTCTTCGACCCGAGAGCTTACGACCTGATTAATATCAGGTGGCTCTTTTAATCGCATCCATTGCAATTCGCTTGGATCGGGCAACTCGTGTATTGAAAGTGCGGAGAAATTAAGCAGCGTGAGTTGAGTCTCGTTTAATTTATGGCCCTACTATCTTTAAAAAACCTTTCGAAACGCTATTTGTCGGATCGAGGCGAATGGACTGAGATTGTCCGCATTTCGTCTTTTGAGCTCGATGCTGGGGAGCAGGTATTGCTCCAGGGCGAAAGCGGTTCAGGCAAGTCGACTTTGCTAAATGTGATCGCCGGAATCGTTGCGGCGGATGAAGGAGCGGTCACGCTCGACGGAACGGATATGCGAGCCCTTGCGGAATCTGCTCGTGATGCCCACCGGGCTCGTTCCCTGGGTTACGTGTTTCAAAATTTCAATTTGCTGGATGCCTATTCGTGTATCGAGAATGTGGAGTTAGGCATGGCTTTTGGCGGAAAGACTGATGTGGCCCTTGCCCGAAAGTTACTGGAACGGGTTGGTTTGGGGGAGCGCTTGAATTATCGTCCGGATCAATTGTCTCAGGGGCAGAAGCAGCGAGTGGCTATTGCGAGGGCATTGGCGAATCGGCCAAAGTTAGTTTTGGCAGATGAGCCAACGGGCAATTTGGATCCAAGCAATGCGGCGGTAGCATTGGATTTAATTCAATCGCTATGCAGGGAAAATGGAACGGCATTGCTTCTGGTGAGTCATGATCCGTCGCTTAAAGATCGATTCGAGCGAACGATCGATTTATCGGAATTGAACGAAGCAAGTTCGTTGCTGCCAGGATCGGAGGGACTTTCATGAATTCATTATCTATCGCAATGCGCGGAATTAGGGAACGACGGGTTTCCAGTGCGATCACGATCGCGGCTGTGGCTCTAGCGTGCAGTCTGCTGATGTTGGTATGGGCTTTTAAGAAGGAGGCGGAGCAGAGCTTCGCGGGAGCGAGCGGCGGTTTTGACGCGGTGCTCGGGCCGAGGGGTTCGAAGCTGCAAATCGTTTTGAACGCACTTTATCACTTGGATGAGTCTCCGGGGTTGATGCGTTGGTCGGATTACGAGCAGGCAACGAAGTTTCCAGCTGTGGAGGCGGCGTACCCATTGGCTGTGGGCGATAATTATCGCGGTTATCGTTTAGTAGGCTCGATTCCGGAGTACTTGCAAAATCATGAGTATGCGGAAGGTCGTTCGTTTGAATTGGAGAGCGGCGGCTCGCTGTTTGCGTCGGGTTCGATGCATGCGGTCGTCGGCGCATTTGCAGCGAGACGTCTTGGCCTGGGCGTTGGCGATACCTTTCATCCGTATCACGGATTGGTATATAACGAAGGCGCGAAGCATGAGGAAATTTACACAGTGACAGGTGTGCTGAAGGCGACTGGAACTCCAGTGGACAAGGTGGTCTGGATTCCGATCAGCGGGATTCAAACCATGAGTGGTCACAATCCGAAGGCGGCTACCGATGTGAGCGCGGTTTTGATAAAGCTCAAGCGAGGAGCCAGTATGGCGGGTTTTCAGCTTGATATGATGTACAACAAGCAAGGCGATCGTCTCACTTTGGCCTGGCCGGCGAATCGGACGATTCTCCAGTTTTTCGATAAGATTAGTTGGTTCGACAAGATCCTTCAAGCAGTGGCAGCCTTGGTCGCAATCATCGCGGGGGGGGCGATCTTGGCGATTCTCTACAATGCCATGAATGAGCGGAAGCGCGACATTGCGGTGTTGCGAGCGCTTGGGGCGCGTAAACGGACGGTATTCATGATATCGTTATTGGAGGCGGTGGGCATGACATTTGCGGGCGTGATTCTCGGATTTGTCGTGTATGCCGGGCTCGGCATGGGGATTGGTGAAATCGTGCAACGCGAAACCGGCGTGGCTTTGAGTCCGTTTACCGGGAATGCTGCGATGTTGTGGGCTCCTTTGGGGATGTTGGGGATTGGTTTGCTTTCGGGCGTGTTGCCCGCGATAAAGGCGTATCGGACGGATGTGTCTCGAAATTTAAGATGAAACTACAGAAATTGGATTTTAAATGGGCTATAGCCGTGGCTTTTTTAGCAACGTTGCTTGGTTGCTCGAAATCGGACGAAAATCAGGCGGATTCGACCCAAGGTCACTTTCACTTGGCGCCGCACGGTGGTGCTTTGGTTATGCTTGGGCAGCATATGGCACAGATTGAACTCGTCGCAGAAGCAGGCGGAAAATCATGGGCGCTCTATGTGCTTGATGGGGGAGCTCAGCGTTTCGTTCGAGTCAAGCAGGCGACAGTGACAGCGAGTCTGGATGGTCGATCTGGGACATTCGAAGCCGTCGAAAATGCGGCTACAGGCGAATCGGCGGGAAACACTGCGAAATTCGCATTGAAAGCGGATTGGTTGGATCCTGAGGGCCGCTTCCCGGTCATAATCGATGAAATCGAGATCTTCGGCCAGACGTTTTCTCGGATAGAATTCGAATTTCCAGAAGGGAAACATTGAGTTTAGAGCACAATTCATTAAATTGGTACGATCGACAAGGGGCTTTTCAATATGAAATACAGAGTTGTTACGGGTTTAGCTGCGTTGATTTTCGGTTTGGTTTCGTCATTGGCGAGCGCCGAGGAGCTTACGATAGAGTTGAGTGATTTGAGCGCTTTCGATTACCAGCCGGAGGTTCCGGAATCGAGCGATCTCGTTGTACGGGCCGACAAAGAGTATCTTCTTTCTTTCCTTCCCGAGCCTATTTTTAAACTGGATAAGAAGAGTATCTCCATCACTGGCTACATGATGCCGATCAAATCGGATGGTCAGATCGTGCAAGAATTCTTGCTGGTCCCAAATACGATGGCTTGCTGCTTTGGGGTGATGCCTTCCTACAATGAATTCATTTACGTGAAGATGACCGGTCCGGGAGCTTTGGCCGTCGATAATGTGCCTGTGACTTTATACGGAAAATTATCGATCGAGGAAACTTGGGAAAACGGATTTTTCAGTCATCTGTATCACATTCGCGGTCAGAAGGTAGAAATTGGAAAATTCTAGAAGGCGGTTAATCGAGCCATTTAGATTGTCTTTCGTGTCCAAGAGGCTGGGTGTTGGCGGAACCTTTGTGTAGTTTTATTCTCAATTTCTCATTCCCATGAAAACACCCATCGACAGACGACGCTTCCTGCGGGCGATTGGCATGACGCTCGCTCTGCCGGTTCTCGAATCGTTGCCTGTGGCCGCCTCAGCAATTTCGGCAGGTCGAAAATTGGGTCCGGCGAAGCGATTAGTATGTGTTGGGGCAAATCTTGGGCTCCATGCGGGATCGTTTTATCCGAAAGAAAGTGGCTCGGATTATGGCGTTACGCCATTGCTTAAGCCTTTGATGCAACACAGGGACCGGTTTACTCTGATCTCTGGATTGGATCACAGAGCGAGTAACGGCCACAAAAATTGGGATAATTTTCTGTGCGGGAAAACTGTCGGCGATGTTTCGCTCGATCAAATCGCAGCTAAGCATATCGGTGCGGATACGCGGATCGGTTCGCTTCAGTTGAGTGCAGGCCGAGGTAGCTTTCGGCAAAAGATGGTGTACAACGAGCAGGGCATTCCCTTGCCGATGGTTAAGCGACCAAGCGTTGTGTATCAAACCTTGTTTGGACTGCCGGATGATGTCGACCGGACCGAATATTTGATAAAAAGCGGAAAGAGCTCGTTGGATAGCGTTTCGGGTGATGCTAAACGCCTGCAGCAAACGGTGAGTTCCGTAGATAGGGAAAAGCTTGGCGAGTATTTTCAATCGGTGCGGGATCTTGAGCAACGGATGGAACGCCAGTTGAAAGGACTGCGCGAACCGCGTCCCAAGGTGGATTATCAGCTGCCTGAGTTCGATCCTATCGCCCCGACTTTAATGTTGGAAAATCAAGCGTTGATGTACGACCTGATGGCCTTGGCTCTGGAAACGGATTCAACGCGCGTGATCACGATGTTTCTTCCTGGTTTGGGTGAAGTCTTTACGATCAATGGAGAAACGCTTTCGGCAGGTTATCATGCCCTGTCTCACCACGGGAATAATCCTGGTTTGGTCGAAGATCTTATCAAGGTCGAAAGCCAGCACATGGCGCTTCTGTCTGTTTTCTTGGATCAGCTGAAGCGAAAAACGGATACCGAAGGGAAGCCGATTTTGGATTCTACGCTTATATTGTGGGGCGCTGGGATGGGTGATGCTAGTCGTCACTCCAACGCGAATCTTCCAATATGTCTCGCCGGTGGAGGATTGAAGCATGGGTCGTATATTGCGATTGATCGCAACGCATCGGACGCACCGCTTTTGGGAGATCTTTATGTGACGATGTTGCAGCAGCTTGGGATCGAGCAGGATCGCTTTTCAAATGCGAGCCGCAATATGAATCAGTACCTAGTTTAGCAGGGTTGCTCGGAGCATGTTGAAAATGACTTCCATGGGATTGGTTTGTAGGGGCATCGCTTGCGGCGATCCACTACTAGAACTCAACCGATGCCGATCGCCGCGAGCGACACCCCTACGTTTGATAGGTCTGCTTTTTTGTATTTTGGGAATACAAACGAATAGCTTTGGAAGTTCGGAGCTCCAGGCGATCCCCGATGCATCCTATGAGTTTCTCGAAATGTATTGTTTGGATTGCCATGACGACTTCGAACGTAAGGGGGAGATTAGTTTAGAGGCGCCCGAAATTGATTGGAGCAATCAGGATTCGCTGGAATTGTGGGAGCGAGCGATTAACGCTTTGGAGTCGGGAGAGATGCCACCGAAGAAGGAGCAAAAACCATCAGCCAGTGCTCGCGCTTCAATGGTCGATTGGCTGGATCAATCGCTTAGCGAACATGCGTCGATAGGTGGGTCGACGCTGAGACGATTGAATCGGCGAGAATACGTGAACAGCCTGAACGCACTGTTAAGTACGAAGTATGAATTGCCCGATGGTTTTCCGGTCGATAGCGAGGCGAATGGTTTTGATAACCAAGCCTCGGCCTTGATGCTGTCAGGTCCGCTTTTACAGTCCTATGCTCAGGTCGCGAACGACCTTGCGGAGAAGCTCTTTCCTCCAGTTCGAAAGTCAGTAGAGCCAATAGCGACGGATGTGTTGGCGAAGGATTTCAGCTATGCTTACTCCTCGGGATTGCTTGTTGGCGAAACCATGCGAGTGGTCTCGAGCTCGGAAGCTTTGTCGGCGAGCGCAACGTGGCCTAGCAGGTTCGAAGCCAGTACCACGGGACGCTATCAAGTCGAACTCACGCTTTCAGCCTTCAATCCACCTCCGGGCGAATCTGTAGTTTGCCATGTTTATGCAGTAAACGCGGTAGAGGCTCCAGGCGAGAAAGTAGATTCAGTTCGTCAAATAGGAGAAGTATCCATTCAGTCGGGACCCCCGCAACAATATCGATTCGAAGGCGTTTTGGAGAAAGGGGAGACGATTGCACTTCGTTACAATAATGCGTCGCTTGCAGAGGATAAGGTTAAGCTGACGGCTCACGTTAAACGTTTGTTTCTCGAGGATCCGCTTCTAGCGGCAGCTTACAAACAAGCTGACGGGAAAGTTGAACGCGGCCGATTAGGTTGGGATCGACTCAAGGCGCTGATGAAAACGGATTTATTGCCGGACTCGCCTACTGAAGAGTCTTTAGATGAACTGGTGTCGGTTGTAATAAAAAATCTGCGACTGACGACAGAGGTTCTTGAATACAAGCATTTAGAAGAAGGCCCAGCGCTTGAGGTGCACAAGGCGACGGTGTTCGGTCCTATCAAGTTAGTAGACGGCGAAGAAGAAACGTACTGGAAGGAACGCGCTTCTAAGTTGCTAGGTCGAACGAAGGGCAGGTCGGATCGGGAAATGGCTCGCGATTTCATTCACTCCTTTTTACCGGTCGCGTTTCGTCGCCCGGTAAACGAAGAGGTGTTTGAAGAATATTGGGATCTTGCTCAGAGAGAAATTTCGAAATCGGGGCGATTGGAAGATGGCTTGCATATGGTTCTTCGGACGGCCTTGAAATCACCTTATTTCTTGTATCGCGGGTTTGAGGAGGGTTCTTTGGATGCTTATGGTTTGGCTGCGCGACTCTCCTATTTTCTAACATCGGGTCCCCCTGATGCTAAACTGTTGGCCGCAGCGCATGAAGGCTCGATTTTGGAGGAAACTGTTTTGAGGCAGCATGCGGAGCGATTGATCGATTCTAAGGCTTCGAAAATATTCATCCGCAGCTTTCTGGATCAGTGGCTCGATCTAGCGGTTTTGGAAGATTTAACACCTGACAAAACGCTTTTCGATAAACCGAAGACGTTTAAATATGGCGACAATGAGAGGTTCGCTTTTGTGGAAGAGCCAAACCTGTTTTTTAGGGAAATGTTGGATACGAATCGTCCAATGAAGGATTTCGTTGATCCTGATTTCACCTATACGAATACTTCTGTGGGGAAGTACGTGTACGAGCTTCCGATGAAAGGGACAGCGAAGAATGAGAAAACGTTACGCCGAGTTTCTTTTGAACGCGGTGGCCGATTTGGTGGGGTCCTGGGAATGGCTGGAGTGATGACTGCAACCGCTAATGGGGTCGATACGCAACCGGTTGTGAGAGGCGTTTGGATATTGGAGAATATTTTGGGTAATGCCCCTCCGCCGCCTCCGGATGCCGTACCGGCTTTGACGCCGGA